>JBBQJF010000262.1:0-7715 GCA_038325665.1 Dehalococcoidia bacterium | reverse complement strand
GAGCCATTCTAATTGTCGTTGAACACCCCCCCACGCGCGTGTGGGCATCGAGCAGCTCGTACCGTAGCCCCGTGTCGCGCAAGTGATAGCCGGTGGCAAGACCGGCTTGACCGGCGCCGATGACGAGCACGTCGAGAAAGCGGGAGGCCGCCTGGTCGGGAATGGTCGCCTGCATGATGCTCTCCTCGTGGTGGCAGGCGGGCGACGCGCCCGTCTGTCCAGGAACTGTGTAGTGATAGAACCATCATGCCCGCCGCGCGCCGCCGATCCACCGGGCGGAGGGCCGGACCAACGCGGATCGATAGCGTGGCCGCGCCCTCCGCCCCCTGGACAGGAGCGCGCCTCCACCGCGGCGGTGAGGCCTCCTTCGATCGGATGAGGGCGATCCATGCGTGAGCCGGTCACCGTGCGCGATGCAGCGGCGGATGCCCATCTGCCGGCAACCCATGTGCCGGATCGCCATCACCGTCGGGCCCATGTTCCGGGGGCTCTGCTCAACCCCGTCACCGATGCACGGGACGCGGCGCGTGTGGCACACGGGCCAGCGCTCGCCGGCGGTGCCGATCTGGTCGCGCCCATTGTAACGGACACCGACCGGGTGTGGACGCTCGTCCCAGCCACCGTCACCGCTTCCCCGAACGAGGTGGCGGCGGCGGCCGGACCCCGACGGGCGGACAAAGGAGATGCGGTGACCCTGGTCGCGCTCCCGCGAGCGTTCGATACTCCGGTTCGGTGGCCGAGGAGGCGAGGCTCGGCTGGCGAGCGACGTGAAGCCCTGCCTGGGCCCGCGGGCGTGGCCGCGGCAAGGCAGGGAGCAGGCATGTCACCTGCGCAGCCTCCGATGCGTGGTAGCGCGGCCATGTCGGCAGCTATGAGAGGTCGTGGGAGTAAACCGGCATGCCGGGAAGCGAGGCGCGCTCTATCGATCGCACCATACCGCCGGAGTTTATCGCGGGACGCCCCGATAGTGGCAGCAGTCCAATCTCTACGCGACCGCGCGGGACGGCATCGCCTTCCTGCTCATCCTGGACGTACGGGAGATACACACCGCGGGACATCGTCGACAGGCGCGGCGGCCGAGAGATGACGCGCCAGAACCGGTGTCCCTCTACAGTCTCGGTGAAGGTTTCTGGTTGGACAGCCTGCCGGCCGACCCACAGATTACCGGCGGCGCCGAGAAGCCGGTTATCATCGGTCTCTTCCCCGGGAACCACCCGCTGCCGTCGAGCACCACGAGCTACCCCCGCCGGCCACGGGACGGCAGCGGAGGTCTGGCGCGCTAGCCACGGCGGTAGCCGCGCCCCGCCCTCGATCTCAAGGACCCGCGCTTCGATTGGTGGTGAGGGTGATCTCGCGCCGGGACGCTGATGCACGAGGTACCAATTCGATTGAACGTGACGTGTCACCCAAACATTGAGTAGAATCCCAGGTATGGGTGACGTATTCCCGGCCGGACCTGACCATCGCTGTCTGTTCGCGGTCGCCTCCGAGCACCATGGCTACTTCACCGCCGCGCAGGCCCGGGGGTGCGGGTTCACCTGGGATCTCCTTGCCCACCATACCCGCGGCGGTCGATTCCTGCGGATGCGCCGTGGGCTGTACCGCCTGTGGAACTACCCCTCGTCGCCCCGCGAAGAGGTGACGGCGGCCTGGCTTGCCGCCGGCAAGGACCGCGCCATCGTCTCGCACGACAGCGCCCTCGACCTGCTCGGCCTGAGCGACGTTATCCCGGAGACCGTTCACCTCACCGTGCCCCGCTCGCGGCGCCACCTGCCCCACCTGCCGGGCGAGATCATTCATACCACGACCAGGCCGCTCCAGCCATGCGATATCGCGACCCGCGATGGCATCCGGCTGACGGCAGCAGCGCGCACGATTCTCGATGTGGCTGAGGCCGGCGCCGCACCAGAGCAGGTCGCGCGGGCGGTCGCCCAGGCGCTGGAGCGAGGCCTGGCCACCGCGCCGCAACTTGAGGCGGGGGCCCGCGGGCGTGGCCGGCGGGTGGGTCACCTGATCGACGAGGCCCTCCGGGAGGCCGTCCGGTGAGATACGCGACCGCGAGCGCCTTCCGCTCGGCGCTCGAGCAACGGCTCCTCACCACGAGCCGGCAGGGAAGCAGTTCCCTCGTACGGTTGCGCAAGCTGGTCGTGTTCGACCGTCTTCTGGCCCGCCTGTTGGTGGTCGCCCCGGACCGGTGGCTGCTCAAAGGAGCGCTGGCCCTCGACCTGCGCCTAGGCGCGCGGTCCCGCACGACCAAGGATATGGACCTCGTGCGGCAGGACAACGAGGCGGCCGCGACGGCCGATCTGCTCGCCGTTCAGGCGCTCAATCTCAGTGACTACTTCCATTTCGCCATCGAGAAGACCGGCCGGTTGGACGCGGCGCTGGAGGGCGCCGCCGTGCGGTATCACGTCGCCGCTGAACTCGCCGGCCGGCCGTTCGACGACGTCATCGTCGATGTCGGTTTCAGCGATCCGCCGCTCACCGCCGCGGACGTCCTGCGCGGTCCGAATCTGCTCGGCTTCGCTGGGATCGCGCCCATCAACGTCCCAGCGATATCACTGGAGCAGCATATCGCCGAGAAAGTGCATGCCTACACCCGCACCTACCCCGGCCAGCGCCCGAGTAGTCGCGTCAAAGATCTGATCGACCTGGTGGAGTGGCGAGCGCGTGTGATCATTGCCTTCGATGATCAGTGGCTCCGCGAGGAGGTGCGCGTTGACCAGGTCATCCCGGTACCGCTCCGAGCCGTCGCGGGTGCGGCGGCCGCTCCCGTCGGGTCCCACCTTTCGTGAGGCAACGAGATCCCACGGGGTGACATTCGTAGCTGAGGCAAGACGCCGGCATTCCTAATTGTCTTCAACAGGCCGCTCCCAATATCTACACGCACACGGCCCCGGAGCCGCAGCGCAGGGCCGCCGAGCGCCTCGACCGCGTGTCCAGCGAACGGTGGTCACGAAACTGTGGTCAAAATTGTGGTCAGAACAGCAGAATCCCTCCGAAATCGGAGGGATTCTGAATCTGAATCGGGGAGCCGGCGTCCGGATTCGAACCGGAGACCTGCTGTTTACGAAACAGCTGCTCTACCGCTGAGCTACGCCGGCGCGGGCATCCATCGGTGATCGATCCACGCCCCTTATGCTACCCGAGCATTTCGCACTGGACAACCCGCCACGCCATCGCGTGACGCGCCGCGCTCGTGCTACCGTGGGGCGACGGTGGTGGCGACGGGTCGGGTGCGCTCCGGCTCACACACGACCTCGCAACAGTCGGAGGCATGCAGCCGGGTCTCGGGCTGGATGGTGATGTGCGCGATGCCGAACTGGCGCGACAACATGGTCGTGGCCGCGTCGAGCACGCTGTGCGTGTCGTGTGTGCCGTCAAGCTCGGCATGCCCGCTCATCGCGACAAAGCCCGACGTGACCGTCCATACATGGATGTCGTGTACGGTCGCGATGCCGGGAACTGCCAGCATCGACCGCTCCAACTCGGGGATACTGATTCGCGCCGGCGTGCCCTCTAGCAGCACGTCAACCGTCTCACGCAACAGCCGCCATGACCCGATCAGGATCAGCACGGCGATCACCAGCGAGGCGACCGCGTCGGCCTGCCGCCAGCCGGTGGCGTACATCACCACGCCGGCAATGATTGCACCCACCGAGCCGAGCGCATCGCTGAGCGTGTCCAGCAGCGCCCCGCGCACGTTGAGATTGTCGCTGCCGCTCCGCAACAGAATCGCGGCCGCGATCAGGTTCGCCAGCAGGCCGCCGGCCGCGACCACGAGCATCAGCCCCGACTCCACCACGGGCGGATCGGACAGCCGGCCGATCGCCTCCCACGCGATCCACAGCGCCACGCCGACCAGCACCGCGCCATTGGCGAGCGCCGCCAGGATCTCGACCCGGTGGTAGCCGTAGGTCTTGCGCGGCGTGGTCGGGCGGCCCGCCATCCAGGCGGCGAACAGGCCGAGACCGAGCGCCAGCACGTCAACCACCATGTGGCCGGCGTCGGCAATCAACGCCAGCGAGCCGGTGATCAAGCCGCCCGCCACTTCCACTACCGCGAACACACCGGTGACGGCAAGCGCCCATGCCAGCGCCTTCTGACGCCGCGCCCGCGAACCCTCGCCCCCACGCTGCCCATGATCGTGAACGTGCATATTCTGTCGAATAACTCCCCGGGATGACGAGCCGCGGCGCCGCGCCGTTCTCGCCTTACCAGTGTAGCGCGTCACCGGCGGCAGATTGCATACTCACCGGGACAGCAGCGACTTAAAGCGACCGGCAACAGGCGTCGCATGAGCCGGTGTGATGGGCCGGCGACGGCGACCGGGGGTCGCGGCCCGTCCATGCCGGAGCACGGCAGGAGATTACCCCCGGCTGAGTGTCGGCCGCTACGAGTCCTCGGGCCAGTGCGCGTTCATCAGGCAAACATGGGTGCTGAGCGTGATCGCGTTGCGGGCGGACGCCGCGCGGGCGCCCAGCTCCCACAGGTCGGGGGCGATGGCCGCTGGGCGTTCTCTCCACCCGCGGGTCGCCTCCCAATGTGCGGCACCGTGATAGCCGGTGAGCAATGTCACCCCGAGCGGGTTGGTGGTTGCCGCGTCACGGAACAGTCCCAAGATGCGCGCATCCTGCGCTTCGATGCGCACCCACACGCCCGCCGCCGAGTAGCGCAGGAAGTCAGGCCAGTCCTCGGGGCGAATCGAGAACCGGCGCATACCATACACGGCGCGACGGTCGGTCGCGGGCGTCTCGGGATTGGGCCGTTCGTCACTGGGACGCAGCAGCCGCACGCTCTCCTCCACGATCAGGCCCGCGCGCTCGGCAAGCGCTTCGCGCGACGCGGCCCCCACCGCATCCTGCTGGAGATCTTCCCACGTCGCGATGTCTCGATAACCCGTGAAGCTGTACGTCTCCTCCGCCGGTAGACCGATCAGGCCGCTAAGCAGGCACAACGGCCGCGCGCCCACTGATCGCAGTGCCGGCCACGCGCGGTCGAGGTGGATCTGCCGGTAATCCGGCAAGGCGCCGCGCCGCAACACGACCCGCCGCTCCTCGTAGATCATGGATATCTTCCCATCCCGCCGGCTCACCGCCGAGAACTCTCGCGTATGCGGCGCATCAGCCCACGCGCTCTCCCACGCCGGCGATCACCACGCCCCAAATTGTCCCACCGTCGTAGCCCAGAACCCGGGTGCAGGCGGAAGGCCAGATGTCCGGCGTCGATACGTCGATCGTGATCCCGACTCGCCGCGCATTCACGACGAGCGGCAATCGTCGTCATTGTCAGCCGCGGAGGGTGTCAGGCAAATGGGTTAAAGCCGGAGTCGACCGCGGCTTGAATCGCGCGCTGTCCGTCGCAGTCGAGGCCGTGGGCGGCGCATCCGGTCGCGGCGGTAAAGATGTGCTCCTCGGCGCCGCCGATCACGGACCAGCGTCGCCGCTCGACCAGCGTCCCGCCCGCGATTACCCGGCGCACAAACCGATACCCGGTGCGCGGTGGATAGACGATCCAGCTCTCGCGCCGCTCCTGGTCGAAGAAGAGCAACTCGTTGTCATTCCAACGCGCGATCGTCAGTCCGGGCGCCGAGGGCACGGTTCCCCGGCGCGGCGCCCCCGGCGGTGAGAGGGAGACAGGCTGGTGCGCGAAGGGAGCCGTCATCAGCTACACATCCGGGGCGGGTGTCAGGTGTCTCACGGATGTCGCGCACGCCCGCGCACGCGGCGTGAGGAACGCGCGCTTACCGTGCGTCCAGCTCCGCGTCGAAGCCGAACTGACGTCGTAGCGCCGGATCCAACCGGACGCGCTCCCACAACACGGGGTCGCGCCGGATCAAGTCACGTATGACTTCCCCCGCAACCGCACGCAGGTCGGGGATGGCCGCGGGGGAGTCAGCAACGGGACGTACGAGGGTATCGGCGCCAGCAACCATAGTCACCATCAAGCTTCATAATGTGTCATGGATTAGTGTAATTCGGCACTGATATCGCCGCAACCGAGCACCGGGTGCGGCGGTCCGTCGTCCGTGGGAGAAACAGGGCGCGCATGACGCGCTGGCAGCGGCTGCCTGCCGTGGAGCGCGCATAATGCGTGCTCCACGGCGCCCCTCATACTCTTTCCGGGGACGGGTGTCCCATGGAGGTATGTGATTGCCCGTGGCTCACCAACTGCCTCAGGCCCGCGAGCCCCGCCTAGTTTTGTAGAAGATCGTGAAGGACTCCCCCGCGGACGGCGTATCGCGGCCCGCCCGATACGGTCTACACTGGAGGCGCGCCCTCGGTCCTCATGACAAACCGCCGAGTGAGTTGACGTGCCAGTTCCCACAACCCTTTCGCGCCGCTCCTTCCTGCTGGCCGCCGGATTCGTACTCGCGCGGCTCTCCACGGCCTGCACGCGCGACGGTGAGGCTGCCATTGACGTCCAGGCCGAGCCGCCGTCCGGCGAGCTACCAACACCCGAGCCGGCCGCCGCGCCCGTGGCGCCATCGCCGGTCCCGACTCCACCACCGGAACCGCTGAGCCTGACGCTGCCGGATAGCGCCGTGCCACAGGGCAATAGCCTGTTCGCGATCGTCCGGGGCGCGGGAATCACCGGCGTGCAGGTGCAATTCGCGGGGCGCGCGTACCCCGCGGTCGCGGATGGCGGCGGCTGGCTGGCGCTGATCGGCGCCGGTCAACGGGTCGGCCAAACCGAACTGCATGCGCCCGGCGTCTACCCGCTCACGGCGCTGGTCGAGCTTGACGGCGGTGGCTCGCGCGCCCTGACCGGTGAGGTCACGATTACCGCCGCCCGCTTTCCCGTGGAGGCGATCGTGCTCGCCCCGGCAGAGTCGGCGCTGCTCGAACCGGGATTGATTGAACTCGAACTGGCGGTGCTGATTCCCGCCTACGGTGGTTTCACGCCGGCGCGGATGTGGGACGGATTCTTTCTACGGCCGGTGGGCGGGGCGATCACGGACGTGTTCGGCTCACGACGCAGCTACAACGGCGGCCCGGCGACCGGTTCGCACTCGGGAGTCGACTTCGGCGCCGGCGCGGGGGCGCCGGTCCAGGCGGCGGCGTCCGGCCGGGTCGCGCTCGCACGGCGCCTGCCGGTGCGCGGCAACGGAATCGTGATCGACCACGGCGCGGGGGTGTTCACCGGATACTTCCATCTCTCGGCGATCATGGTGCAGCCGGGGCAAGAGGTACGGGTGGGCGAGACGATCGGCGCTGTCGGCTCGACCGGCCTCGCCACGGGTCCGCACCTCCATTGGGAAGTGGTCGTCGGCGGGTATCACGTCAACGGCCTGACCTGGCTCCAAGCGCCGGGGTAGCGCCGTACGCCACCGGCGCGCGATCCGTGGCGAGCTGTCACATGATCAGCCCGTGTGTTCTCGCGTCGGAGCCGGCGCTCCGCCGCGCGGCCGTACGCGCTCCCGGCGCCCGCTCCCCGCTTGCCGAGCACTCACGACTCAAAGCTGAATGCCCACGGTCAATGCCACGCGTGACCCGCGGCGCACCCCATCAATGCTCCGGCCCGCGCGTGTACGAACTCCTGCCCTTGACGCCGTACACCATCGAGAGCACCGTTATCAGCACACCGGCGGCCGCGAGCAGCGCACTGCCCGCGCCCGCGCCCCACGCGAACAGCGACGCGCCAACCAAGATGCCCACCAGCCAGAAGATCACTGCCATCCTGCCCCTCCAGCGCCATGGATCGCGGCATTCGAT
>JBBQJF010000261.1:0-7722 GCA_038325665.1 Dehalococcoidia bacterium | reverse complement strand
CGAAGTTAACGGCGCGACGGAGCGCACCGCGCGGCGTCTACTGGGAGACGGTGAACTCGCGGCTCCAGCACTCGGCAGCCATCGCGGTGCAGAACGACGCGCGCCACCGCCCGGCGCGGCCGCCGGCGAAATCAACGGCCGGAACGACGGTGACGGTGAAGGCGCCGTCCGCCCCGGCCGTGGTCGCCGCCGGCTCGAAACCGGTGTAGTAGGCGAATTCCTCGCCATCCGGCGACAGGAACGTCGCCGTGAGGATTGCCCCCGGGACGAAGCCGCTGCCGGTGAACGTGAACGACTGGAACTGGCTGCCGCCGCTCGGCGCCACGCTCACCGACGGACCCTGCCCGTGGACGGCCGGGATGCCCACGGCAATCAAGGCGGCGGCGAGCGCCAACGAGATAATCATGCGACGCATGGAGCGGTCCTCCAAAGGCAGAGTGGGCGAACCCGGCCGCGGCGGCCGGCCTGGTAGACACTTGGGACAGGAACACCGGCGCCCCGCGCCCGCCGGTCACACCCGCCTGTGGATCAACCCGGACGGCGGGAATCCTACCCGTGATTTAGTGTAGGCCTCTCGCCTGTAACGGGTGGTGATCGCTCGAGGGATGTCGCCGCGGCGCGGTCGAGCGGTGACCGCATGTCTATCCTCATCGCACGCTATATGTCGCCGAGTACACCACCTCCCACGGGCCGCCCTCCTGGCTGTACCAGAAGGCGATCCGGTACGCGCCCGCGAATGGGCCGGCCGCGATCCAATCGGTGCGCCGCGCGCCGGGCATGAGATACTCGACCACCTCCGCGCACGGCCGCGGCCAGCCGCGCACCGGTTCCCATCCGTACGGTGTCTGCCGCTCGGCGGTGGTGATCTCGCACTCGGGCGTACGGATGATCATCACCGGCACGACGCCATCGTTCGCTATCACCGCCGTGATCGTGCTGCCCCGTGCGTACGCGCCCCGGTCCAACGCGACGCGAATGACCGGCGCCGGCGCTGTCTCGCGTATCACGAAGGCGCGCGAGTAGGCCATGCCGGCCGGCGGCCAATTCCCTGGCCCGGAGGGACGGTAGCCGGCGCGCAGGCGGTATGTGCCCGGCTGCCACACCGCGAAGATGCGCGAGGTGCGACCGCCGGGCTGTAGTGGGATCGTCGGCAGGCACACCCATGGCGCCTCGCCCGCCAACTCCCAGCCGCCGTCCCAGCGCTGGCGCTCAAGCGCGGTGGTGGTGCAGTTCTCACCGAGATCAATCACGAGCGTCGCCCCGCTGTCGTTCGTCATGGTCAGCGTGGCTGTTTGTCCGGGCGCGTACGTGTCGGCGTCTGTCTCGACGCGCACGGACGGCGTGGGTTGGGGCGCGGGGATCAGTGCGACATCGTTACGCGTGACCCGCCAGACTCCGCCGCGCACGGCCAGATAGTAATCGTTCCGCGCCCATTGATCCTGCTCCGCCACCAACTCGCCCGAGAACCGCCAGCGCTCCTGGTAGGTCCATCGCTCGGTGGTCCGCACGGTCGCCGTATTGGGTCCCAGATCCATTGACGTCAGGGAGATCGTGTGCAGGCGTGGTGTGGCGTAGCGCCCACCATCGCGTAACGCCGCGATCTGGCGCAGCAGCTCGGCCAGCCCGTCGCTTGTCCAGGCTTCGCCTAATATCGAGCCGTCGAGCGTGCGCAGGGCGCGGGCGTACAGAATGTTCGCGCGGTTGACCGTGGTGATGAGGTCGCGCGTGGGGGTACAGGAGGGCGGTGGCGGCGCCGGCACGGCCACCGCGATGCCCACGGCGCCGGACCGCAACCCGCAGACCGTGGGTGGGGAGGGCGGCAACGGCGCCGCGACCGCCGGCCCGATCGCCGCCGCGGAGGTCGCCTCGGACGGCGCCGCGAGGCAGACAACGTCCTCGTCGCAGCCGGCTTCGTCCGCCGACACGACGGCAGGGCGACCGGCGCCGGCCATACTAAGGGCCAGCAACATTAGGAACGCGAGCACCATGAGCCGGATCGGACCAGCGATCAGATGGGTCCGCATCGGGGACTCCTTTCACGAGCGTACAATCGTGCGCGGCGTGGGCGCCACGGCCGTCACGGCGGGGGCACGACCAATGGACTGCCGGCCGGCGGAGCGGGACGCGCGTCGCGCACCCGTGCTCCGGGCGGGGGAGTGAACGCGAACCGAGCCGGGTCAATCGATACGTCATAGCGAATGCTGGTGACGGTTGTCGTCGCGATCGCGCGACCACCGATGTCCTGCACCGATTTAAGGATGAGGAAGGTCTGCTTATCGACCCACAGCGTCCACTCCGACGATTCGGGCGGCGCGGTCGCCGTGGCGGTCGCGACCGGACACCGGGGCGGCCCCAGCGCGACGACGTACGATGCCCGGCCCGCGACGGTGTCGCTGCCGCGCAGATGCGGGGTATAGCAGCGTGCCACCTGCTCCAGCAGGCTGGAAAGCCCCCCCGTCACCTCCGGGAACGGCCCCAGCTCGCCAGGATTTGCCGCTACTTCATACGGCCGCGCCATCACGACGTTGTCGCGCTGGCGGTGAAGCCACACTGTCGCGCCATCACTCACGGAGGTCAGCCCCGTTCGGCTCACCGTCCGGCCGTCGGTCCCGACGACCGTGGCGCTGACCTCGCGCCGCCAACGGTTCGGGCCGGCGTACCAGCGGCTGATCTCGCCGCGGACCTGCTCACCGGCTGGCGCGCCAGCCGGGTTGATCTCTGACCGCTCCGTCACGACGAACGTGCGGAAGCTCGCTTCCGATGAATCAGACGCCGCCTTTGCCCGATCAAGCACCTCAACAGCGCCAAGCGCTCGTGAATTGTCACGCAAACGGACGGCGCCGAAGACAAACGCGAGTACCGCCGCCGCGCCCATCACCGCGAGCGCGGCCAGCACCGGCCGTGTTGGCATACTCCGCCGCGGCCGGCGCGAGCGAGCCGTCGAAACCGTCGCGATCATGCGTCCGGCCTCGACATCGAGGCGGCGGCGTAGCGCCTCCACGAAGGCGCGATCCGGCTCGGGCGGCGACAGACGCCCAGCCAGTGCGCGTGCCAGGGTGTCCGGCCCCGGCAGCTCACTGCCCGCTGCCTGACGGACCTTCTCGCGGGAACGGAGTGACGGCAACCATCGACCCCGGCCGCGCCGGCGCGGGCTATCGCTGTTCATCGTCGACATCTCCCAGTGTCCAACCGCCGCGGCGCAGTGCCTTCGCCAGCCGGTCAAGGGCGCGGGCGCGAAGCATATACACCGCCGCCGGGCTTCGATCCAGCGCCGTCGCGATTTGGTCGCCCGACCAACCGGCGAGTTGCAGCACGACGGCCGCGTGTTGCTCGGGCGGCAACTCTGCCAATGCGGCGCGCAGGGCACGCTGTTCGGCGCGAACGACCGCGGCCGCCTCCGGTGTCGGCGACGGGTCGGTCAACTCACCGACCGCATCGATAGACGCCGTGGGTCGGCGACGGCGATAGGAGTCCGTGACCGCGTGGCGCGCGATCTGAAGCATCCAGGCCGCGACGCTGCCGTCACGGAAACCGCGCAGCCCGGCGAGCGCCTTGAGGAAGACCTCACTGGTCACGTCCTCGGCGGCCGATGCCTCGCCGAGTTGGATGTAGCAGTACCGGTATACCAGCGCGACGTACCGCTCATACAACGGACCAAACGCGCGGGGATCGGCCCGCGCGGCGGCAACCAGACACGCGTCGTCCGCCGGTGGGTGGGCCGGGGCGTCGCTGATCGGGCACGGGCCAGCTGGCTGACTCCGGAACCGAACCATCGAGCTGCGCTCCTCTCGGCATACGCGCCGGGCGGCTAGTAGTCCAGACGGGCCACACACGACGATCTAACGGGTCAGTGCAGAGATTGATACATCCGCGCGTTTCCAGACGGATGGTCCCTCATGGCTGGCGTCTCGCGAGCGCCATATGCGACGATGCCGGCGGGTGGTGGGTTGGGGCCAATCGCACCTCAATCAGGGCGCCGATCGACCAGGGATCACGAGCGATTGCCTCAACCACGCGGTAGGCACGGCGTGGGTGTATCCAGCAGAGGTGGTGACGGTGCTTGCCGCACTTGACCTGGGCGGGACGAACATCGATGTGGTGGTGGCTGATCCGGGCGGCGCTATCACACGGGCCGTCACGCTGCCGTGGACATCGTCCGACAAGGGTCTAGCCGGACTGCTAGCAGCCGCGGGCGTGGAGCCGCGCGACCTGTCCGCGATCGCTCTCACCGGTGGCCGGCACCGCGCTCTGTCTGGGGCGCTGGCGGAGCATGATCCGGAGGTACGTGAGCGAATCGTGCACGTCGACGAACCGGTGGCGATTGGCCGCGGCGGGTTGATCAGCGCCAATGTGGCGCGGGCGCTGGTAGTGAGCATGGGCACCGGCACGGCGTTCGTGGGCGCGGGGCCGGACGGCTTCCGGCATATGGGGGGCACCGCGATCGGCGGCGGTACCGTGCTGGGGCTGGCCCGGCTGCTGCTTGGAACCACCGACCCGGCGCGCGTGGGAGATCTGGCCGCGATGGGCGATGCGCGGGCGGTGGACTTGAGCGTCGGCGATATCGCCGGAGGTCGCGTGGGAATCGTTCCGGCCGAGATGACGGCATCCCACTTCGGCCGGGTCGCCCGCGGTGACGATAAGGCCATCACGCGGCCGGAAGACATCGCCGCCGGCCTGCTCGAACTCACGGGCCAGGCGCTTGGCCGGCTGGGGTTGATGGCGGCGCGCGCGCAGGGGTATGACATGGTCGTGCTCACCGGCCACCTGCTCGACTGGCCGGGTATCCCACGGGCGGTCCAGGGGGTCGCCGGCGCCTTCGGCGGCGCTATCGTGGTGCCGTCGCAACCCGGCTTCTCCACGGCGCGGGGAGCGCTCGCGGCGCTGCTCGATCGGTAGCGGACATCCATTCCGCTCTCGCGGAGCGTTCGCGGGCGTGCCGTCAGGAAAGGCCACCCCGCCGAGCAGTAGCATCAGGCGAACATCACACCAACCCGCGAAATCACATCGATTTCTGGCTAAACCCGTTGACGCCGGGGCAGCATTTCACTACTGTTACGTCACACGTCGTACCCATGCGGGCACGCGTCATCATCATCACCCCGGTCATGAATCCACGTCGGTGAACGCTCCCAACCCCGGACCTCGGCGCGGGACGCTGAGATCGCAGGGGCTATTTCTATTGTCCGAGCCAAGTCAGTCGGTGCGTAGGCATGAAGGATAGCCATCATGACCCATCAGTACGCTCCAGAGCCGGTACTTCCTACTCCACACCGAGCGCCGGCCGCACGACCGACGCTGTATTCGCCGTCGCACGAACACGATTCGTGCGGCGTCGGTTTCGTGGCGCGTATCGATGGACGGCGCGAGCACGCGGTGTTGCAGACAGCGTTGCGATGCGTGCACCACCTCACGCATCGCGGCGCTCTGATCGACCAGCGCACCGGCGACGGCGCGGGTGTCCTCACCCAATTGCCCCATGCCATGTTCGCACCCGACCTCGCGCGGCTTGGCATACGAGTCGACCGGCCCGAGGACCTCGCGGTGGGTATGATGTTCTTGCCCGGCGACGACGCGAATGCTCAGGCAGTCGCCCGGGCCATTGTCGAGGAAGCCGCGAGAGGCTGTGGTCTGCGGGTGCTCGGGTGGCGGGTGGCGCCGGTCGACGAATCGGTGCTCGGCCCAGTCGCGGCGCGCAGCCGGCCACGGATCGAGCAGGTGCTGATCGGCCGGCCGCATGGGAACGATGACGACGAATTCGAACGGACGCTGCTCGTCGCGCGTAAGCAGATTGAGCGCCGCGCGCTGACGATGGACCTGCATTTGTACGTGCCCTCGTTCTCGCACCGGACCATCGTCTATAAGGGTTTGCTGGTCGCGCATCAGTTGCCGGCGTTCTATCTGGACTTGCAGGATCCGGCGTACACGACCGCGCTCGCACTCTTTCACCAGCGCTATTCAACAAACACCATGCCGTCGTGGGAGATGGCCCAGCCGTTTCGGACCCTTGCGCATAACGGCGAGATCAACACCGTGGCGGGCAACCGCAACTGGTCACTGGCGCGCGAGTCCGAGCTAAGCGCATCGGTGTGGGGCGATCGGGTGCGCGAGTTGTTGCCGTTGTGCCAGCAGGAAGCCGGCGTGTCCGACTCGGCGTCGCTCGACAACATGGTCGAGGCGGTCACGCTCTCCGGGCGCGACATCCGCCACGCCTTCATGATGTTGCAGCCCGAGGCATGGGAGAACATGCCGAACATGCCACCACAACGGCGCGCTTTCTACGAATACCACGCCTGCCTGACTGAACCCTGGGACGGACCCGCCGCGCTCTCGTTCACCGACGGCATCACCGTCGGCTCCTGCCTGGATCGCAACGGCCTGCGGCCGTCACGTTATGTCATCATGCGTGATGGCCTGGTGGTCGCAGGCTCCGAGGTGGGCATGGTCGAACTCGATCCGGCGAACGTACTCGAGAAGGGGCGGCTCGGCCCTGGTCAGATGATCGCGGTGGACACGGCGCGCAAGGAACTGATGCACAACGACGAGATCAAGGACGAGATCGCGGTGCGCAAGCCGTATGGCTCCTGGATCAAGCGCCAGCGTGTGCACCTGGACGATTATCTCGCCACCCGCCCGGGCACCGGTCTGCCCCCGGACTCGCTCGACGTTTTGCGCCAGCAGGTGGTCTTCGCCTACACACAGGAGGAACTGTCGTTCGTGCTCAAGCCAATGGCGAACGACGGCAAAGAGCCGGTCGGATCGATGGGCGATGACACGGCGCTGGCGGTGCTCTCGGCGACGCCGCGGCTGCCGTATGCCTACTTGAAGCAGAAGTTCGCCCAGGTTACCAACCCGCCGATCGATCCGATCCGTGAAGAGCTGGTCATGTCGCTCGACACGTATCTGGGCCGGCGGCGCTCGGTGCTCGATGAAACCGAGGCGCACGCGCGGCTCGTCCACCTCACCAGTCCGTTGATGATCAATGAAGAGCTGGACGCGCTGCGACGCATCGCCGAACCGGCCTTCCACGCCTTCACGATTCAATGTCTGTTCGACGTGTCGGCCGGGCCGGACGGCATGGAGGCAGCGCTCCACCGCATTTGTGACGAGGCGGTGCGGGCCGTCGACCAAGGTTCGACGATGCTCATCCTCAGCGACCGCGGCGTCGACGCGAGTCGTGCGCCGGTGCCGATGTTGCTCGCGGTGGGGGCGGTTCATCACCACCTGATCGCGCGGGGCCGGCGGCTGCGCGCGAGCATCATCGCCGAAACCGCCGAGGCGCGCGACGTACACCAACTCGCCTGCCTGATTGGCTTCGGCGCGAGCGCGGTTAACCCCTACTTGGCGTTCGCCACTCTGGGACACTTGGCGGACGAGACAGCGAGCGCCCCACGCCTCGACAAGAGCGAGCTGGCCGATGCCGCCGCCGCGGTCGCCCGCCAGATCGAGGACAGCGCCACCCGACATCGTGACGCCGATGCGGATGCCGGCGATACCAATGGTGTGGCGTCGGGCGCGCCCGCATCGCCGCTCGAACTGGCGCGGGAAGACGGCTCGTTCGCGCGCCTAATTCGAGAGCGTGCATTCCGCAATTACGAGGTGTCGGTCGATGCGGGCCTGCTCAAGATCTGCTCGAAGATGGGCATTTCGACGATCACCGGTTACCACGCGGCGCAGATTTTCGAGGCAATCGGGCTAAACCAGCAGGTGCTGGACCTGTGCTTC
>JBBQJF010000260.1:0-7741 GCA_038325665.1 Dehalococcoidia bacterium | reverse complement strand
CACGGCGCGGCACGAGAAATTCCGCTCGTCGTGCGCACGCTCGCCGCGGTGGCGAACCGTGAACTCCGCCTGTTCCCGGACCGCGTGTCGGACTCGGAGGGACGGACCATCACGGGGCTGGACCTGAGCGCCGAAGTCGACGCGGCGACAGCGAAGCAACTATCTACCGGAATACGCCATGCCCCCGCGGGCGGCGTCGAGGAGTGAAACGTTCTCCCCCATCTCCCGCCCGCCTGCTCCGGCAGCGCCGGGGGGTAAGCGGCCCCTATTTGAAGCGCTCACGAGCCATGTGTCCCCGGCACGAATCGCGGGTACGCTCCCGTGGTCGGTTGGGCGACGGCACGCGCGGGCGATAAAGCCCGGCGCGTGGGGATCGCCTGAATAGTCATGCCGGCGGAGCGCCGCGCTCTGCTATACTGCGGCGAAGCATGCCCTGCGGGGAGGTTAATCTCTATGCGCTGCCTTACCTGCGACATCGATCTGGACACGAATGACAACTATTGTCGCAATTGTGGTGCGCCGGTGCGTGTGCTGGGCATGACACCGGTGCAGAGCCGTGCCACGGTCGTGCGGGTTGGCCCATCGCCGCCCGCGCTGCTGACAGGGGCGGCGCGTCCGCTGGCGACCGGAGCGGCGGCGGTGGCGGCCGGGGCGCTGGTGCGATTCGTCGCGCGGCGGGCGATGCGCGGCATCATCGGCGAGGCGGCCGCGCCACGCTCCCTGCCGGTGTCGCGCGCCGTCACGCCGTCAGACGCGCCGGCGCGTCGCACCGGGCGTTTGGAGGTCACCGAGGTCTACTGGTACCGGCGCATCAGCCGCCCATAGCCCTCGATCTGGTCGCGACATTCAGGTGTCGCCGGCGGCTGCCGGTCGGCCTCCGGCTGGCCGTGCCCCACGCGAACGACGGTACGACTTTCCGCGTTGCCACGCGGATGGAGCAAGAATTCGGCGGCGTTCGCCGCCCGCCAGGATACGACGAAAGCTGAGTAAAACAACCGTGGAAGAACGACTACAAAAACTGATCGCCGCCGCCGGTGTTGCCTCGCGACGTGCGGCCGAGGCGTTGATCCTTGCCGGCCGCGTGACGGTAAACGGCCGGGAGATGACCGAACTTGGCGCCCGCGCCGACTTGGAGCGGGACGATGTGCGGGTGGACGGTCGTGCGATTCAGCGCCCCGACACGCATGCGTATTATCTGCTGCATAAGCCGGCCGGTTACACTTCGACGGTGGCCGACCCACACGCGCGGCAAACGGTGATGGAACTGCTGCCGGCCGGTGCGCCGCGCGTGTTCCCGGCGGGCAGGCTCGACCGCGAGAGCGAAGGACTGCTGCTATTGACCGACGATGGCGAGCTGACCGAGCGTCTTCTGCATCCCTCGCACCACGTTGCCAAGGAGTACGCCGTCCTCGTGCAGGGGCATATCACCGAGGCAGCGCTGCGTCGCCTACGCGAGGGTGTGCCCGTGGACGGCGCTCAGACCGCCCCTGCCGAGGTCGAACCGGGGACGCCGCCGCCGTTTGCCGGCCGGATGGATGCGCGCGATGTGCCCGAGGCCGGCGGCGGTCAGCGCGGATTCCGTGCACCAGATGGTCCGCCGTTCCGTCCCGGTGGCCGGTTCGAGCAAACCGGCGGTGAACGCCGCCCACCGCAGCGCGGAGTATGGCGCGACCAGGCAGCAGCCAATCGGGACCGCCGCTGGCCGCGTGACCAGGACGATAGCGGAGACGCGACAACGACGGTCTGGCTACGCTTCGTGTTATACGAGGGACGCAAGCGGCAGATCCGCGAGATGTGCGCCGGCGTCGGGTTCGACGTATTGCGCCTGATCCGGGTGCGGATGGGTCCGCTCTCGCTCGGCAACCTCAAGCCGGGAGCGATACGGCCGCTAACCCCGGCCGAGGTCACGCGGTTGCGACGCGCCAGCGGCCTCGACGGCGGACCGATCGTGGTTGCCACGCGGGACGGCGGGGCGGAGACGCCGGACCATCACCCGTCACGCGGCCCGCGCGATAGCGCCCCACCACGTCCCGCCGATCGTCCCGGCCAACCCGCTCGGGGCGAGTCCGGCCACCCGCGCACATCGTCCGGCGCTCCACCGATGCGCGCCGGGTCGCGCCCGACGGGTGGGCCGCGCGAACGCCCGCGCGGACCGCGTGATGACCGGCCGCCGTCGCGCACCGGACCCCCACGCCCGCCGCGAGCGACGTCCGCGGGTCCGCGCCCGCGCACGGAACCATCATCACGGAGTGGTGAGAATTTCACCCCAATCGGTAGACCCCCCGCGGGTCCACGCCCGCGCACGGGACCATCACCACTGCCCTCGCGCGCGGCGCCCCGGCCACGCGCCGGGTCGCCGCGCCCGCCGGGTCCGGTCGCGCGTCCGGGATCACCGGCCCGCTCCACGGGTGGCCGGGGGAACGGCGCACCCCGTTGGACGCCCGGAGATGCGCGCCGGCCGGCGGCGGGCGTGCGGCGAGGCGCACCATCGAGCGGCCCGCGGCAGACACGACCCTCGGGACCACCGGCGCGACCGGGCAGACCGCCGGCACGGGAGCTTGTACACGACACCCGCCCCCGCCGGCCGGTAGGCGATCCGGCACGGAGACAAGACCGCGCCGCGCCGGGGCCGCCGGCAGCCGCGGGACAGTCGGGGCCACC
Source organism: Dehalococcoidia bacterium (assembly GCA_038325665.1). Classification (GTDB taxonomy): domain Bacteria; phylum Chloroflexota; class Dehalococcoidia; order CAUJGQ01; family CAUJGQ01; genus CAUJGQ01. The sequence continues at coordinate 5,080 of JBBQJF010000260.1, read as the reverse complement.
CGGTGAGCGACAGCGAGAGTGGTGGCCCGGCACCCCCGGGGCCAGGCCCTCGGGCCGTCCCTTCCCCGCTGGAGGGCGGCGACCGGCGCCGGCCGCCCCACGCGCCGGCGGAGCGCCGCGCGGCGGAGGACGAGCCGGCCGCGGCGGGCCGCCGAACACGGGGATAGGATCAGGCCCGCCCACCGGTCGAGGCTTCGCACCTCCAACGGCGGGCGCGCGACCAGCACGGGGACCGTCTGCCTCCCCTAACGGCGGGGCACACGGGACGGCGCGGGCGCGTCCGTCCGGCCCACCGCGCCGCTCCGGCCCATCCAGCGGCGGGCCGTCCCGTCCGCCGAGCAAGCGTGCGCCGGGGCGAGGCCGGCGACCATGAGCCGGACGGACGCGCAAACAACTGCCGGCGTGGGACGCGGGTGACGCGACTGAACTCGGTTCATGGCTCGCGGTGAGACAGCGATTCCGTGACGAACCCAGGGCAGGCGCGCGTCGCACCCGAGCAGCCTTCACGCTCCGTAGCACGGCCGGATCGGACGCGCGGGCGGGGGGCGAGTGGAAGGAGACCACGATGACGACCACGACGTCGACCGCGACCGACCGGCTCACGATGCCGCTGGGCGATGCAATGTTCTCGCTCCGCGCGATCCGGCGGTTCAAACCGGACCCAATTCCCGATGCAGATGTACAGACGATCTTGAAGGCCGCGATCCACGCGCCGAACGGCGGCAACGCGCAGCCGTGGCGATTCATCGTGCTGCGCGACCCCGACGCGCGGGCGCAATTCGCGGCGCTGTACCGCGAGGCGTGGTGGGCGAAGCGCAAAGATCAGGGAATCCACGGTCCGCAAGACATCCGACCCGATGATCATGTTGCCCGCGCGGCAATGCGGCTCGCGGACGAGTTTGGCACCGCGCCGGTGGTCGTGCTGGTCTGCGCCACCGCCCACGGCGCCGGGGCGATGGGGTCGGTGATTCCCTCCGTGCAGAATCTGTTGCTTGCCGCGCGGGCGCTCGGCATCGGCGGCACCATCACCACCTTGCACGCGGTGGTCGACGACCGCGTGCGCGAGCTTGTCGGCATCCCCGAGACCGCGCAACTCGTGTACTGTCTGCCACTTGGCTACCCACGCGGCCGCTTCGGGCCGACCACGCGCAAGCCGCTGGAACAGGTCTGCGCCTACGACCGCTGGGACGGCGCCGTGCCGTGGGCGTGATTACGCCCATCGCATTTCCCTGGGCCGCGGTGGTACGCCCGCGGCCGGGGACCCCGCCAAACGTCCCGGTTCGTCCCGTCCCGTGGGACGGCAGAACCGCTCCCATCGTGCGTCTGATTACACGACCTCCGCACGCTACGTTTCAGTACTCCGCGCCCCATGCTAATACGGAGAGCAATGCTGCTTCGCCCGCCCTCCTCGTGGGTAGCGGCCAGGCCAAGACGACCACACGGTGCATGGGGGAACCAAAATGAGCCGCACGATCAGCACACGGGGATTCGATTCAGCGGGTACCGAGGTCGGGCAGTCGGTGCGTCTCCAGCTACCGGATGGGCAGGTGATCGATGGCGTGGTCATCCGCGCGGATGCGCGCACCTTGCGGCTACGGCCCGCGGGCCGGGGCGGGCTGATGGTGGTGCATCGCGGCGCGGCGACGGTGCTCAGCGCGACCACCGAGCGCCTGGCTGCTTAACGTGTCTACAGACCAGAGGCTGCTTTGTCCTGAGGCCGAGGGCGACCCATCGGGTCGCCCCCACCGGAGGACGGAGCGCGCCTGACGGGGCGACCTGATCGGACGCCCTCGGCCCCGCCGGCGTGGATGCGGACACGACCCGCGGAACCGAACGAGACGTCTGAATCTGCACTATCCCCGGCGCGGCCAGGGGATTTCGTCATGTCCGCGCCAGCCATGCAGCCGCGGCTGTCCCACCGCCTGTCACCGCGTCGCGGCGCCCACGGCATTCACTCCATCGTAGCCATACAGCCGCTCCTGCCCCGGTGGAAATCCTGCCGGGTACGTCCCCTGGTTCTCGCGCAGGCGGGCGTTGCGACGCGCGACCCTCACCGGGTCGGCCATATGGTTGAGTTCCTCCGCGTCGCGGGAGAACTGTTGCGCCCAGGCGGCGCGCGGCTGCCGCAGCTCGACGTAGCGTTCGAGCGCCGCCACCGGCTTCGACCGTTGCTGATCGAGGCAGGCGGCGAGGATATAGGCATCCTCGATGCTCTGCGCCGCGCCCTGGGCGTGAAACGGCATCATCGCGTGGGCGGCGTCGCCGAGCAGCGCCACCCGTCCCCGCGTCCACGCTGTCAGCGGCTCCCGGTCGTACAACGCCTGCTTCAGCACCCGCGGCGTCGCCTCGATGATCGCGCGAATCGTGGGATGCCACCCGCGATACTCGTCCATCACTTCGTCGACTCGGCCCTCCGCCAGCCACGACTCCCGGCTCGCCCCGGATGAGCGACTGATACCGATCCAATTCAACGTGCGCCCTTCCGACACGAAGTAGTGAACCATGCTCCGGTTCGGCCCCCACCAGGCGCCGGTCACACGATCAAGCGGCAGATGCGCCAGCCGCTCGGCAGAGACCAAGCCTCGCCACGCCACACTGCCTGAAAACCGAGGTTGGTCTGATCCAAACAATTGGGCGCGCACCGTCGAGTGGATGCCATCGGCGCCGATCAGCAGGTCGCCAGTGATCACCTCGCCGTCCGCGAGGGTAACCGTCACGGCGTTGCTGTCCTGCCCAAACGTCCGCACCGGGGTGCGGAGACGGATAAGGCTGTTCCCGACCGCCGCGACCAGAACATCAAGCAGATCGGCGCGGTGGATGTGGTAGTAGGGTGCGCCGAAGTGAGCCTCGGCCTGCTGTCCCAGTGGGGTCCACAGGAGTTGCTCGCCGCTATCCCAGGAACGCACATCCAGCCCTCGCGGGTAGACCGCGACCCGCGCGAGAGCATCGCCCAAACCGAGCGCACGCAGCACCCGCGTCGCGTTCGGGCTGAGCTGAATGCCAGCGCCGACGGCGCGAAACGCGTCCGCCTGTTCGAGCAGCAGGAAATCGATGCCGCGTAGCCGAAGCGCCAGGGCGGTGACGAGTCCACCGATCCCGCCCCCCACGATAAGCACCTTGCTATTGCCCGCGGCCATATGCCATTCCTCCAGTGCGCGTCCGGGTAGTGGCCATCCAGGGCCACGTCGCGCATTGTCAGATCGAGAGCGCGGATATCCTTCCGCTGTTGCTGGCGGATGGTGGCCGGACGATGAATGCCCGTGGGCTGGTGGACACGTTAGCGCGGACGGCTGTTCGGCGCTACTCTGCGTGCATCCGCGATACGGCCGGCTGACGGATTCCGGTCGCGGAGAAGTGAAAGGGACCGACGATGCGGTTGGCAGGGAAGGTCGCCCTGATTAGCGGTGGGGCAAATGGTATGGGCGCGGAGGAAGCCCGCCTGTTCGCCCGCGAGGGCGCCCGCGTGGTGATCGCGGACGTGCTCGAAGACGAGGGTAAACAGGTGGAAGCCGGTATCAACGCCGCCGGCGGCGAGGCGCTGTTCGTGCGGACAGATGTGACGCGGGAAGAGGAATGGAAACACGCGATAGACGCGGCGGTCGGACGGTTCGGGAAGCTCGATATCTTGGTCAACAACGCCGGGGTGAGCAGCACATCGGTCGAGGATCCGCTCGATAGCGCGGGCTGGCAGCGGATCATGGATGTCAACGCCACCGGTGTCTTTCTTGGCACGAAGTACGCCATTCCGGCTATGCGCGCCGTCGGAGGGGGAGCCATCGTCAACATCTCATCGATCATGGGGTTCGTCGGCGGAGAGTCCGGGCACCCGGCCTATCATGCCTCCAAGGGAGCGGTTCGCATTTTCACCAAGGCGATCGCGGTCCAGTACGGCCCCGACAACATCCGCGTGAACTCTGTCCATCCGGGCTTCTTGCCACCGATGCGCACATCGCGCCCGCGCGACGCCTCCCAGAACCAACAAGTGATCGGTACGACCCCGTTGCGCCGTCTCGGTGAGCCAATCGAGGTCGCGCACGCGGTCCTATTCCTGGCATCGGACGAGGCATCGTTCATCACCGGCGCCGAGCTGGTGGTCGATGGAGGGTTCATCGCCCGCTAACAAGCGAGGGAAGGGAGTGGGCGGCCCCCGTCCTTCGCGCGCCTACCGCGACGCGCCGGGGTGACGGGGGTCGGGGGTTAGGAACTGTCGCGATAGCCGCCCGACATCAGCCGGCCAGCGACCGCCCCGGTGCGCCGTGCGGCGTGTGCCGCAGCACGTAGACCACCGGCAGCAGGAGCAGCGCGCCGACGAGATAGGCGGCGAGCACATCCGTGGGCCAGTGCGCGCCGACCTCCACTCGCGAGACACCCATCAAGCCGATCCAGGTGACGCACACGACGCGCACCATCCACTTGCCCGCGACCGGCAGATTGCAGCGCGCCACGGCGAAAAATAGGAACCCGAACACGAGAGTCGCGCCGAGGGTGTGACCGGAGGGGAAGCTGTAGCTGCTCACCTGTCGCCACACCTCGACCGAGCCGCCCGACGGACGCGCCCGCTCGACCAGCAACTTAATCATGGCGCCGACATCTTGCATCGTCGCGGTCATAGCGAGCATGAGGACCAGCCGGGGGCCGCCGACCACCAACAATCCCCCCGCCAGGACCGTCACGATGCCAATCCAGGGCGCCCCGTGGCCAGCAATGGCGAGCCAGGTGGACACTTGATGAAGTCCAGGCAACGGTGACCCCTGGAGCGCGCGCACCATCCCCACCTCCCACCGTGAGGAGTCCGCGCGCCACGCATACGCGCCCAGCGCGAGCGTCATCGCAAGCAGCAGGCCAGCAACCACGATGTATCCCCGTATCGGGCGGGAGGATGCTGTCATAGGATCAATGCTAGCTTGCCGTTACGTGGCAGGGAAGTGGGATACGCGTTTGGCGAGCGTGACGGCGATACGCGCCCGGCGGTCGTGGTAGCATGCCCCCCCGCCGGGGGAGCACGGGGCTCACAGCGGGTAAACCACCACGGTATAGATGCGCCCGGAACCAACCAGGCGGGGGGTTGTTCGCCGGGAAA
>JBBQJF010000259.1:0-7761 GCA_038325665.1 Dehalococcoidia bacterium | reverse complement strand
GTGGTTGGACTGAAAAGCGCGCACCTCGACGCCGAATTCGCCCGCGCGTTCGGACACGGCCGCCTCGATTTGGGGCAGCGTCATGCTGCCATAGATGCCTGGCTGGCGCGTGCCGAGCGTATTCAGGTTTGGGCCGTTGATCAGGAGGATGCGCATCGTGAAGAGAGGATACAGGATATTGGGAATGACCGCCCTCGGCATCGTGGCGGCGCGGGGTCGCGGCCGGCGCTGGAACAGCTAAGAAAGGCGTACGGCGCATGGGTTGGGGATGATGTCATCGCCCCGCTTGGTCCCGCGGCAGCCCCGATCATACCCGAGCCTAGACGGATGGTTGCCAGCCGCCGATCAACGGCCGCGGGCGGCGAGACTTGTGAGTCAGCACGGCGTGTCGCTATTGTCGAGGTGTGAGCACCGCGGGACGAGAGGTCCGATGTCGCCGTGCAGCACCGAGATCTGCATCAGCCAGGGAGAAGGGCAGGAGGCCATATCATGGCGGCCGTATACGCATTGCCGAAGCGCAGGTTGACGGTGGACGAGTACCACCGCATGGGCGATGCTGGTATCTTCCTTCAGGACGAGCGGGTGGAACTGCTCGACGGGGAGCTGTACGAGATGTGTCCGATCGGGGATGGCCACATCGGCAAGGTCAACCGCGCCAACTTCCTATTCGGCCAGCGATTGGGAGGCCGAGCCGTCGTCAGTGTGCAGAACCCGATCCGCCTCTCTGACTACGCGGAGCCGGAGCCTGACATCGCGCTACTCCGACCGCGCGCCGATTTCTACGAGACAGGCAAGGCGCGGCCGGAGGATGTGCTCCTGCTCGTGGAGATCGCTGACACCTCGCTTAACTACGACCGGCTGACGAAGCTGCCGCGCTACGCCGCTGCCGGCATCGTCGAGGTCTGGATCGTGAACCTGCTGGATGAGCAGATCGAGGTCTACCGTGACCCGGCCGCGGGTGGGTATGCGACGCACACGATCCACGTCCGCGGCGACGCGCTGACGCCGGTCGCTTTGCCGGACATTGCGATCGGCGTTGAGGAGATCCTTGGGTAGTGGACCCGTGCGCCGCTCCGACTCGAGGGCGCCGGAGCGGAGGGCAACAGTGCAGGCGGCGCTTGGAGCCGGGCTCTCAAACCTACTCCTGATCGTGAGGGCTGCCATCGCGCTCGCCGTTCTCCCCCTGTCCCGCACGCGAAGGGCGCCGGGGGGTTGGGTCGTCTCCCCCCGCCGTGGGCTTGGCTCGTCGCGGACGCCATGTGTTGTAGAACGCCTCGGTGTAGACATGGCGCTGGCGTTCCTCGGTGACGTGGGTGTAAATCTGGGTGGTCGTACTCTTGGAGTGGCCGAGAATCTCCTGCACCACGCGCACATCGGCGCCGCCGTCGAGCAGATGCGTGGCGAATGTGTGTCGCAACAGGTGCGGATGGGTGCGGGTCTCGATACCGGCGGCGATACCCGCCTCACGTACCAGCAGTTGCACCGCGCGCACCGACAGCCTGCCCCCATCGCGGTTGAGCAGCAGCGCCGCCTCGGCCCGCCCGCGTGCCAGCTTCGGGCGGCCGTCGCGCAAATAGGCGCGCAGCGCCCGCTCGGCCGGAACTCCGAACACGACGATCCGTTGCTTGTTGCCTTTGCCGGTCACGCGCAGCGTATCCTCGGCGAAGTCGACATCGCCGGTGTCCAGCCCCGTCAGCTCGCTCACGCGTACACCCGTGGCGTAGAGCAACTCGAGGATTGCGCGATTGCGGAGCGCCGCCGGGTCGTCGCCCGCCGGTGCTTCAAGCAGACTGTTCACCTGTTCGCTGGCCATGACCTTGGGCAGCCGCCGGTCCTGCTTCGGCGGGCGGACTCCGTGCAACGGGTCGGAGTCGAGCACGCCGTCCCGCGACAGCCGCCGGTAGAACGTGTGGATCGTGCTGACCTTGCGCGCCACACTCGCCCGCGCCATACCGCCCGCGTCGAGTCCCGCCAGGTAGCGCCGGAACGTTCGCCGGTCAAGCGCCGGCGGTTCGATCTGTTCACGGGCGAGCCACACCAGAAAGTGCTCAAGGTCGGTGCGGTAATTTCGCAGCGTCAGCGCCGACAGGTTGCGCTCGGCCTTCAGCCGCAACAGATATGCCTCGAGGAGGGGCATAGGGCATAGGTCACAGGTCACAGGGGGGACGCGATCGTCTGCACCCGGCGGCTGATCCTCTCGCCGCGCGGCTCCTTGGCAGCAAGCATGCGGCACGAGGGCGGACGGTCCCTCCCTGTGCCCTGTGACCTGTGACCTAAGACCTCTCACGCCGTGGCCTCTGCCAGCTCGCGGTCACCGCGCCACGAGCAACGAATGCATTTTACGCCGGTTTGTCCATCGAGCACGGCCAGATAGCCGCACGACGGACACGGCTCGGGCAGGGGTCGCGCCCACGAGGTGAAGCTGCAGGTCGGGTAGTTGGAGCAGCCGTAGAATGTACGGCCGCGGCCGCGCGAGCGCCGCTCGACAACACTGCCGCCGCAGTCGGGGCAGTCGATGCCGATCTTGTTGAGGAATGGCTTACTGCCCTTGCATTCGGGGTAGCGGACGCAGGCGAGGAAGCGGCCGAAGCGGCCCATCTTCACCTTCATGGCATCGCCGCACTCCGGGCACTTCTCGTCCGTGGCCGCCTGCTGTTCCTCCGCGCTCTCAAGAGGACGGCTGCCTTTGCACTCGGGGTAGCGCGAGCAGGCGAGGAACTTCCCGAACCGGCCCCAGCGGATCACCATCGGCGATTCGCACTCGTGGCACTTTTCGTCGGTCGCCTCGTGTAGCGCCGGCGAGAGCGCTGCCTTCGTGAGCGCCTCGGCCAGCGGCCCGTAGAAGTGCTCGACCACCGGCTGCCACCGGCGCTCTCCCGATGCGATATCGTCGAGTTCGCCCTCCATTTCGGCCGTGAAGCCGACATCGACAAAGTCGCCAAAGTGCTCGGTGAGCAGGTCGCTGACCAAGATACCCAACTCCAGCGGTCGCAGTTGCCGCCCAATCCGCTCGACATACTCCCGATCTTGAAGGGTAGACATGATCGGCGCGTAGGTGCTGGGCCGGCCGATGCCATTCTCCTCCAGTGCCTTGACCAGGCTCGCCTCGGTGAAGCGCGGCGGTGGCTCGGTGAAGTGTTGCTCCGGTAGCAAATCAAGCAGCTTGAGCAGGTCGTCCGCCGTCAGCTCGGGTAGGGTTCGCGTATCCGCGTCCTCATCCTGACCGTCATCGCGGGACTCGAAGTAGATCGCGCGGAAGCCGGCGAAGCGCACACGGCTGGCCGATGCCCGCAACAGGTATGTATCGTTCCGGCTCGGGCCGCCGCCGTCCGGCGGCGCGATGCCGTTGGCCCCGGCATTCACCGGCGCGGCGCCTGGCTTCGCCTCGACATCCACTGATGTCAGGTCGAGCACCGCGTCCGCCATCTGGCTGGCGACCATTCGCTGCCAGATCAAGGTATAGAGCTTAACCTGGTCGGGCGTGAGGTAGCGTCGCACCCGTTCCGGCTCGCGGATCACGTCGGTTGGGCGGATCGCCTCATGTGCCTCTTGTGCGCCCTTCGCCTTCTTACTGTACACGCGGGGCGCGGCCGGCACGAAGTCGCGACCGTAGCGGTCCGCGATCAGTGCGCGCGTCGCTTCCACCGCCTGGGCGCCGACGTTTGTCGAGTCGGTACGCATGTAGGTGATCAGACCGACGGATCCCTCGGCGCCCAGTTCACGGCCCTCATAGAGTTGCTGCGCGATCGCCATGGTCCGCTTGGCGGAGAAGCCGAGCCGGCGCGACGCCTCTTGCTGGAGCGTGCTGGTCGTGAACGGCGGCGAGGGCCGGCGGTTCTGACTGCGTTGACGCACCTCCGCGACGCGATAGGCCGCCGTCTCCAGCAGCGCGCGTAGGCCCTCGGCGACCTCGGCGCTCGCGATTTCCAACTCGCGCTTGCGGTCGCCGGCATATCCGAGCAACCGGGCGCGGAAGGGTTGCTCCGAGGCTGTCTCTTTGAGCAGGTCGGCGTCGATGGTCCAGTACTCGCGCGCCTGGAAGTTGAGCACCTCGCGCTCGCGCTCAACGATCATGCGCAGCGCGACGCTCTGCACGCGCCCGGCCGAGAGTCCGCGCCGCACCTTGTGCCACAGCAGCGGCGATATCTTGTAGCCCACCAGCCGGTCGAGCACGCGCCGCGCTTGCTGTGCGTCCACGAGGTTGGCGTCCATCTCGCGCGGGTGGTCAAATGCCTCGCGGATCGCGTCGCGCGTGATCTCGTGGAACTCGACCCGGTGGAGTTGCCGGTTTTGCAATCCCATCGCCTCAACCAGATGCCACGAGATCGCCTCGCCCTCGCGGTCGGGGTCGGTGGCGAGGTAAATCACGTCCGCCTTCTTCGCCGCCGACTGCAGTTGCTTGACGACCTCGGCCTTCTCTTTCGGCACAACGTACTGTGGGGCGAAGCCGTGATCCACGTCCACACCCAGCTTCGACTTGGGCAGGTCGCGGACGTGTCCCACCGAGGCGCGCACATCGTACTCGCGCCCGAGGAAGCCGGCCAGTGTCCGCGCCTTCGTCGGCGACTCCACGATCACGAGATTCCTCGCGCCGGTCGATCCGCCGGCGCGTCCGCCCGTTGTCGATCGCGCGCCTCGTGTCGCGCTGGCGCCAGTCGCGCGAGGAGCGCGGGTCGCGCCGTTGGTCGATGGGCGGGCGGGCCGGCCGGTCGTGGTGGCGGCCACGCGGGTCGCCGTGGCGCGGGTGCTGGCGGCGCGAGTTGCCGTGCCGCGGGCGCCGGTCTGCGGAGCGACTTTGCGCGCAAGAGCGGCCTTCGTCGCCGCCGCCGTCGGGCGGGCGCGGGAGGTACTTGTCGCGGCCGGCTTTCTCGGGGCGGCCGGTTTCTTCGCCGGCGCTTTCGCCCCGGCCGCCTTCACGGCCGTCGCGCGCTCCGCGGTGGCTGCTGCCTTCGGGGTCCGAGGCGCCCGCGGGGTCGTCGTCTTCTCTGGTGTGTCTGCCATTACCTTGCCTCTGGCGACCGCTATCGATCGCCGCCGCCCTCAGTGTGCCCGAATGTATGTCATGGGCGCCACCTGACGGATATATCCCTTGAGTTCCAGCATAGCAAGCGTCGCTGCCACCGTGGCAATGCCCAATCCGGCTTGTCGCTCGATTTCGTCGATATGTCGCGGTTCCGTGCCGAGCAACGGCAAGACCGCCGACTCGGTCGGGTCCGCCGGAATCGCCGCGCGGAACTCCAATTGTTGCGGCGCCGCGATCAGGTTCAGCTCAACGAGGATGTCCTCGGCGCTGGTCACCAGCTTGGCGCCGGAGCGGCTGATGAGGGCATTCGTCCCCCGACTGTACGGGGCGAAGATGCTGCCCGGCACGGCGAACACCTCGCGGTTTTCGTCCAACGCCAGCTTGGCGGTCAGCAGCGCTCCACTCTCCTGCCCTGCCTCGACCACGACCGTGCCCAGGGTCATGCCTGCCACGATGCGGTTGCGCCGCCAAAAGCTCTCCTTCGCCATCCGTGTGCCCGGAGCATACTCGCTCAGTAGCGCGCCGTGTTCCAGGATCGACTCGGCCAGACGCGCATTCTGTGCCGGATAGACCTCGTCAATGGGACACGGCAGCACGGCGATGGTTCGTCCGCCGGAGCGCAATGCCGCGAGATGCGCGATGGAATCGATGCCGCGCGCCAGGCCGCTGACCACCGTCACGCGGCTGGCCACGAGACCTTCGACCAGGTGGTCGGTCGCCTGCCGGCCATAGGGGCTGGCCTTGCGCGTGCCGACCACCGCGACGCAGTAATCATCGTCGGCGGTCAACGCGCCCTTCAGATACAGTACCGGCGGCTTGTCGTACGTTTCCCTGAGCCGCCCCGGGTACGAGGCGTCGTTCCAGGTACAGGCCACGATTCCCAGCCGGTCCAGCCGCTCGGCTTCCTGTTCGGGGACAATCCGCGCCCGCGCGGCGACGATCGCCTGGACCGCCTTGTCGTCCATGCCGGCGGCGCGGAGGTCGGCAGGGTCAGCCGCCCACGCCTCGGCCAGCAGGCCGAAGTAGCGTTCCAGCCGCTCGACGCGCATGCGGCCGATCGATGAAACACGGTTGAAGGCGATCCAGTACGGGGTGTCAGACATCGCCCGGCATTGTAGCACGGCCAGCGCGCGGGACAACCGGTCACACGGCTCCACTATCTCAAGGATACCAATCGTGTCAAGTACGCCAACCCGCTCAGTTCTTGACGATTCGCGCGGGCAACCAGGGCGACCCACCGGGTCACCCGTACCTGGCTGTGCTCGCTCCTCCGTCTCCGTGACCTGTTGAAGCTCCGTGATTGTGTCCGGTTACCTGCCGCGTGACTTTGTCCGGGATGCGACGGCTGGGAAGGCGCGCCAGGGGTGGAGGGGAGCGGATGGTGTGCTTCCCTCGCCACCCGCCGGTCCCGCCCTCGTCGCGGCCGGGGTGCCATCGGAGGCGGGACCGGCGGGTGGCGAGGGAAGGGGGGACGCGGGCGGGCGGGGCGCCTTGCGCGCCCGGAGTTGGGGTGCGGTCGGTGGCGCCGCTTGAGTGGCGAGACACTGGCCGCGATAGTACACCGCCACACTGCCATCGAGTCGCTCGTGCATTTCGACCTGGACCCGCGCGTGGCTTGCCCGCTCCCGCGTCGGCAGCAGTTGCAACCGATGCTCACCGAGTTGCACGGTGTTGTCGGCGGCGACTACCCGCAGGTATTTGAAGCAGATCACCCGCGCCAGCACCATATCGGCCGGCACCGGACGATAGACGGCACCGGGTTGGGCCGGTGGGACGGCAAACCGCCGGCCGGGCGCGAGCAGAAAGCCCTCCAGCACCTGCTGCGCCTCGCCGATGGTCGTGGCCCCGGCCAGCCGGAGTTCGCTCACCAACCGGTCCTGGAACGTGCCCCACAACCGCTCGACCCGGCCCTTGGCTTGCGGGCTGCGGGCGGGGATATGGGTGATGCCCAGTTCGGCCAGCACCCGGCCGAACTGCGTGGTCCGTGGACCACCCGTCATCTCCTCGGAGAGAACGAGCGGATCCTGCGCCCGCCGCTCGTGGATGCTGTGGCGGTCCACGTACAGGGCCAGGGGAATGCCGTGGGTCTGCACCACTCGTTCCCGCCATAGCATATAGCCGTGGGCATCCTCCTGCGCGCGGAACACCGCCCACGGCACCGTCCCGGTGGCATCGTCGATGCCGCCCACCAGCGTCAGATATGGCCCGTCCGGACCGAACCACTGGTGGCGGCTCCCGTCCGCCTGCAACACCATGCCCTCCTGCGGCATCCGCTCCCGGCGACCGCGGTGCTTCGGCGCCCGCCGCTTACGGGGACTGGTGATCCCCGCGCCGCGCGGGAGGCGGCGCACCGTTTCCCGCCCCAGCACCAATTGCTCCTCGTCCGCCAACTTCTCGGTCAGGTGCTGGTCGCCCAATCCCACGTACTTCTCCCGTGCCAAAGCCACCACCCGGTCCCGCGTCGCGTCGGACAGGGCATGGCGTGGAGCGCGGCCCCGGTTCCCATGGGCAAGCGCCGCCGGTCCCACCGTCTGATAGGTCCGCACCAACCGCCGGACCTGCCGCTCGCTCAGTCCCAGGCTCATCGCCGCCTCCGCCTGGGTCCACTCGCCCGCCACGACGCGGGTGAGCACCATCGCCCGCTGCTGCTCGCGTTTTGTCAGAGTAATTCGCTCCTCGTTCATGAGAGGACACAATCACGGAGCAGTTAGACTGGACAGAGTTTCGTGGCATCAACA
>JBBQJF010000258.1:0-7773 GCA_038325665.1 Dehalococcoidia bacterium | reverse complement strand
TGGTGGTGGACCCATACGCGGTGGTCAGGCCGTACTCCACCCGCGTGTCCGCCGCCTCGTTCGTCGCCCAGCTCACCGTCGCCCCCGTGCTACTCACCCCCGTCGCCGCCACTGCCGTGATCACCGGCGCCGTCGTGTCAGCCGGCGGCGCCGGCTGATCGAGAACGAAGATGCTGCCCATGGTGCTGGTATGGATGGAGCAGTGATAGTGATAGTAGCCTGGTGTCGCGAAGGTGTAGGTGAAGCTCTGCCCGGACGCGAGCACCCCCGAGTCCCACACCCCGGTGTCGCTCGTCGAGGTATGGGAAACTGAGGTGTTGTCGTTTCGCCACTGGACTGCCGCGTTGAGGTAGACAGTGACTTCTCTTGGATTCCAGCCGGTCGTATTGGTGACGAGTGGATTAAGCGTCGGTGCGAGCGCGCTGGCCGTGCTAAAGGTGAAGTCGGCCGAGCTGGCGAGGTTGCCGGCAGCGTCGCGGCTCTTGACGCGGTAGTGATAGATGACGCCCGCGTCTAACCCGAGAATCAGTTGGGAATGACTCGTGGTAGGGCTCCCGTTTAGGGTCGTGATAGACCCGTACGCCGTGGTTAGCCCGTACTCTACTTGCGTATCCGCCGCCTCATCGGTGGTCCACGTCACGGTGCCCTCGCGCGTCCGCACGTTCGTGGACAACACGCTGCTGATCACCGGCGCGGTCGTATCCACGTTGCTAACAGTCACGGAAACCGCGGTGGAGGTGGCCGCGTTGCCAGCGACATCAGTCGCGCGGGCGCTGAGCGTGTGTGTCCCGTTCGGTGTGGTCGCGCTGTTCCACGCGTAGCTGTAGGGCGCGGCGGTGTCGGCGGCGCCCACGGGTGTGCCATCGAGCAGAAACTGCACGCTCGCCACGCCCACATTGTCAGCGGCGTCCGCCGTCAGCGTCACGGTCCCTGAGACTGTCGCACCTACCGCCGGGGCCGTCAGCGCCACTGTCGGAGCCGTCGTCTCCGCTGAGCCTCCGAGCTGCACGATCGTCGCGATCGACGGCACGCCGGTAGAGTTGACCAGGAATAGCATGTAGTAACCGGGAGGGGCGAGCGCGCCGCCGGCCGGACTTTGCACGGACAGGGCGCCGCCCCCGGCGGTAAAGACCAGGGGTACGTACCGCTGGTCCATGTCCATCGAGTGGGTATTCGATCCCAGATCAATTAGCGCGACCGAGGAGATCGTGGCCGCGTCTGGTGTTTGCACGGCGAACGACGCGCCATACGTGACCGTTGCCGGCGCATCTGTCACGGACGGCCGTGGACCCTTAAACAGGTAAGGGGGTGAGTAGAATTCGGCAGTGAAATAGTCACGCCCGGTAGACCACCTGCCACCGCCGGCGGAAAGTATCCGTCCATCGGGCATGAGCAACGCCGTGGAATGATACATGCGCGGGTCGCGTTGCGCCGCCATCGTGGTCCAGGTTTCAGTTGAGGGGTTCCACAGCTCCGCCGCCCGTGGGCCAGGAGTCGCCGTCTCCTGAGAGACGGTAGCGGCGCCGCCCACCGCCAGCACCTTGCCATCCGGCAGCATCACCAGGTTGTGCATGTACCGCCCGCTGGCCATCGGCGCGACCTGACGCCACGCAGGCGCCGCTTGGGTCATGTCTACCACCGACGATGTGCGCACGGACGTGTCACCGTAATTGGCGGCTCCGCCGGTGTACAGCACCTTGCCCGGCCGGTACATCGCCGCCGAGCCGTAGCGCGAGGACAGCGCGTTCAGGCCTGCCGTTCCGTAGGTCGCCCCCGCCACGTCCAGCACGCGCGTGATGCCGGACTCCGGCGCGATCACGAATACCTTGCCGTTCGGCAACAGGAAGCTGATCGGGTACTCGCCCTCGCGCACGTCTGACGTCGAGACGGGGACCGATGACCATGTTCTGGTAATCGCGTTGAACACCTCGGGTGTGTTGGCCCACACGCCCGAGCGGATCATGCCGCTGAGGGCCACGACCCGGCCATCTGCCAGCTTCGTGGCGGTCGGATACCACCGCGCGTTCGCCATGTCGGCCATGCGTGTCCAGCCGCCGGTCGCCGGGTCGAATACGACAGCGTCTTTGATCCCGACCTCGCCACCGTTATGTCCGCCGACCACCAGGATGCGGCCATCGGGCAGCATCACATGTCCGGCACAAAAAATGTTGGAGCCGACCGATACTGTCGTGAAGGCGCCCGTGGTCGGGTTCCACAGCCGGGGAACGGCAGGCGTCTCCCAGGCGTCGAACATCAGGATGTCGCCGGTGTACAATTGAATCAGATGCACCGCGACCATCGGCCAGTTCATCGCCGGCGACCACTCGCCCACCAGCGCCGCGGTCGCACTCGCGTCGGTGGTTGTAAAAGTCGCATCGGCTGACGTCGCCTCGTTGCCGGCCGCATCTGTACTCTTGACCCGGTAATGGTAGAGTGTGCTCGCGGTCAGGCCGCCAATATTGACGGTGTGACTCGTGACCATCGACGGGTCAAGTGGCGTCGCCGAGCCATACACGGTTGTCGTTCCATATTCGATCCGCGAGGTTGACGACTCATCCGTCGTCCAGGTAATCGTTGCCGCCGCCGAGAGGATGCTGTCAGCAGTGACCGCCGAGATCACGGGTGGCGCGGTGTCGGTCGAGCCGACAGGCGTGGCCGCCGTCCACACAGGGCTGCTGATCAGAGTTCCGGTGTACGCATTGCCCGAGGCGTCGGCGGTGGTGGCGCCGCTGCCCTCGTCCAGATGCCACAACCCTCTGGTGTTGGCGTCGGTTGCAAATGGGGCGGTGGGTGCGGAGAAGTTGGCCGTGTAGCGCACGACATTGGAGACACGCACTTCATCTATCGAGCCGGCGAAATAGTCGCCTGACGCATCGGCCGTGCCGATGCGCAACGGGTTGGCAGTCTGGTCGATGGCGCCCGTCGTGTTGACGGCGGCGGCCTGCACCCCATTCACGAACAGGCGCATGATACTGCCGTCGTATGTGCCGGCGAAGTGATACCACGAGTTGAGAGACAGTTGACCGGAGATCGCCTGGACCCAAACGCCGCCGCTGGAGAACTCCCAGATGAACCGAAAGCCCGTGCCCAGCGGCTCGACCGACAACTCCCAGTAGTTCTTACCAAGCAGGTGTCGGTGGCCGGAGGCAGCGGTGGGCTTGACCCAAGCCTCGGCGGTCACGTTGACAGGGATGCGCAACCCGGGCGCATCGTTCACCCGCACATGACTGCTGGAGCCATTGAAGGTGAGCGCCGACGGTCCCGCCGCGTGTGACACCGATGACGATGAGAGCATTGGCGCCAGCATTGCCACGAATACAAGGAACAGTCCCAGCCGGAATCTTCCCGCACCGCACAATGCGGTTGCATCATGCGTTGTTTCTGGTTGCCGCTTCAATTCGGTACTCCTGGAGTCGGTATTCGAGAGTGGCGGGGTCCGTACGGCCGCTGGTTGCATGGCAACCCCCGCTCTCTTATCGCGAGGGCGCAATGCGCCACATCCGTGTGCCTAACGCCCGGACCCGAGCAAGCGTATACCGCATCACCAGCCCTGTCGGGTGAGAACAGGGTGAGAAGCGGATGAGGATTGGTGACGACCGCGTTCGTGATCGCGTCGCGCGTTGCTGAAAGGTGGTGAGATCGCCGCTGTACCGGCGGCGGATGGTGACAACGATTACCACGCCGCATCACGATTGGACGCTGACAGGTAATGGCGCCACCCTGTGGCGCCGCGCATGTAACTGGCCTCACGTTGGGGAGTCGGCGATTGTTATCGAGAATCGACATGCCCACCGAAGGCGCCGGGGGCGATCTTGCGTGGGGCTGATCCGTCGATCTCAATCTGGTACAAACCACCGGTGGCCAGCACCGCGACGGACGAGCCGTCCCGCGACCAGGCGGGGTATGGCTCGTCCTCGGCAAGGGCCGCCAACCGGTGGATCGTGCCGTCGGCGACAGTGACGCGCCACAGATCGAGCACCGGTCCGTGCGCCGCCGCCGCCCGTGGACGGAACAACCCCCTGAGCGTGCGCATTCCGCCGGCTGGGGTCGCCGGCTCGGCCGCACGCGCCGACGCACCCGCGAAAACGATTGCCCGTCCGTCCGGCGCAATCCGCGGGAACATGGCGAGGAATCGTGGACCCGTCTCGACGAGCATACGCGCGCCACCGCCGTCCGCCGCCGCAATCCAAATCCCTCCTTGCCCGCTGGCGTCCCGCGTCTGGTAGGCGAGCAGGGAGCCGTCACGCGCCACAGAAGGGTAGAGTGCGCCGTCGATCAGCGGAGTGCGCGTCCCGTCCGCCAGCGCCAGCCGCTCGATTCGTTGGGTGCGCCCCTGATAGGTCAGATCGGCGGTGTAGCGAGTCAGCTCGTAGCCGATCAGCAGCGTGCTGCCGCCAGGCATCCATGCCAAACCCTGCACCACCGCTCCCGGCTGGTCGTGCTCCCACACCAGCCTCGGGCTACCGCCGGGCGCGATCAGGTAGACGTCGCTACCCCAATCAGTGTCCGGCCGGCCGGGAAATGGCGTGGTTAGCACATAGACGATCTGGGCACCGTCTGGCGACCAGGCTGGAAACGCCGCGAACGCGCTGTCGGGAGTCTGCATCAACTCACGCTCGGCGCCACTCCCATCGCGAACCAACAGCCGTCGATCGCGCACGAGCGCCAACGGACGTGTAGCCGCGGGCGCCGCCAGCCGGGCGAGCGAGTCGGACGGCCGCCCGGCGCTCCCGGAGCAGGCCGCCGTCCACACCACGGCGAGCGCCAGCGTGAGTACGGTGGTATGAGGCATGTAGCGCATGTGACTCGCACGCGGTCGTCGATGTGACGCGCTTGGTTGTGACGGCTGGGGTGGGTGGCTGCACCCAGGAACCCATCCGCCGCGTTCGTTGAACGCGCATCAGCGCGCGTACCACCAGCTCATTAGACAGCGGGCACGGCGGCCACCGCCAGCTCTTCGCGGAAGTAGGCGATGGTCGCGCGCAGGCCGTCGTCAAGCCCCACCCGCGGCTCCCAATCGAGCAGCGCCCGCGCCTTGGTGATGTCGGGGCGGCGGCGGCGGGGATCATCACCCAATTCGGCGGGAGTGTAGACGATTGGCGAGCGCGACCCGCAGTGGTCTCGGATGCGCTCCGCGTACTCACGCACGGTGTGCTCCTCGGGGTTGCCGAGATTGATCACCTCGCCACGGGCGGCGTCGCTGAACATCGTCCGCACCAATCCCTCGACGAGATCGCTGACATAGCACAGGCTGCGCGTCTGCTCACCGCTGCCGAACAGGGTCAGTGGCGCACCACGCAACGCCTGGGTGATGAAGTTCGGGACCAACCGGCCGTCCTCCGGGTCGGAGCGCGGGCCGTAGGTGTTGAAGATACGGACGATCCGCCCGTTCAGTCCGTGCGTACGGATGAAGGTCATCGTCAACGCCTCGGCGAAGCGCTTACCCTCGTCGTAGCAGGCGCGCACGCCCACCGGGTTGACGTTGCCCCAGTAATCCTCGCGCTGCGGGTGTTGCTCCGGGTCGCCGTACGCCTCGCTCGTGCTGGTCAGCAGGAAGCGGGCATTGTTGGCCGACGCCTGCTCCAACAGATGCAGCGTCCCCTCGCTGTTCACGCGCAGCGTCTCGACGGGGCGGCGCAGGTAGCCCGGCGGGCTGGCTGGACTAGCGAGATGGAACACCGCATCCGCGCGCAGTGTCAGCGGCTGCACCACGTCGTGCTCGACGAAGCGGAAACCCGGCGCGCCGTCCAGTTCGACGATATTGGCAAAGCGTCCCGTGCTGAGGTTATCCACGCACAGCACGTCATGGCCGTCAGCAAGCAACCGGCGGCACAGGTGCGATCCGATAAAGCCGGCGCCTCCGGCAACCACGACGCGCATAGTGTGTCCCCCGTGTTCATCGTCCATTGATTGATAATGTAGAGGGCAATCCGCCCCACTGCTACCTTAGCAATGACGCGGCGTGGATTGGTGACGGCGGCATGTGAACTCGGTGCATATCCACGTCACCCGCGAGGCGGGATAGTCGAGTGTTGGCGGCAAGGTTCGTGTCACCAGCCTCGGAGTCTCCGATGCGCGGCGACCACCGCCCACACATGAACAGAAAGTAACACTGGTGTCGGGGGGCTGCGGCCGAGCGCGGAGTCCTCGGGCGCGTCAATGGTGGTCTTCTTCGGGCCGGGGTGTCCCGACCCTGATCGGCGGCCAGGCGTCCGTCCGCCCGTCAACTCGCGTACCGTGCGCGATCAGACAGTCGCATCAGATCGTCCGCGTGGTGGCGACGAACGTGTGATGTACGACATGATGCATGGGCAGGTCGGGCTCAGAGAGACGGGTGGCAGTGGGGTCAGCCCGGGACCGCTGCTGGCGCCGCTGGAGTGCGTTTGAACGCGGGTCCACGGCGCAGCCGCGGGCCGCGTGGTTCGGAACGGACTGCCATGGCTAATATCGATACGCTCATCACCCGCGGCTTACGACGGGGGAAGCGCCTCACCAAGCGCCCGACGAACCGCGCGCAAGACATCCGCTAGTACCACGACACGCTGAATCTGACGGGCTTGCCAAACTGACGTACGATAAACGGCATGAAACTACAGCGCATCATCTACGCTGACACACCGACGGGTATCAAGAAGTACATCGTGAGGCTGACCGAGGAGGAGCGGGGGGAGCTGACGCGACTCACGACGGCGGGACGGACAGCGGCCCGCACGCTGGTGCATGCCTGGATCCTGCTGAAGGCGGATGCCAGTTTGGGGCAGCCCCACTGGACCGATGAGCAGATCGGGGACGCCTATGGGGTCAGTCTGGCAACGATCGGTCGCGTCCGGCGAACATGTGTTGAAGGTGGGATCACCGCGGCGCTACTGGCCCGCCCGCGCCCCGCCCCACGGCCGCGCAAGATGGATGGTGAGCAGGAAGCGCATCTGGTGGCGCTGATGTGCAGCCCGGTTCCGAACGGTTATAGCCGCTGGACCGTGCGGTTACTGGCTGACACGTTCGTTGAGTTGGCAGGAAGCGTCGTGATCTCCCGCGAAACGGTGCGGCGCGTGTTGAAAAAAAAACGAGCTGAAGCCATGGCGGCAGAAGTCGTGGTGTATTCCCCCAGAGCACAGCGGCGACTTCGTGTACCACATGGAGGACGTACTGGACGTGTACACGCGGCCCTATGATCCGCGCTTCCCGCAAGTGTGCATGGATGAGACGAGTAAACAACTGGTCGGGGAGACCCGGATCCCGGTTCCCGGTGGACGCGGGCGCGTGGCGCGCTATGACTATGAGTATGAGCGGCACGGGGTCCGCAATCTCTTCCTGTTTGTCGAGCCGTTGCGCGGCTGGCGGATGGTCAATGTGACCGAACGTCGCACCAAGCAGGATTGGGCGTATGCGGTGCGCGAGTTGGTCGATGACCATTATCCGGACGCCGAGCGGATCGTGCTGGTGATGGACAACCTGAACACCCATGGCCCCGGCTCATTGTATGAGACGTTCCCACCGGCGGAAGCGAAACGGATCCTGACGAAACTCGAGATCCACGACACGCCAAAGCACGGAAGTTGGCTCAACATCGCCGAAATTGAGCTGAGTGTCTTGAACAGTCAGTGTCTCGACCGGCGAATACCCGAACCGGAGGATCTCACGCGAGAAGTGGCAGCCTGGACCACCGAGCGCAACACCAACCGCCGAACCATGAACTGGCGCTTCACCACCACGGATGCCCGCATCAAGCTCAAGCGCTTGTATCCGTCATCATGAGCGTGTCACGGTACTAGT
>JBBQJF010000257.1:0-7798 GCA_038325665.1 Dehalococcoidia bacterium | reverse complement strand
CCTCACCACGATCACGCGCAAGGAGCCGGGCGCGGACGGATCGATTGACTAGGGCGGTACACCCCCGCGTGTCAATCATTGACTCTGGCCGGGGTGAGCGCTCGCCCGTCGGCGTTCACTGAGAGGCGCGGCGGCGGCGTGGACGGACCTCACGGTGGTCGAGGGCATCCCAAGCTCCGACACGTACCAGTTCGCGGCTCCACCGGGATTGGGAACGCCCGGACGGCATGCCGAGTGAGATCCGCTGGCTGGCACTCCGTGCCCGCGTGGGCTACGGTAGTCGGCGGACGCCGCGTCGTCGCCCGGCGGGGTGGGGGAGGCAATCACCGAGGACGAGGGGCAGGGTCGCCCCACCAACACCCAGCACCTAACACCCAATTCCAAGGGAGTGCAGCACGATGCCGATGGAACCCGCCTTGCTCAACTCGATGGAATGGCGCCTGATTGGTCCGCATCGCGGTGGGCGCTGTGTCGCGGTGGCCGGCGACCCGGTGGAGTCGCAGACCTTCTACTTCGGCGCCTGCGCCGGCGGGGTGTGGAAGACCACTGACAGCGGCACGTATTGGGAGAACGTCTCCGACGGCTTTTTCACCACCTCGGCGGTCGGCGCGATCGCCGTTGCCGGCTCCGACCCCAATGTCGTCTACGCCGGTACGGGCGAGGCGTGTATCCGCGGCAACGTCTCCCACGGTGATGGGGTATACGGCTCGACCGACGGCGGCCGCACCTGGACGAACCTCGGTCTGTCTGACAGTCGCCACATCAGCAGGGTGCGCGTCCATCCCACCAACCCGGATGTGGTGTATGTCGCCGCGCTCGGTCATGCCTTCGGACCGAACCAGGAGCGCGGCGTGTTCCGCTCGACCGACGGCGGCAAGAACTGGCAACAGGTACTATTCCGTGACGAGAACACCGGCGCGGCCGACCTGATACTCGACCCGTCCAATCCGCGCGTGTTGTACGCCGCGATGTGGGATGTGCGGCGCACACCCTGGGGGCTGACCAGTGGTGGACCGGGCAGCAGTATCTACAAATCCACCGACGGCGGCGAAACCTGGACCGACATTACCGACCGGCCGGGGCTGCCCGGCGGCCTCAAGGGGCGGATCGGCATCGCGGTTTCACCGGCGCGGTCGGGCCGGGTGTGGGCGCTGGTCGAGGCGGACGAGGGCGGCCTGTTCCGCTCGGATGACGGCGGCGCGACCTGGGAGCGGATCAGCGAGGACCGCGAGATCCGCCAGCGGCCATGGTACTACATGCACGTCTTCGCTGACCCTCAAGCCGCCGACACGGTCTGGATCCTCAACCTGCGCGCGTGGAAGTCGGTCGATGGCGGCCGGACCTTCACCGCGGTCGGCACACCCCACGGCGATAACCATGACCTGTGGATCGACCCGCGCGACCCCAGGCGCATGATCGAGGGCAACGACGGCGGCGCGTGTGTCTCCTTTAATGGCGGCGCGACCTGGACCACCATCTACAACCAGCCGACCTCACAGTTCTACCATGTCACCACCGACACCCAATTCCCCTACCGTGTTTACGGCACCCAGCAGGACAACAGCGCGATCAGCGTGCCCAGCCGTTCCAGCGTGGGCGCGATCCCGTACGCCGAGTGCTACCCGGTGGGCAGCTCCGAGAGCGGCCATATCCAGGTGCGGCCCGACAACCCGAATATCGTCTATTCCGGCGCGGTCGGCAGCGCCCCTGGCGGCGGCGGAGTGATGCTGCGCTACGACCACGGCAGCGGTCAGACGCGCATCATCACTGTTTGGCCCGAGACCTACGGTGGCTGGGGGCCGAAGGACCTGAAGTACCGCTTCCAGTGGACCTATCCGATCCTAATCTCGCCACATGACCCGAACGTGCTCTACACCGCGGGGAATCAACTGTTCCGCTCGACCGACGAGGGCACGAGCTGGGAGGTGATCAGCCCCGACCTCACTCGCAACGACCCGAGCAAGCTTGAACCCTCGGGTGGGCCGATCACACGCGACACCACCGGAGCTGAGCACTACTGCACGATCTTCGCCTTCATCGAGTCGCCCCATCAGCAAGGCGTCTTCTGGGCCGGCTCCGACGACGGCTTGGTCCACCTGTCGCGCGATGGCGGCGGCAACTGGCAGAACGTCACCCCGCCGGAGCTGCCGGAGTGGGCGACGATCAGCACGATCGAGGTCTCGCCCCACGACCCGGCCACGGCGTACGTCGCGGCGCACAACTACCGCTTGGAGGACAACCGGCCGTACCTGTTCAAGACGGTCGATTACGGTGCGACGTGGACAGCTATCGGCGGGAGCTTCCCTCAAGATCAATTCACGCGCGTGATTCGCGAGGACCCGGTGCGCAAGGGGCTGCTGTTCGCCGGCACCGAGACGGGCATTCACGTCTCGTTCGACGACGGCGGGTCGTGGCAGCCGTTGCAGCTCAACCTGCCGGTGGCGCCGGTGCATGACCTGACCGTCAAGGACGACGACTTGATCGCCGCCACCCACGGCCGGTCCTTCTGGGTGCTTGACGACCTCACGCCACTGCGCGAGCTGACTCCGGAGGTGGCGGGACGGCCGGCGCATGTCTTCAGTCTGCGCCCGACGATCCGCACCCGGCCACTGCCCGGCGCCGGCCGGCCTGGTGCGCCGGGCAAGAACTATTCGCTCGGCCTCGGCGGGGCCGTGACCTACTACGAGACGAAGAAGCCCGACGGCCAGACCGTGCGCACCTTCATCGACGCCGGCGCTAATCCGCCCGCCGGTGTGGTGGTGCATTACTGGCTGAAGGACGCGCCCAAGGGCGACCTGACGCTCGAATTCCTCGACGCCGCCGGCACGGTGATCAAGACCTTCACCAGCAAGACGAAGGACGCGACGCCGCCGGCCGAGGACGAAGCGCCACCGGCCGGGGCCGAGGGCGACGAGGGCATCGAGGCCGAGGACACCACCGCCGAAACCGGTGAGGACATCCGCGCGCCCAAGCTACCGGGCGCTAACCGGTTCCTGTGGGACATGCGTTTCCCCAACGCGACCAAGGTGCCGGGCGATGTCACCACCGAGCAGAGCCTCGCCGGGCCGGTGGCGGCGCCCGGCTCGTACCAAGTGCGGCTGCGCGTGGATGGCCAAACGCTGACGCGGCCGTTCACGATCGTCAAAGACCCACGCATCGAGGCGACACAGGAGGACTTCGACGCCCAATTCGAGTTGTTGGTGCAGATCCGCGACAAGCTGTCGGAGACGCACGGCGCGATCAACCGGCTGCGCGCGATCAAGGAGCAGGTCGAGGGCTGGACTAAGCGCGCCACGAGCGGCGCGAGCAGCAAGTCGGTCGACGAGGCCGCCCGCCGTCTCACCGGTCAACTCACCGCGATCGAGGAGGAATTGATCCAGTCGAAGGCCAAAGGTGCGCTCGACTCGATTCACTTCCCCACCCGGCTCAACGCGCGACTGGCGGCGCTGCAAAGCGTGGTCGCCAGCGCCGACGCCGTGCCGACGCGCCAGTCATACGAGGTGCTCCAGGATCTGACGGCGCGGATCGACACCCAACTGCGGTTGCTCGACGGCGTGGTGCAGTCCGATGTGGCCGAGTTCAACCGGGTGGTGCGTTCGGCCGACATTCCGGCGGTGGTGGTTGGGGTATAAATGCGCGGCACGCGATGGGGGCGCCATCCGGCCGGCCTGGACGCGCCCCCACCCGCCCGTATCCGCGCGGCGGGGTGGGCGGTGTCGCCCGTGACCGGCGAAAACTATGACGCGAAGAAAGCGAAGAAAGCGAAGAAACCCCCCTGGCGGCGTGCCGGGGGTTCGGCGACCAGGCACATCGGCGAGAATCAAGCCAGCCAGGAGGGTCACCCGTACGTGGATAGCCCCAGTTTGGCGGTCGGGCGCGTCCAGCATCGGGTGACCGGCTGAATCGGGGACCGCCCGCGACGTGGAACCGTGTCATAACGGCTTGATGATCGCGGGTGTTTGGCGATGTTTGTACGGGCGACCCGGTGGGTTGCCCAGTGCATATGGGCCGCGCCCAGTACACATGGACGCCCGGCAGAAGGGGTCATTTCGATATCGCTGATTAGCATCCACCTCTCACAGATGATCTACGTCCGCGTCCCACGCGCGGGCTAGTAGCTCTGCCACGAGGCGGCGGTGACATTGTTCCGGCCCGAATTCGCTGCACAACAGGGCCGTCTTGCGCGCGAAGGTCGCGCGGTCGAGGGTCAGCGGGATCTCGCGCTCGTGCATCAATTGGAGAAATTCACGCTCGTATTCGGCCCATCCGCCCCGCTGCTTTCGGTATCGGTCGAGCAACTCTCGTGTTGGCGCTAAGCGCGGGTCATGCTCATACTCGGCGCCGCAGATGACCTTGAGGAAGTAGGCGAGGTCGCGCGATTTCGCGAAGCCGGCAAGCTGCGACACATTGTTGAGGCGGATATCCAGCAGGCGCTCAACTCTCGCGTTCTTGAGGCGCTCGAAAAAGTCCTCCGCCGAACTACGCGTGAAGCCGATCGTGGCGATCTGCATGACGGCTAGACTCCAGGTCGCCAGATATCCTCGCCGGCTATCGCGCGCCCAGGATCAGCAGCGCCATGGCGGCGAACGCGAAGCGGTACCAGGCGAACACGCCGAGTGAGCGGCGGGCAACGTAGCGCAGCAGCAGGTGGACGGTGAGCAACCCGACGACGAAGGAGACGCCGAAGCCGGCGGCGAGGTGCAGCGCCGTCACGCCCTCGTCGGCGGCGTGGCGGATGTCTGGTAGTTCCTTGATTCCGGCGCCGACGATCACCGGGGCAGACAGCAGGAACGAGAACCGCGCCGCCGTCCCCCGCGTCAGCCCCGAGAACATGCCGACCGCGATGGTGGTGCCCGAGCGCGAGACGCCCGGGAACAGCGCCAGTGCCTGCGCCGCGCCGATCAGGAGTGACCGCTTGGTGTCGATACGTTCGAGATCGGACTGACCCCTGGCCCACCGCTCGGCCGCGAGCATCACCAGTCCGAACACGACCAGCATCGCCGCCACCAGGACGGGACCGCGCGCATGTTCCTCGATCCATGTGTTGAACAGACCGCCGACGATCACCGCGGGCACACACCCCAGCACGATCAGCAGCGCCAGACGGCCAAACGGGCTGTAGCGACTCAGATTGGTGCGATGTGTGACCATGTCAACCAGCGCGCACCGCGTCAATTGAATGAAGTCGCGGCGGAAATAGAGCAAAACCGCGAGCGTGGTGCCCAGATGCAGCGCCACGTCGAATGCAAGTGGCTGTCGCTCCCACCCGAGCAGTCGGGGAACAAGGATCAGATGGCCGGACGAGGAAACCGGTAGAAACTCGGTCAGCCCCTGCACTAGGCCGAGAATGATGGCGTGTAGTAATGTCATACCCCCATCGTACCGGGGGGCGGCTCGTGGCACAGTAGGAAACACGTCGGGGCTTCGTACGCAGGAGCGGTATCGACGACGGCTTTCGGTGTGAGACGGCGAGGATCATGCGTCGGGCTGGAACGGGCGGCGGGGCGGTGTAAGGCGTGTTCGCGGCGTCGCGCGGGCGTCCTGGATTCTCCTGCATTTCCACTGGTCGTGCAATTATCCCGTCCGCCGAATTCCTTGCCGAAATTGACCTTCAGCCACCGCTCCAGCAGTGTGTGCGTCAGTAGGTGTGCTGGTTCAGGGGAGGTCCGCCATGACGCTCGACCCAATCACGCGCGAGTTGATCGCCGGGGCGCTACGGGCGGCGATCCATGAGATGGAGACGCTCGTGGACCGCACCGCGATGAGCGCCATGATCAAAGAGAAGAAGGACTACTTCGTCGGCCTCTATGATGCCCTCGGGAGAATGGTGGACGCGCAGATCTCGTTCACTGGCCCTGGCCTCGTCGCTCCCGTGCTCAAAGCGTACCCCGTGGCAGAGATGCGTCCCGGCGACATGTTCTGGTTCAACGATCCGTATTTCACCGACGGCGCGATTCAGCATCTGGGCGATATGGTGTTCCTGACCCCGGTCTTTGCCCGCGCGCCTGACGATGGCAATGCTTCGCCGCCTGGGACCGGCGACGTTCCTCCGCCGTCGCCGTCGGTGGTCGCGTTCGTCGCCTGCTTCGGTCACTTCCGCGACCTGGGCGGCGCCCGCGCCGGGTCGATCTCGCCGGGGGCCACCGAGATCTTCCACGAGGGCACGCGCGTGCCGCCGATCCGGATCATGCGCGCGGGCGAGATGAACCAGGAGGCGTACCGGGTCATCCTCGCCAACTCCCGCTTTCCCGCCGACCTCGAGGGCGACAGTCGGGCGCTGATGGCTGCCTGCCGCTTGGGTGAGCGCCGGATGGAGGAAGTCGCCGCCCGCTTCGGCGCGGCCACCATGCAACAGGCATTTGACGACCTGATCGCGCGCACTGGCACGACCGCCCGCATGATGCTGCGCGCTCTGGTGCCGGAGGGCAGCTACCACTTCTGGGATGCGGCCGATGGTGATGGGTTCACCGGGCGCCCGTACCGGATTGATATCCGCCTGACGCGCGAGGGTGAGCGGGTCACGGTCGATCTGTCCGGCTCGGACGAGCAGGCGCGCGGACCGATCAACTTCCTCGCCACTCCCGGCTTCGTCAACCTGCTGTTCGGCCGCTACCTGATGGCGCTCGATCCCACGCTCGGCCTGAATGAGGGGCTGTTCACGATCATCGACGAGGTAATCACCCGCCCTGGAACGGTCGTTCATCCACGCTTCCCGGCCGCCACCGGCCTGCGCAGTCACGTTCGCCTGCGGTTGGGCAGCGCGATGCTCGGGGCGCTCAATCTCGCCACCGGTGGCCAGGCTCCGGCCGCGTCGCCGGTGTACGTCTTATACACGCTTCGCACTCTCGACGCGGCCACCGGAACGTTCGACGTGTGCTCCGAGGGGGTGGGAGCCGGCCTGGGAGCGCGCCCCTTCGCGGATGGCGTCGATGCCATCTATTTCGTCGCGCAGCGCAACTTCCCGATTGAGTTCATCGAGCGCGAGCACGCGGTCCGCGTCGAGCGATTCGAACTGGCCGTCGACTCGGGTGGGCCAGGCCGGTGGCGCGGTGGCTGCGGTGTGACCCGTGAGGTGCGGGTGCTGGCCAACCGGGCCGTGCTCTCGACCCGGCTCGACAACGTGGTCTATCCCTGTTGGGGAGTCAATGGCGGGCGCGCGGGCCGCACCGGCGAGGTCGTGGTCAATCCTGGCACGGAGGGCGAGCGCCGCATTCCGCCGATCGCCGACGACATCGAGCTGCACCGGGATGATCTGGTGCGCATCACCACCGGCGGCGGCGGCGGCTGGGGCGACCCGTTCGAGCGTGAGCCGGAGCGCGTACGG
Source organism: Dehalococcoidia bacterium (assembly GCA_038325665.1). GTDB lineage: Bacteria > Chloroflexota > Dehalococcoidia > CAUJGQ01 > CAUJGQ01 > CAUJGQ01. The sequence goes on along the minus strand of JBBQJF010000257.1, from coordinate 474 downwards.
CTCGATGTGCTCCGCCGATTCGTCACGGTCGCCGGGGCCCGCGCCGGCTACGGCGTCTGCCTCGACCCCGCGACCATGGCGATCGACCACGCCGAAACTGACCGGCTGCGGTCCGCGCCGCGTCCGGCAATCGAGATGTTCGACCGCGGCCTTGCCACGGCGCGGGCTTGAGTGGTTTGCTTGATCCGTCGTGTGGCAGCGACCAGGGTCTCCAGCGCGGTCAGGGAGGCAGTCAAATGACGTGGCAGGTCGAATTGGAGCCGGTGCAGGTGGGCTGGCCGGTAAGCCCGTGCTCAAAGGCACGCGGTTGGCCGTGGAATTTAACATAGAGCTTCTAGCCCGGACTATTCATGAGGCGGCCGGGACGGGCGGCGAGCGCGTGCCACAGCGGTTCGCTGGGGTGTGAGGACGCCAGCGCGAGCCGCACCCGGCCGACCCGCTCGCGCACCCGGCCGCCGATCTTCAGCAGCCGCA
>JBBQJF010000256.1:0-7822 GCA_038325665.1 Dehalococcoidia bacterium | reverse complement strand
CGAAAAACTCAAGCGGGCGCAGCGCGCATGGGCCAAAGCTCAGGGACTCGCCCTGGTCGCCTGGTCGTTCGATCCGCTCCAGGCCGGCAATGCGAACTTCAACCTCCACCGGCTCGGAGCTGTCTGCCGCGGCTACGAGGTTAACTACTTTGGCGAGCGCACCGACGCACTCAACGCCGGCCTCGACACCGATCGGCTGCTCGCTGAATGGCCGGTGGAGGACACGCCGCGGCGGTGGCTCGATACCGGCTGGTCGCCCACCCTTCAGCTTGATATCCCGCCCGATCTTGCCACGCTCAAGGCAGGCGACCCCGACGAGGCCCGCCGCTGGCAACTCGCGGTCCGCTCCGCCTTCCGGCGCGCATTCGCCTCGGGCTATGTCGCGGTCGATTTCGCCAGGGAGCACACCGCGAGCGGCCCACGGGCGTACTATATCCTTCAGCGTCCGGCAGGGATCGCGGGAATAGACGAAGGGGCGGACGATGGAAGGTAGGGTGCAGGATCTGCTCGCTGAGTTGAAAGCGGGACTGGCGACAATCTACGGCGAGCGCTTGCGGGGCGTCTATCTGTTCGGCTCGTATGCGCGTGGTGAGAACCGCGCCGACTCCGACGTGGATGTGCTGGTCGTGCTGGACAAGGTCGAGAGTTCATGGGAGGAGATTGAACGGACCAGCGTACTCGTCGCCGATTGCTCATTGGGGTATGAGGTGGCAATCGGGCGCGTGTTTGTCCCACACTCGGAATGGACCGCCGGTGACTCGATGTTCCTGAACAACGTTCGTGAAGAGGCGGTTGCACTGTGAAAGCCGCTGCACGGCTGTCGCTCGAGAGGGCGGCGCACGCAATCCGCGGCGCACGCCTGCTGCTCGAAGGTGATGAGCCGGAACTCGCCGCCGGGCGAGGCTATTACGCGATGCTGTACACCGCTCAGTCGCTGCTGATTGAGCAGGGGTTGCAATTCAAGACCCATGGTAGCGTGCATGGCCTGTTCGGGAAGCATTTTGCCAAGACCGCGTTGCTCGATCCGAAGTATCATCGGTGGATGATCACGGCGTTCGACCTGCGATTGGAAGGTGATTAGAGTTTGCAGTCGACGATCACGCCCGAACAAGTGTCGGAGTTGATCGCCCAAGCCCGCGAGTTTCTCGCGGCGGCCCGCCGCTTCCTCGACGCGGCGCAAGCACAGGAGGACACCGATGACTTACAGCGTTGAGCGCGTCGATTTGTATCTCGTGCGGTTGCCGCTGGTGCGTCCTTTCACGACATCGAGCCACACCAAGGACCATCTCGAACACATCATCGTGCGGGTGCGCGCCGGCGATGGCGCCGAGGGCTGGGGTGAATGCGCCAGCCCCTCCGACCCCTACTACTGCGCCGAGACCGTCGAAACCTGCTGGCACATCACCCGCGATTTCCTGGCGCCGGCGCTGGTCGGGCAGGCATGGGACCACCCCGAGCAGGTCGGTGATATGTGGGCGAAAGTACGCGGCAACAACTTTGCCAAGGCCGGCATCGAAACCGCCTGCTGGGATCTCTTCGCCCGCGCCCGTGGCATCTCGGTCGCGCGTGCGCTCGGCGGTGATGAGGCGCGGCCGTTCATCGATAGCGGCATCTCGCTCGGCATCGAGCCGGCCCCGGCGAGGTTGCTGGAGACGATTGACCGTGCGGTGGCGCAGGGCTACAAGCGCATGAAGATGAAGATCGGACCCGGCCACGATCTCGACTACGTCGCGGCCGTACGCGAGAAGTACCCCGACCTGCCGGTGATGGTCGATGCGAACTCGGCGTACACCCTTGCCGACACGCCGGTGCTGAAGCAACTGGACCGCTTCAATCTGATGATGATTGAACAGCCGCTCGGCGACGACGACATCATTGACCACGCGGCGCTACAGCGCGAGCTGCGTACCCCCATCTGCCTCGACGAGAGCATCCACGGCCTCGACGACTGCCGCAAGGCGCTGGACATGGATGCCGGACGCATCATCAATATCAAAGTCTCGCGCCTGGGCGGACTCGCCGCGGCGAAGCGCGTGCACGACCTATGCCGGTCGCGCGGCATCCCGGTGTGGTGCGGCGGCATGCACGAGTTCGGCGTCGGTCGCGCCGCCAATATCGCGATCAACAGCCTCCCCGGCTTTACCCTCCCCGGCGACGTGTCCAGCTCGGATGAGCGCTACAGGGAAGACATCGTCGACCCGCCCGTGCGCGCCCACGCGGGACGTATCCCGGTGCCGCTCGATCGCCCTGGTCTCGGCCACGATGTGATCGAAGCCCGCTTGCGCGCCTCCCTCGTGCGCGAGGAATCGGTGGCGCTCCGCGCGGCCGTGAGCGGCAGGCCGTAGGCGGCGGGGAAAGAACGAACGAGGAGTGATCCTTGACTCGCGGGGCGCCTCCAGACATGAAAGCGGGACAGTCCCCCCAACACCCAAGACCGAACACCCATTACCCATTACCCATTCCTGAGGGAGTACGACGGTGACATCGCGTGCAAAGGTCCGGTTTCTTGCCAGTGATATTTGGGATGCGCCCGATAACGGCAAACGCTACGAAGTGATTGAGGGGGAGTGGTTTATGGCGCCGGCACCGTCGTGGTGGCATCAGAACGCGGTAAGTGCGCTCATCGTTATCATCGGTAGCTGGGTACGGCCTCGTAATTTGGGTAGGGTGGTTCCCGCTCCCACCGGTGTTGTGCTCGATGACGAAAACGGCGTGGAGCCTGATCTGGTGTATATCTCCCGTGACCGGATGCATATCATCAGCGAGCGCGGCGTCGAGGGCGCCCCCGATATGGTGACAGAGGTGCTGTCGCCGGGCACGGCCGCGCGTGACCGGGGCCTGAAGATGCGCCGCTATGCAGCGGCCGGTGTCGCGCACTACTGGATCGTGGATCCTGCCAACCGCACGCTGGAAGCCTACCGATTGGGCGCGACCGGCTATGAGCAGGAAGGCGTGTACGGCCCTGGCAGCATCTTCAGCCCCACGCTCTTTCCAGGGTTGGAGATTCCCATCGATGAACTGTGGGCGTGAGCTGGTCACGATTCGACCACCCCTTGAATTCGCGCGAGAGCGTCATGAAGCCGGCCCCGCGAGTTGGAAGATTAGATCGATTCTCGGCGGTCCTACTCATGTGAGCCGGAAGCGGCGCGAGGGCGACCCGCTGCCCGTGTACCGATATCAGTGGGGCAGACATCCCTTGGAGGACCGCCATGACCACCTCATCTGTAGCCGCCGATACGCGAGCGTCGCTGGAGCCGCGGCTCGATGAGATGGTAGAAACCCTGCACGGGCTGGTCGACATCGAGTCGCCCTCCGATGACCGCGCCGCGCTTGTCCGGATGGCCGCGCGCCTGATTGAGCTGTTCGCGCCTCTGGGGGCGGTCGAGCGATTCGGCGGGGAAGAAAGCGCCGGTCACTTTGTTGTCCGCATCGCCGGCCGCACGTCTGAGCAACCGGCGCTGGCGCTGTGTCACTACGACACCGTGTGGCCCATGGGCAGCCTCGCGACCAATCCGTTCCGCATCGAGGACGGCATCGCCCGCGGCCCTGGTGTATTCGACATGAAGGGCGGCATCGTCTGCTTGCTGTACGCGTTGCGCGCGCTCGAAGGAGGGCCGCGCCGCCCGCTGTGGGTGTTCTTCAACTCGGACGAGGAGACGGGGAGCAAGTCGTCGCGCGGCCTGATTGAGGAACTGGCGCGCTCATGCGCTCATGCGCTGGTGTTCGAGTCACCACTGGCGGAGGGCGCGTTGAAGACGGCGAGCAAGGGCATCGGCCGGTTCTCGGTGCGAATCGAGGGGCGCGCCGCTCACGCCGGTGTCGAGCCTGAAAAGGGCATCAGCGCGGCGTTGGAGGCGGCGCATCAGACCGTGGCGATCCATGCGCTGAATGCACCTGAGCGCGGCACCACGCTCAACGTCGGCGTGTTACACGCGGGCACCCGTGCCAATGTCGTCGCCGCGCGTGCCGAACTTGAGGTGGACGTGCGTGTCGCCCGCGCGGACGAGGCGGCGCGGGTCGTGCAGGCGCTACGCGGGCTGCAGCCGGTCGTGGCGGGAGCCGTGATCCAGGTCGAGGGTGGCCTGCACCGACCGCCAATGGAGCGGACTCCCGCGACGGTGGCGCTGTTTGATCGCGCCCGCGCCGTTGCCGCGTCGATGGGTGTGGAGCTGGACGAGGGTACGACGGGCGGCGGTAGCGACGGCAACTTCACCGCCGCGCTTGGTCTTGGCACCCTCGACGGCCTCGGCCCCGAGGGCGCCGGCGCCCACGCCGACCATGAGCAGGCGGTCATCGCCAGTCTGCCCCGTCGCGCCGCGCTGACGGCCGGGCTGCTGGCGGAGCTATAGCACCGCGGCGCCGGCCGGCTGGTAAAGCGCGGTGAGGCATCGACCCGACGCCCACGCGCTCCCGTGAGGTCCGCATGGGCGCGGGACGCGACCGGGGCTATGCTATTGTTCTCCGGCGTCCAGAGGGACAACCCAACGCCTGGTCGGACGTCGCACTAGGCCGCGTCACGGGTATCGACAGCCTTCACGCCGTCATCCGCTTCAACGGTGAGCGGTCCTTCCGAATCTGTCTCGTCGATTGTTGCATCGGTCGGGTCGGGCTCGGATCCTTCGTTGTTCTGCCCGTCTGAAACGCCCGCGCCCAATTCGAGGGCAGTGGCGCTCACACCGTGAGGCTCGGTGAGTCCGACCGGCTCCGTCGAGGACACTCCTCGGCCAGAGGCCGCCGGCGCTCGGGCGTCCCATTCAGTCGGTGTCGGTGCGTCGTCTACCCGCGTGTCAGGGGGCGGCGCGCCGTCCCCCCCGGTGTTGCCCCACGCGGCTGGCAGATAGCGACGCACCTGCCGTGGCAGAGCGCGGGTGGCTGCCGCCGTGAGCGCCGTGCCGGACTCGGCTGCCGCCAGCGACGCCGCGTGGAGGGCAACAACCGTTCCGATTAGGGCCAGCAGCAGAAGGCCGAGCGTGGCGCCGCCGCCATCGAGTCCGCGAGCGGCGACGCCCGCGGTGGTGGCGCCGGCCGTTGTCAACTCCTCGGCCAGTTCAGCCAGCTCCGCGCCCTCACGGCCGAGCGCGAGTGCGAGTGCGCGGGCGTCGGCGGTCCGGCCGGCCCCGGCGGCGGCGAAGACGCGTTCGGCGCCGGCCGCGAAGCGCAGCCGGCTGTTATCGAGGTCATCCGTCATATCCTGGACGCCCTCTGACGAGGTATGCAGGCGAGCACGCCGGAGTTCATCGGCGAGCCGCAGGTTCTCCGAGCGGAACCGCTCGGCCCCGGTGTCTTCGCCGGCAGCGAGTGCCGTCTCGGCGACCGTGAGACGCAGGTGCAACGTGAGCGCGCGGGTCTCGGCGACACTGCTTGCCAGTACAAGATCCTCCTGGACGAGCCGCGAGGCGGCGACTTGTCGCCCACGGGCGCGCAGCGCGAGTGGCATAGCGGCCACTGCCAGGAGCGCCGCGCACGCCGCGACCACGAGATACACGCGCGCATGGATACTCACACTCAATGTCCACCTCCCGCCGCCCCTGGGCGGCCGGATGTCGGTGTACCCGTCGCGGCGGGCGTCAACGGCGGGCGGGTGGTCGCTGTCGCGCCGGGTGTCGCGCGGGCCGGCGTGGGCTGCGCCACGGATGGCTCGCGCCTGCTGCTGGTGCTGGCGGCGACCGCGGCGCCAGCCGCGTCCCGCGCGTCCGTGCCCTTCTCTTTGGTCACCGGCCCGTGGGCTACCTCAGCCTTTCCATTGCCGAGATAGCCGTCGGCGAGTTGGGTATTGACGTGGATCACGCCGTCATTGAGTGTGCGGTAGGCATAGCCAGGTGTGATCGCGGGTAACTCGTCCGCCTGAGCCTGGGTGGTGATCACCGCGCCCGCGGGTACGTAGTGACCGGACGCCACCTTCACTCCAATCACCTTCGCCCCCGGCTCAACGACACTGCCCTCACCGATCTCGGCCTTGAACACCAGCGCCTGCATGCCGATGAAGGTGCGGTCGCCGACCTTCGCCGGTCCGTGGACCTGTGACTGGTGCGCGAGCGACACCTCGTCGCCGATGTACAGCGCGTACTTGCGACCGTTGTGCTCGACCAGATTCTTCTCGGTGACTTCGCCGTTGTCGTACGTTTCGAGCGCGTGCAGGACAACCGCGTCCTGGATGTTGGTGCGGCTGCCGATACGGATCGGCTGGCCCTCATCGCCGCGCACCGAGGCGAACGGCGCGATCATCACGCGCCGTCCCAGTCGAACATCACCGATCACCGAGGCGAGCGGGTCAATATAGCTGCCCTCGCCGACGCGCGGCTCATTGATGTCCGGGTTGAAGCTCGTGGGCACGTTCACGCGCAGCCGCGTTTCCGCCTCACCTTTGCCCCGCCACCCGAGCACGCCGAAGGTCATGCTCACGAGCATGCCCACGGCTAATCCCACATTGACAAATTTCTGCATCATGCCCCTCCGCCCACGCGTCCCTGCTCGCCATAAGCATCGAAGCAGAGGTCGCACGGCTTGAGGGGGGAAACCCGGATGGAGATTCGGCCGAGTGTGCCGGTGCGCGACATGCCCGGGGGGCGCGGGATCACCACGCTCCCGCGCGCTGGGCTGGAGGGGTACGGGGGCACGCGGTCGCGGCGCCGCAGGTGTTCCCTGGCAGGAAGCCGCGGCGCCGCGTTGGGCGGGGGCAATCCGTGTGCGATCGTCGCACGCGGCCGGGCCTAATCCTGGCGAATGGCCTCAATGCGGAGCGTGATACGAACTTGCTCTCCGAGGTACTGACCGCCCGTGTCAAGCACCAGATTCCACTTCACGCCAAACGCCGTGCGGTCGATGTCCGCCTCGGCGGTGAAAGCAGCCACGGTCTTCTTGGTGAAAGGATGGTCGGCTCGGCCAAGGAACTCGGTGGCAAACACGACCTCGCGGGTGACATCGCGGATGGTGAGATTGCCGGTCACGTTCCAATTGCTGTCATCGACCCGCTCCACACGGGTGCTGCGGAACGTCATCGTGGGGTAGTTGTCCGAGTCCAGGAAGTCGCTGTTGAGCACATGCCCGAGAAACCGTTGCTCGCTCAGGTCGATGCTCGTGGAGTCGATCGACGCGGTCACCGACGAGTTAACCGGGTTGTCCTCGTCAATGCGGAGTACGCCCTCGACGGCCCGGAACCGGCCCTTGAACGTCGAGATGCCCAGGTGTTTGACGCCAAACTCGGCGCTGGTATGGATGGGGTCGATATCCCAGGTGGTGACGCTGGCTTGCGTGGTGGTCATCGATTCCTCCGAGAATGTGGGGGCGGACGTGTGATGTGAGTAACATACTCACCGTCGGAGGCAATGTTAGGCTGCCCACTTACTAAAGTCAAGATGATTACCACCAGTAAGTGCAAATGGCGAAGGACCGCTGCCGCCATTCGCGTCAAACTGCGGCGATACACCATGGACCGAATCGACGCACCGGTCACCACCGCCACGCCGCCCGTGCGTTGTGCCACGGAGATAGCGGGTGTGGTTCCCCGGCGCCAGGGCAATCAGCGGTGGCGGAGAGGTGGTGCGGTCGTGGCCGGCTATTCGCCGGTGAATACCGGTGGCCGGCGCTCGATGAAGCTGGCTCGGGCTTCAGCCACGTCATGAGGGGCGCGGCGGGCGAAGCCGAGTCCGGCGGATTCGTAGCGGAGGGCATCTTCGAGCGCGGCCTCGGTATTGTGCTGAAGCACACGCTTGGCGCTTTGCATCGCGGTCGGCGGCCACGCGGCGATCTGGTGGGCGAGGCTCAGCGCCTCATCGCGCAACCGCTCGGCGGGCGCCAGCCGGTCAAGCAGGCCGAGACGTAG
>JBBQJF010000255.1:0-7824 GCA_038325665.1 Dehalococcoidia bacterium | reverse complement strand
GAGAGTTCCCACAAGATCCAGTTTCCCAGAAGGACGTGGCGCGACCAGTCGTAGTGCGCCGGGTGGGTGGTGTTGGTGTCGGGTAGCTTGGACCGGGGATGGACGTAGGGTGACCCCTCCCGCGCGTCGCGGCTGGGCGAGAGGTCGTATCCCGCGCTGAATGCGCGCCCCGCTGCCTTGAGGACGATCACGCCGATATCGCGGTCGGCCTCCGCTTCCTTCATCGCATGGAACAACTCGCCGCGTAGTTCGTTCGAGAGCGCGTTGAGCTTCTCGGGGCGGTTCAGTGTGATGATCGCGAGCCGGTCGTCCTTCTCGGAGAGTATGTTCTCATAGGTCATTGGCCGCTCCGCTCCGTGGCTACCCTGCCGCGTGGTGTGGGACTCAGTAAAGCAGTCAGGCAACGAGGCGGTCAAGCGGCTGGGCATGGAGCGTGACGGGCTGAGTGGGTGGCACGAGGTCTTCATGCCATCGAAAACCACCACGCGTTCAGCGCTCGGCCGTCTGGTTTCCGCGACGGCCCCGTGGGGATGCGCGACCATGTCGCGGGCGCGGCCACCGATTGCTGGTTATCCTGAGCGCAGACGAGAGATCTGCCTGCCGGGCGCTTTAGGGTGACGACTCGATGCTATTTTCCGATGCACCACCTCGCGAGGCCATGGCAGCCTGGCTGATTTCGTCCACGCTCCTGCCGGCCCAGAGCTGTCGCTGCCAGTTCGTGTAGTCGAATCGTTCGTGCAGCAGCAACCTGATGAAGCGCTCGGCCTCCACGGCGCCTAACGTCGCCACCAATGCACGAAGGCCGTCCACACGCACTTCGGTGTCGGTTCTCATGAGTCCATCTCCCTGACCAAGGCGGTCGGATCAATCACAATGATACCTTGAACGGCGTACCCACGCCTGAGGATTTCGTCGTCGGTCGTTACAAAATAGGTGCACCCGCCAGCGATCGCGCAGGCGACGTGCAGGGCATCCTTCGCCTTCAGCCCAACGTCAGCCAGGGACCGCGCTTGCTCAAGGATAGTGGTCGATGCCTCGACATCAACCCGCGCGTATTGCCGCCAGGCGCCAATCGTGGTCCTCTCTCCTCGAAAGGATTAGCGGCGTTCTCAAAATCTAACATATAGGACCAAACCAGTCCCAGCCGCCCACCGCGAATTCGCTCCTGGATGAACAGCGTGGTTTCAGCTTCGATCTGGACTCGCATCTGTTGCTGGTCGGCAAACCGGCGATTGAAGCACAAATTGTCCAAGTACACCATTATGGCGGGCGGCTCATGATTCAATCACGTACATATTCACGCCGTGCTCGACGCCCTGCCGCGCGCAATTCATGCGCGAAGCGCTGCGACTGCATGAGTTTGAGCAGGCGCTCTTCATGGGTCAGTTTGAGGTTTTCTCGGACCAACGTCCAGTCAATATCCTTCTTGAAGGCCTCAATCACCGGATCTGGTTCCAGTGGCTGGTCAAAGATGCTCATCCGCTGGACCTTCCTACATGAAGAATGCCACGTCACTATACCACATGTGCGATTGAGACACTCATCGACTCAAGAGTTCACGGGTACTCCACGTCGCGATCCGTCACCACGGGCGCGTGGTGATTGCGCCTCCGAACAGCATGAAGGCGCCGCGCCCGCGGTCCTCGCCGGCATAAGTAGCGCCAGCATCGGGTACGCCCGATAATCAGCGCGGTGCATCCAGGATCGATCCCGTGCATCTACCAACGCGCTCATACTGACCTCTGCGCTGGTTCCTAAACACGGCCGTAGCCCATGCCGACTGTGGCGATGTTTAGCCGTCGGTGCTCAGGTCAGTAGTACCAGGCGGACCGGATTGAAACCTCAAGGGGGCTACCCGATGGTCGAAGAGCGATTACGTGTACCGGCGAACATCGCGGTACGGGTGTCCGGCGATGTGATGCGCGCGACGGTCGTTGACATCTTCACGGCGCTTGGCCTGTCGCCCAGCGACGCCGGGCAGGCGGCGGACGTTCTCGTCTGGGCAGACCTGCGCGGCGTCGAATCCCACGGCGTCAGCAACATGATGCCATTCTACGTTGCTGGCCTGAAGGACGGGGTGATCAACCCCAAGCCCGAGCCGCGCATCCTGCGCGACGCCCCGGCCACCGCGACCGTGGACAGCGACCGCGGGCTGGGCCTGGTGGTCGGACCGCGCCTGATGCTGATGGCGATCGACAAGGCGCGCGCATGCGGCATCGGCGCGGTGGCCGTGACCAACGGCAAGCACTTCGGCGCCGCTGGCTATCACGCCCGGCTCGCCCTTGACCACGACATGATCGGCATCGCCATGACGGTCGGCGGCAAGAGTGTCGCGCCCACCTTCGGGGCGAAGGCGATGATCGGCCTGAATCCGCTCGCGATTGCCGCTCCCTCGGGCATCGAACCGCCCTTCCTATTCGATGCCTCGATGAGTTCGGTGGCCGGCAACAAGATCCGTCTCGCCCGGCGGCTGGGCGCGCGGGTGGCGGCGGGCTGGATCGCGGGCACTGATGGCACGCCGATCATGGAAGAGGCGGCGGTGCCCGATGAATTCCTGATGCTGCCGCTGGGGGCCACGCGCGAGATCGGCTCCCACAAGGGCTATTCGCTGGCCGTAATGGTCGATATCCTCTCCGGGGTGCTCTCCGGGACCGGACCCGGTTTCCTCGCCGGCCCAAATGTGTCGCACCACTTCCTCGCCTACCGGGTCGATGCATTCACCGATGTCGCCGGCTTCAAGCGCGACATGGATAGTTATCTCAAGGGGCTGCGTGAGACGCCGCCCGCGCCCGGCCACGATCGCGTGCTCTACGCGGGTCTTCCGGACCATGAGGAAGAAGTGGACCGGCAGGCGAACGGGATCCCCTATCATCCCGACGTGGTCGCCTATTATCGTGACATGGCAGCCGAATTCAGCTTCCGGGACCGCATGCCGCCGGCGTAGCGGACCCGCCGGCCCGCGGGGCGGTGGTCCGGCCACGAAGCTCCGCGGCCTGGCGTCGCTCCAGCGCACGGAGGCGCCCTGCCTGCTGCGGCGGGCGCTCCGCGGCGCGCACCGCTCGACGCCGTCCTACGCACGGGCTGACAGGCTGGCGAGCTTCCCGAATGCAACTCTGACCGAGTACAAGGCGTTCTAGTATGAGTCCACTCCTCGCTGGCGTCCGCGTGTTGGAGGTCGGTGGCCGCGCCGCGGCCGTCTGTGGGCGGCTGTTCGCGCAGCTCGGCGCGGATGTGCTGGTCGTGCACCGGCCGGGCGCCGGTGAGCGTACCGAGGAATCAGGGGAGGACCTTGCGCTCTCCGCGAACAAGCGTCGTACCTCTATCAATCTCGCCGACGCCGCCGGCCTGGCCTCCTTTAAGAGGCTGACAGCCGGCGCGGACCTGGCGATGGTCGACCTTGAGCCGCGGGAGCTTGACGCCCTCACGATCGCTCCGGAGCGGCTGACTATGCTCAATCCGCGGCTGGTGGTCGCGGTGACGACGCCGTTCGGGCTGACCGGTCCGCGACGCGACGCGCGCGGCGGCGACCTCGTGAGCTTCCACGTCAGCGGTATCGCGCGCCTGCTTGTCGGGCATGCCGACGACCCGGAGGTCGAGCCGCCGGTGCGCGCCGCCGGGGAACAGGCCGCCTTCGTCACGGGGCTGACCGCGGCCTGTGCGGCGATGCACGCGCTTTACCAGCAGCAACGAACCGGCGTGGGGCAGCTTATCGATGTCTCGGCGCAAGAGGCGATGGCGCTGATGGCGGCGCGCGAACTGGCGATGCCGGGATTCGGCGGCCAGCCGGCGGCGCGCGGCGGCCGGCAGCGCGGTGGCAATGCGGTGATCGCCGTGCTCCCCGCCCGCGATGGCTACGTCGCGATCTCCCCGCGTGAGGAGCACCAGTGGCGAGGGTGGATCGCGGTCATCGGCAGACCCGCCTGGAGCGCGGACCCCCGCTTCTCGACACGGGCCGCGCGCACGGCGCACTTCGATGATCTGTACGCGTACATGTCAGAGTGGAGCCGCGAGCGTGGCCGCGCCGGCATATTCGCCGCGTGTCAGGAGGCGCATGTGCCGTGTTTCCCGTTCGGCGCGCCGGGCGACATGCTGGACGAGGCCCAGCTTCTGCACCGGCGCTTCTTCGCCATGCTCGATCGCCCGGGTGGCAGCCCGGTGCTGATCCCGCGACCGCCGTTCGGACTGCCGCTGTCCGACTATGCCGAACCCGCCCGACCGGCGAGGACCGGCGATGGGTGGCTGAAACGAGCAACGAGGGACGAGCAACGAGGGACAAGCTATGAACCTGGCCTGCCACCGGCGACCGGTGATGGCGGGACGCCCCGAGCCGCGCGGCCGGCCGGTGACGCGCTCGCCGCGCCGCCCACCCGACTGCCACTCGACGGCATCCGCGTGCTCGATTTCTCGTGGGTGATCGCCGGGCCGACATGCACCCGCTACCTCGCGCTGATGGGCGCCGAGGTCATCAAGGTCGAGGCGCCGGACAAGCCCGATACCGGCCGCGTCTCGGAGCTTCATGACGTGCTCGGTCAGTCGAAGCTTGGACTGTCGATCGATCTCAAGGCGGCGGGCGCGCTGGACGCGGTGCGGAAGCTGATCGCGCGCACCGATGTCGTCGTCGAGAACTTCGCCACCGGTGTGATGGAGCGGCTCGGCCTCGGCCGCGACGCGCTCCGCGCGATCCGCCCGGATATCATCCTGCTGTCGGCGTCAGGACTCGGACGCACGGGGCCGGGGGCGGATTGGGTGGCGTATGGCAACCTCCTGAGCGCGTACTCGGGCTTTGCCACCCTCAACGACCCGACCGGCGGTGAGCCGCGCACGGGGCTGGCGTGGGCTGATCCGTTGTGCGGGCTGTTCATGGCGTTTGGCGTCGTGGCGGCGCTGGCCGAACGTGACCGCGGCGGTGGCGGCCGTCACATCGACTTCTCGATGCTCGAGGGATTGCTGTGGACGATGCCCGGCGCGCTAATCACGCACCAGCTCACCGGCGCCGGCGCGCGACCGACCGGCAACGAGGATCCGACGCATGCGCCCCACGGCGTGTTCCGCTGCGCCGGCGAGGATCGGTGGGTGGCGATTGCCGTCACCGACGACGCGGAGTGGCGCAACCTGTGCGACGTGGTCCCGGCGCTGCACGATCTGCGCGCGCTCCCGGAGGAGCAACGGCGGGCCGCACGCGCGACGATTGACGCGCGGCTGGTGGCGTGGACGCACGACCGCGACGATATCGAGGCCATGAATATGCTGCAGGCCGTTGGCGTGCGGGCGGCGGCGTCATACACGACGAACGACCTGTTCGCCGGCGCGCATTCGTGGGACCGAGGGTTCTACAAGCTCGTCCAGGAGCCGGATGGGACGCGGCGCTTCCTGCCTGGCCTGCCCTGGCTCTGGGGCGACGGCTCACTGATCGCGCCGCGTGCGGCCCCCGCCCAGGGGCAGGACACCGAGCGCGTGCTGCGCGAGCTGGCCGGCCTCTCCGCACCCGAACTCGCCACGCTGCGGCAGGCCGGCGCCTTCGGCGCGCACGGCGAGAATGCCGGTCCAGTAATCGGATGTTGAACCTGGCAAAAGTCGGACGTGGATTCAGCGCGCATTTCTGGACTGGTGAGCCAAGCTGTACTGGCGGCGTGACGGCGCCGCTTCGCGTGTTGCTGGCACTTCTGTGAACGCGGGCGACTGACCGCTGGGGCGAGCAGTGGAATTGTCACCGGGTCCGGCCGTGAGCGCGCGAACGGGGTATCATGTCCATCGCGTGGGCACGGCGCGCAATACGCGGCGCCACGCGGGAAGGACACACCAATGAAGGAACTGATGCCGGTCGCGGAAAAGGTTGCCGCGCTGCTCACGGATCGCGGCGAGACGATTGCCGTCGCCGAGTCGTCCACGGGAGGGCTGATCTCGGCTGCCCTGCTGGCCGTGCCCGGCGCGTCGCGCTATTTCCTTGGCGGTGCGGTGATTTACACCCGCGCGGCCCGGACCGCGCTGCTCGGCATTCAAGATGAGGCGATGGCCGGGATGAGAGCATCGACGGAAGAATACGCCACGCTGCTCGCGCGCACGGCGCGTGATCGGTTCGCGACCACATGGGGCCTGGGCGAGAGTGGCGCGACCGGGCCGACCGGCAATCGCTACGGCGACGCCTCCGGCCATAGCTGTCTCGCGATCGTCGGACCGGCGGAGCGCGCGCTCACGCTGGAGACCGGCTCAGACGATCGGATCGCCAACATGTACGCGTTTGCCGCCGCGGCGCTCGACCTGCTCGCGGGCGGCCTGGCGCGCTGAGTGCGCGCGTCTGGCGACCGGCCGTGTGAGTCCGTGCGCCCGGACGCGAGACCGTGCGGGCGCGGCCACCATCCCACCGCGCACACTTGCCGGCTGGCGACAGTGCGCCCCGTCCGGCGCGAGCACGGCGGCCACGCCGCCGGCACGCGTACCGCGCCCACCAGCCCCCCTCACTGGACACGCGGATCGTACGCTGAAGGCGGCATATCACCATACATGGAGGACCGGAACATGACGGCAGAGGCGGAACAGGCGGCGCGGGCGGCGCTGGATGCCTTCTTCGCGTGTTGGAACGCCGCCGACATCGACGCGGTGCGGAAAACGCTCAACTACCCGCACGTCACCTTCGGCCCGGCGGGTCAGGTCGCGGTGGCGAGCACGGCGGCGGAGTTCCTCACGGACTTCGACGAACTGCGCCGGCGCGAGGGATGGGACCACAGCACACTCGACGAGCTGCACGTCGCCGCCAGTACGCCCGCGAAGGTCCACTGTGATGTCACCTTCAGCCGCTATCACGCTGACGGCAGCCGCTACGGCCGTGGCCGCGTGCTGTATATCGTGACCAACCATGATGGTCATTGGGGTATGCAGTTCCGATCGGGGATGCCGGACGCCGATCTGCAGGCCGCACGGGGTTAGTCAGCGGCTGGGCAGATGTCCACCGTTCGCGCGCCGCCGGACGCGGACGACGCACCGGCTCACCCCGACATGGGCGTGGTTGGTTTGTCGTGGTAGGGGCGACCGGGTGGGTCGCCCGGACCCGACCGCAAACGACACCAGCGTGGTGACTGTTCGCGGTCAATGGCATTACACGGCGCCCGCCCCGACGTGGTCCAACCCGTCGGCGGCGTGAGACTGTGCGGCTCCTATGGGATGCGGCCGCCGGGCATGTTGACCCACATGCTCATCTCGTGGGGAGGCGTGACCGGCTCCGCTTTGCATACGTAATTCGTGCCAAGCTGATCGATGCGCGTGACACCCAGAAGCCCCATCGCGCTGACAATCTCGTGCTCCAGCAGTTCCAGCACCCGCACCAGCCCGGCCGTCCCATCCGCCGCCAGTCCCCATCCCTGCAGCTTACCGATCGCCACGGCTCGGGCGCCCAGTGCGATCGCCTTCAGCACATCGGTGCCGCGCTGGATGCCGCCGTCGATCATGATGTCCGCTTTGCCGCCCACCGCCTGGACGATCTCGGGCAACGTGTCGATTGTTCCGAGCGCGTGGTCGAGTTGGCGGCCACCGTGGTTCGACACCCAGATGACATCGACGCCATGCTCGACAGCGAGCGCCGCGTCCTCGGCGGTTGCCACGCCCTTGAGCATGAACGGCAGGCCGCACTCCGCCTTAATCATGTCCATCGTGTCCCAGGTCAGCGCTGCCAAGTATTTGCGATCGACAGCCGCGCGCTGGGTGGGGGTCATCCAGCGGGTCAGCATCGGCCGCTCGCGGCGGCTGTACACGGCAACATCGACGGTCAGGCAGAGGGCATCGTAGCCGGCCGCCTTCACCCGCCCAATAATGTCGCGTACCCAGTCCATG
>JBBQJF010000254.1:0-7883 GCA_038325665.1 Dehalococcoidia bacterium | reverse complement strand
CCAGCCACGGGCGGACAACATCTTGCTGAACGGTTGTGAGAAGGCGCCCATACCCTCGTCGTCACCCAAATCCGTGAGCTTGGGCAGTTCCTCGCCCAGGAAGCCGCGCAGCTCCTGCCGGAACGATTCCTGGGGAGGGCTAAAGCGGAAGTCCATCCTCTCTCTCCTTATGGCGCACGAACACCCGCCGGCCGCACACCGGTACGATATCGATCGTACGCGTGCGGTCGAACAGCGGCAACGTGACGAGAAACAGTCGGGCGGCGGGTTTGGGGCTAACCCTCACGTACCCGCGGACGGGAAACAGGGCGCCCCACCGGGTCGCCCCACCAAAGCACACTGATGGCCCCCTGTAGGGGTGACCCGGTGGGGCGCCCGCGTGTGGCCGCGCTCACGGAGTCAGACGGGTGATGCGCGTGGCCCAGTTGCCGAGTGCCGTGCGAGTGCCGGCGCAACTGCCGATGGCGCCGCTGAGATACTGCGTGAGCGTGCAGGTCTGGGCGATATACTCCGAGGCGATCCAGATCGCGCTGCCATCGGTCACGGCGACGCCGTAATCGCCCCACCGGGTCCGTGGCGGATCACCGACGAACGCCTTATAGCTGGTAAACCCATCCGACGGCCCCAGTCCAGCGGCGACGATGTGCACTGGCCCGACCGTGCCGTCCGCGCTGATCGTGGCGTAGCCGGCGCTCGGGTAGTGGTCGCGGCCCACGACCGTAAAGGCGATCACACCTCTGCCGTTGGCGCCGACAGCGATCGCCGGGTAGGTGAGATGGTTGCCCGCCAGCGCGATGTAACCCTCTTTCCTCACATGCCCCTCCACCTTGCCCGCGCCATTGATCTTCGGGCTGACAGCGAACCAGACGATGCCGGTCTTCAGCTCGCCGCCCACACGCACGGCCGTGCCGGCAGCCCCCCACAGTACGCCTCCCGCGTACCACGTCTGCTGCATGCGCGTATCGCCGGAGTCGAGACTCGATTCAACCTCGTTATGCGCGGGTTCGGGTGGATTGAGCAGGAAGTTCCAACACCCGGGGCCGAACGGGGTGGCGATAGTCGTGTCGTTGACGCACTGGCCCAGCGGGAACGGACCCGGCTTCTGCTCGGCCTTGGGCGGGAACACGTAGGTCGCGGAGTTGATCAGCCGGCTGTCGATGCCCAGCGCCGGCGCGGCAGATGCGAGTGATCGCGTGTTGGTGATCGCCCACAGGCCGATCCGGCGGGCGGTGCCGGTCGGATTGCCGGTTTCGGAGCCGTCGCCGGCGATCGTGCTGAGCAGATATTCGGTGCCATTGTGCTCGGCGGCATAGTGCCCAACCGGGGAGGTAGCCGGCCAAACCGTGAACCCGGGCGAGCCATCAACGTCGAGGTTCTCGATCAGGGTGACGCCGATCGATGGCGGATGGGCCGCGAGCCGCGCCTTGGAGAATGCAAAGACCTGAGCGGCGCTATACGCCGGCCCGAACAGGTCATACTCGTTGGTCGTGACGTAAATGCCGTACCGGTCGGCGCCGATATGCGGATAGTCCTGGAAGCAGGGGCCGGGAACGACGCCATCGCGCGTACAACCGTGATTGGGTGTCCCATCCGTTCCGTCGTTCTGCGCCGGGATGTGGTAGATCGTCCAAGCAGCAGTGGGATCGCCCGTGTTACTGACGGCAATGTCGATCGTGTTCTTGCCGTTGAAGGCACTGGTCGTGCCCACGCGATGCAACGTCGTGATCACGACGATGAATCTGTGGTTATCCGGGTCGTAGTGACAGATCGGGTCGATCACCACCGGCCCGAAGGCGCCGGTCGCCCGGTTGATAGCCGCCGCGTACCCGAAGAACGTGTTCAGGTCTTGGACTCCGGTCAATGGTGCGCCCGACGCCGCGCTACGCACGCGCAGCACGCTGTTCACCGACTCGACCACGAAGCCGTTGCCCACGCACAACGCTTGATCCGGCGGCTCCAGCGAGAACTGGTTGCCACCGTTGGCGAGTCGCTGTTCGCGGTGGTTCAGGCCATTGACGCTGAGTGTGACCTCGGGGTTGGCGCCCGCGACCGCGCTCGATGCGACGGTCGGGGCGTCGAGGGGACGCTTGGGAAACTTGCCGTTCTTGAAACCGGGGCGCGGCCGGTTGAAGCTCCCCGGACCCTCGTCTTCCTCCGCGCCGGCGCGCAACTCCGGCTCCTGCAGGCCGTCTGCACCTTCAGCGCCGGCGCGGATGCTGGTCGTGCCACCAGATGGGATCTGCCGGGTGGATGAGCCGGGCGAGGGCGACTGTGCCTCGGCCACCGTGGGCGGTACGAGACTGCTCAGTCCGACGACGGCAGCGATCAGCGCGAGCAGCGCGAGCATCCTAGCGAGGCGCATGAGATACCTCCTTGGCAGACCGACTATGCAGGCCGCGACCCTCGGCAACCCGCCTTCTGATGGGCGAGCGTACAATACGCCCGATTTGGCATGTGCGGCAAGGCGAATCGATTTCTGCCGGCGGTCGGGTTGTCTCTACTTCCTGAACCGCCGTGCTTGGATTCCTTGACTGGTGCGGCTACTATGGCGCCCAACGGCGCCCAGCGACGCGAGCGTGAGGAGGACCAGCGATGAAGTTCGGCCTGTTCTATGAGCTGCAGTTGCCCAAGCCGTACGATAACGACACCTGGGACCCGGACGACGAGCGGCGTATCATCCGCGAGATGCTGGAGCAGGTCGAGCTAGCGGACCGGCTCGGCTACGAGTATGTGTTTCAAGTCGAGCACCATTTCCTTGATGAGTATTCGCACTCCGCCGCGCCGGAGGTTGTGCTCGCGGCCGCATCGCAACGGACGACGCGGATCCGCCTCGGCCACGGCATCGTGCATATGCCGCCCGGCCACAACCATCCGGCGCGCACCGCCGAACGGGTCGCGACGCTCGATCTGGTCTCCGACGGCCGGGTCGAGTTCGGCACGGGCGAGGGCGCGTCCGACATGGAACTGGGTGGCTTTGGCACACCGCGCGACCTCAAAAAGCAGATGTGGGAGGAATCGACGCGCGAGTGCCTACGCATGATGACGGGCGAGCCGTACCCGGGCGTCGCGGGCCAGTTCTTCAATATGCCGGTGCGCAACGTCATCCCGAAGCCGCTGCAGAAACCACACCCGCCCGTGTGGGTGGCCGCGTCCCGCCGGGAGACGGTGATGCTCGCGGCGCGGCTGGGCATCGGCTCGCTCGGCTTCGGCTTCGAGACACCGGAGGAGGCGGCCGAGCGGATCCCACGTTATTACGAATTGGTGCGCGAGGAGTGTCGCCCGATTGGCGCGGCGATCAATCCGGCGGTCGCCACCGTGGCGACGATGATGTGCTGCCCAACGGACGAGCAGGCGGTGGCGACCGGCCTCAGCGGGGCGCAGTTCTTCGCCTTTTCGCTCGGCCGGGGCACGCCGCCCAATCCGCCGCGCAACCCCGGCCGCGATCACCTCTATCGCGAGTTTATCGACTCGCGCCGCGCGGCGAAGGCGGGCGCGAAGCCGGCGCGTGACCAGGAGCCGGAGGATGAGGGTCAGCGCGCGCTGTACCGAGCCGGCCAGCGCGGCGGCTTCATCGGCTCGCCCAACTTCATCCGCGAGAACCTGAAGCGCTACGAGGACGCGCATCTCGACGCGATGATCTTCGTTGCCCAGTGCGGCGACCGGCGGCACGATGACATCATGGCATCGATCGATTTGTTCGCCAAAGAGGTGATGCCCGAGTTCCAGGAGCGCCACGAGACGGTGCACCGCCCCTGGCGCGAACGCCAGCTCGCGGGCGTCGAATACCTGAACAACTCGACCATCTGAGCGCTGGGCGCGCCGAACGTCTGCATCGCCCGCACCCGCGTGCGCGCCGACGTTCAGTGGCCCACGACGCGCATTGGGCCAATATCCCCGAAGGGAGGTCAAAGCCGTGGCCAAACCGGATCAAGTACAGGACGCGCAGTTGCAGGGGTACATCGCGGCAGCACGGGACGCGTACCTCGGCGACCGCAATCTTGAGTCGGTCGAGGCGAGCGTCGCGGCCTTTCGCGAATTACTGCGCCGCCAGCCCGACTTTCTCACTGCCGGTCCCTTCGCCGGAAACAACCGCCGTGTCTTCCCCCAACTCGGCGTGACCTTGAAGGGCGTGGGCGCCGGCGCGGAGATCGTCTTTGAGCGGCGGCAGTTCAGCAACCCGGAGGCGATCACCTTCTACGAATACGTGTCCGACTGTCTCGTCGCCGCGAAGCTCTAGCGAGGATCAGATCATGAACGCCGACCGATGCCGCGCCGGTCATGCCGCCTCAACGCGATCGCTGGTGATCCTCACACTGATGACGCTGTGTCTGCTCGTGGTCGCTCCACCGAGGGCCAGTAACCGCACGAGCGCGGCAGAGGCCGCGATCACGAATCCGGGCAGTCCTCGACACCCAACACCCGCCGTCGCGGCAGCCGCGACGGCGATGCGTCAGTCCACGCCGCCGCTGGCTGGCATGTTGATCACCCTCTCCGCCACCGGCGAGGATATCGACGACACAACGACGGGCAGCCTGGTGGTGCGGATCACGCTCGACAACCGCACGGGACAGAACGTGGATGACATCACCGTGCGGGTCGCACTGCCAGCGGGCGCACGGGCGAGCGAATCAGGCATCCTGCAGGCGGGCGATATCACCAGCACGATCGAGGATGCGGCCGTCTCCTGGCGCATCCCCGGAGTGCATGACGGGGGCCGTGCCCGTGTGCTGGCCGTCCGGCTCGAACCCGAGCCGGGGGCGGACGGCGCGGTGGTCTTCCGCGAGGCGACCGTGCGACCGGCGGTCACCGGGAACGGCGCCGGGGCAACCACACCGCCCGCGCCGGTGCTGCGCCTGAACGGACTGTGGGGAGAAGGTGGGCTGCGACGGACAGTACTACCGACCGGACTGACCGTGTTCACCCGCGAGCGGCCCGACACGCCCACGGTGTCGGTTCGCATCGCCGTACGCGCCGGGGCACGCGACGAAACCGAGCAGACCCGTGGTGGTTCGCACTGGCTGGAGCACGCCTTCTTCCTGGGCACACCCACCCGGCCGAACAACCAGGCGATCTTCAACGACATCTCGACGGTCGGCGGCCAGACCAACGCCTCGACAGGCTGGGAGGCGACCGACTACTGGCACCTCGTGCCGGCCGACCAGTTCGACCTCGCGCTCGATGTGCTGGCCGACCAGCTTCTCAACAGCACCTTTGCGCGCGAGGCGTTCGAGCGCGAGCGGCGGGTAGTGTTCGAGGAATTGAAGCTACGTAACGATACGCCGTCCACCCGCGCGTTCGACGAATACCTGCGATTGGTGTTCAAGGTCAGCCCGTTGCGTCAGGATGCCGGCGGCACGATCGAGAGTGTCCAGTCGATCCCGATAGAGACCATCCTCGCCTACCGGGCCGAGCGGTATGTCACCGGCAACATGGCGGTCGCGGCGTCGGGTAATCTCCGCCACGACCCAGCCGTCGCCGTGATCGAGCGGGCCTTCGCGGCGCTGCCGATCGGCGCACGCGCCGTCCGCCCGCGCGTACCGGAGCCGGTGCAGACGGAGCCACGCCGGCTGGAGATCGGTGACGGTGTGCGTGTGGCGAACATCGTCATGGGATGGCCGGCGCCGGGTGACGACGACGAGGAGTCGGCCGCGATGTTCATCCTGCAAGATATCCTCGGCGCCACCGGCCGCCGGTTGGAAGAAGCGATCCGGGGACGCGGCCTCGCCACGGCGGTCAACCCCGGCTACATCGTCTTCAGCGACGCCGGAACAATGTCCGTCTTCGCGACGACCCAAGCTGACCGCGCCGAGCAGGTGGTGCAGGCGATCCTCGCCCAGGTGCAGCGCATCCGCGATGGCGACCTCTCCGACGAGGATGTCCAGACCAGCCTGCGGGCGATCGGCGGACGACGCGCCTTGAGCGAGGAGACGAACCAGGGCCAGACCGGGCGCGCGCTCACCGAGGTATCCGGTATCCTCGATTCATTCGCGGAATATGTCGCGCGGCTGCGCCTGGTGACAGCCGCGGATGTCGAGCGAGTCGCCCGTGCCTACCTCGACCCGGCGAACTTCACGCTCGTGATCGTGCGCTCCTGACAGGGCGGCGTGGCGAACAACCTCTCCCCCCGGCCCCCTTCCTCCCGGCGGGCCGGGACAGGCTGCGAGGGGAGGGGAGTTGCTGTCACCCTTTGCCACGGTGAAGCCAGTCTCGCGGGGCCTGCAATCCATCACTCGTGGGCCTCACTATCTCCCCCTTCCCTTGCAGCCTGTCCCGGCCCGCCGGGAGGAAGGGGGCCGGGGGGTTAGGTCGGCCGGGGGGTTAGGTATCTCAAGGGGAAAATCCATGCTACCGACCGGGTTGATAACCCATCGACTACGACGGCGGCGGCTGCTGTCGGCGGCAGCGGCAGCCACGACTGTCGCGCTGCTCAAGACTCCGCGCCGCGCGATTGTCGCCCAGACCGCGCCGGTGCGGGTGGTACTGTCGAACGGCCTGACCGTGCTCGTGGAAGAGCGGCCCACAACTCCGACCGTCGCGCTGCAACTCGTCGCCCGTGCCGGCTCGCGCGATGACGGCGACCTACCCGGCCTCAACTCGATGACCTCGCGCGTGCTCTTCCAGGGCACGGCGCGCCGGCCATCCGAAACCGACCTACAACGTGCCGTCGCGCGGGTCGGCGGGACGCTGGGCCGCGGCGCCGGCGCCGAGTCGAGCACCCTGTCGAGTGTCGTCCCGTGGCGCGAGACGGATCTCGCGTTTGATCTGCTGGCGGACATCGTGCGGAATCCGCTGTTCGACCCGGACGCGCTCGCGCGGCAAAAGGGGATCGCCCTCCAAGATCTGGCGCAACGACGGGCGAATCCCGGCGCACTCATCGGTGACCTGTTCCAAGCTGCCATGTTCGCCGGACACCCGCTCGCCATCCCCGATCTGGGCACGCCGGAGACGATAGAGGCGCTCACGCGCGAGGCGTTGCTCGCCAACCACGCGGCCCGCTGGACCGGCGCGAATCTCGTCCTGGCCGTCGTCGGGCGGATCAGCGCGGAGGAGGCGGTGAGTGGCGCCCAGGGCGTCTTTGGCGGCCTGCCGGCGGGAGTAGAGAATCGCCGGGATGCGGTGAAGTGGTCGGGGCCGGGGGCGGCGCGGACGGTACGCGGTCAGGTTGGACAGCAACAGAGCGTGTTCCGCCTCGGCTTTCCCACCCCCGGCCTGCGCGATCCCGACCGCTATCCGCTGACGGTGCTCAATGCGCTAACCGGCGGACCGGCGGGATGGATGTTCCGCGAACTCCGCACCGTACGCGGCCTCGCCTATTCTGCCGGGTCGGGCTTCCCCGCGTTCAGCGACGCGGGCGCGTGGTTTGTTTCGGCGGGCGTCGATCCCGAGAACCTCGCCGCGGCGCTGGAGGTGGTGTCGGTCGAGCTGCGGCGCTTGCGCGACGAGCTGCCGGACGCGGGCGATATCGCCTCCCGGATCAGTCAGATCGTCGGCGGTCAAATCCTCGCCGTCGAAACCAACATCGCCCGCGCGGGACAGATCGCCTCTGGCGAAGCGCTCGGCACGCCGCCGGTGGACGAGGTGCTGCGCCGCATCCGTGAGGTGACGCCGGCGGAGGTGCAGCGCATCGCCCGAACCTATCTCGACCCCGACCGGGCGCTGCTGGTGGTGGTCGGTCCCGGCGGGGATGCGTGATTCCCGCGGCGCGCCGACGAAGATTCTGGGGCAACGACCAGCCGCCTGAGTCCTATATCCCTGGGCGCCTGAGTGTTCCCGGCTCCCTCATGCATATGAATACGGCGTCCAAGCGGCTCACGGTGTTGAAGTCGTTCGGGGCATTTGGGCTCGGTGACCACCCGATGAACCGCCCTTGGGCCGGATCCAAG
>JBBQJF010000253.1:0-7925 GCA_038325665.1 Dehalococcoidia bacterium | reverse complement strand
GACGCCCGCTCGGCCGAGGTGACGCCGATCGAACGCGCCAGCGATCAGTAGCCAGGCAACGATGGCGAGCCAGGCAACGATGGCGACCGCTATCGGTCCCCGGTGATTCATTGCCTTGCCCCCGGCCAGGATAGCTCACCCCGCGCGCTCCGAGCAGGCATGCTCCGGCGCGAGGGGACGCGCCGGGGGCGGGCGCATCGGATCCAACCACGGCGCCGTCACAAATCTTGAAGTGACACCCTACTCCACGCGCTATCAGTTCCAGGTTCCGTATCCTCCTGGTCAGGGCCGGCGCATCCCACCGCCGGCCCTGATTCGCGCGTCCGTCACCCGGCGCGGGACGTGTGGCCAACCGGCCCGGCGGCACGCGATGCTATACTCGATGGACAGGCGCGTCGTCAGGCGCGGCGCGATGCACCCATATCGCGAGACAGCCGCGCCCCGGAGGCATTCCCGTGAGCGCTACCTCTCATCGTCGCGTTCCTCATGCGGGCGGCTCTGCTCCCGTGATTGACGCCCTTGGCCGCGCGGTTGTGCCGGCGCGCGAACCGCGACGCATCGTGTCGCTCGTTCCGAGTCTAACCGAAGCGTTGTTCGCGCTCGGGCTGCGCGACGAGATCGTGGCGGTCACACGGTACTGCGTGGAGCCGGTCGGGCTCGTGGAGCGTGTCGAGACGATCGGCGGCACCAAGACACCCGACCTTGATGCGATTCGGCGGCTTGAGCCAGATCTCGTGATCGCCAGCGCCGAGGAGAATGTCCGCGAGCACGTTGAGACATTGATTGACGCGGGCATAACCGTCTATGTCTCGCTGCCGAGCACCGTTCGTGAGGCCATGAAGGAACTGCGGGATCTGGAAGCGCTCACCGGGCAGACCGGCGCGGCTGACCCGTGGCTCGTGCCGGCCGAGTCGCTCGTGGCTGAGCTGGCGGCACGGCGACCGGCGTCGGGGATGCGGTACTTCTGCCCAATCTGGCGCCGCCCGTACATGGTCGCCGGTCCAGAAACCTACATGACTGATTTGCTGCATGTGTGCGGCGGTGAAAACGTGTACGGCCCCGGTTCGGCGCGCTACTATCCCGTGGAGCTTGCCGAGGCGATGGCGCGTGGCCCGCGGGTGGTCTTCCTGCCGAACGAGCCGTATCCATTTGCCGCGCGGCATCTTCCCGAAATCCAGGCGTTCTCTGACGTCCCCGCCGTGCGAGAGGGTCGCGTTCACCTTGTCGATGGACAATTGGTAACCTGGTACGGGCCGCGGATCGCGACCGCGCTTCAAACCTTCGCGGCGTTGCTTCAGGAGTCCTCATGAAGCCGCGTCGGCCCGGGGTTCCCGCTCGCGCCTCAAGCCAGTCGCCAACACTCAACACCCAATACCAAGGGAGGCACGACGTGAAGTGGGGACCGACGGCGGCGGTGGCCGCGGCGACACTGATCAGCGGATACACCGCCGTGCTTGGCGCGAATGCGCTGATCCGGCGCCGGGAGGACCTTGACCCTGACAGCATCGAGCGTCCGGGCAGCATGTTCTATCTGCGCGGCATCGGCATGCATGTCGTCGAGCGCGGAAGTGGGCCGGCGCTGGTCATGATCCATGGGTTTGGCGGCTCGGCGTACAGCTTTCGCTACCAACTCCGCGATCTCGCGGATCAGTTCCGCGTGATCGCCGTTGACCTGCCCGGTTTTGGGTACTCCGACCGGCCCACCGACGCGGACCTATCATTCACCGCGCACGCGGAGCGCCTTCGCGAGTTTCTCGACCGGATGGGCATCGAGCGCGCGGTCGTCGCCGGCCACTCGATGGGAGGGACAATCGCGATGCGGCTGGCCGCCGCGTACCCGGAGCGGGTGGAGCGGCTGATACTCGCGTCCAGCTCGCCGCCGGACCAGCAGTACCGGCTGCCACTGTACCCGGTCATCCGTCCCTTACTGCCCATTGGCCTGGCAGCGCTCCTCGGCTCCGAGCGGCGGTTGCGCCGGATGACCGAGCGGATCGTGTACGATCCGGCGACGATCAGCGACACGGTCTGGCGGGAGTTCTGGCGGCCGCTGCGAATTCGAGGGTACAGCGCCTCATTGCAGAAGATGGGACATGACGTCCGTCAGGATGTGCCGCTGGCGCCGGCCGCGGTCGCCACGCGTACCCTTCTCCTCTGGGGCGAAGCTGACGAAAGCATTCCTCTCAGCGTGGCGCACCGGCTCCATGCCGAGATGCCTGACGCGCGGCTTGAGGTCGTGGCTCGTGCCGGGCATCTCCTGCTCGAAGAGCAGCCGGATGCCTGCAATCAAAGCATCCGCCGCTTCCTGGCCATGCCTACCGGAGCCGCGACGGCGGCGCGCCCGTGAAGATGCAGGCGCCCGATTGGGGGGCGGATGCCACGCCGGTTCTGCGCGATTCCGGGCTTGCGACGCGGGCCGGCTTGGTCCATGGCTTCTCCGGCCGGCTCGGAGGAGTCAGCACCGGCCACTACCAGTCACTCAACCTCGGGCCTCGAAGCGGCGATGACCCGGCGGCGGTGCGCCACAACCGCGGATTGTTGCTCGCGTCACTCGGCATCGCGGATATACCGGTCGCGGCGCCGCGGCAGGTGCATAGCGCGGAGGTATCCGTGGTGCGCGCGTCCGATCTCGCGCCGCGTGGCCGCGTGTTCGACGGCGATGCGGTCGTGACCGATGCGCGCGGGATCGCGCTGATGGTGCTGGCCGCTGATTGCCTTCCGATTCTGCTCCACGACCCCACACGGGGGGTGATCGGTGCGGTCCACGCCGGCTGGCGGGGCACCGCCGGCGCTATCGCTCGGCGCGCGGTTGAGGCGATGTCCGTTCATTTTAGCTGCGAGCCCGGAGATATCCGTGCCGCCCTGGGTCCGGCGATTGGGCGCTGTTGCTACGAGGTGGGGCCGGAAGTGCTCACGGCCGTTGCCGCCGTTAGCCCCGCGCCGGCCGATGAATTGTGGGAACCGTTGCCGGCCGGTAAAGGCCGGCTCGACCTGCTTGCCGCCAACGCCGCACAGCTCCGCGAGGCGGGCGTGGCGGCCGAACACATCGGTGGTCAGGCAGCCTGCACCGCCTGCGACGTCGCGCGGTTGTTCTCGCACCGTCGCGATGGCGAGCCGACCGGGCGTGCCGCCGCCGTGATTGCACAACGCGCGTAGCGGCGCCCACGGTTTCACACGCGCTGCTCTCAGTTGCGTCCGGTGACTCGTGTGGCCGCGAGCGGTCGGGCGATCATGGCGTGCCGTCCGGTATTGGGCGACAATCCGGCTCGCTCGTGCGTCGCGGGATCGCGGGCGTTCGGTTCGCCGCGTCCGCGCCTACTCGGGAACAACACGGCGCTCCCCGCACGCGTCATTTGCACGTTTTCCCGACGCGGGCCGGCATTGCCCGTCGTGCCCGCCGGCACGCGTCGGGGTTAACGTGACCATGGCGCCGATAGCCCGGAAGGGGCACAGACAACCGCCAGAGCGCGTTCGATCATAAAGCCGCGATTAGAAGCCAGGAGGCTGAACTGGAGCGGACGATACTATGACAACGACAGCACCGGTTGGAGTCGATGACCGCGTGGTTGGCGGTCCTGTAGTGGATGACGGTCCCCTGAAGGAGCAATCCGTCGCTCCCACCGTGATTGAAATCGCCGGCGTTACCAAGACCTTCGGCTCAACGACCGTGATCGATGATCTGTCATTGAGTGTGCCCGCCGGGCAAATCTACGGGCTGATCGGTCCAAGCGGCTGCGGGAAGACGACCACCGTTCGGCTGTTGATGGGGTTGCTTGCCCCGGAAAGCGGACAAGTCCGGGTGATGGGCGTGGACCCGCGCCAGTTCACCACGCATCATCGCGAACTGATCGGGTACACACCCCAGGGCTTCTATCTCTACCCGACACTGACCGTCGCCGAGAATGCCCGATTCGTGGCTGGTATGTATGGCATGGGCTGGCTGCGCTCGCGCCGCCGCGTGCGCGAGGTGCTGGAGTTCCTCGAGTTGTGGCCGGCGCGCAAACGGCTGGCGCGTGACATCTCCGGTGGGATGCAGCGGCGGCTCGCGCTGGCGTGCGCTTTGCTGCCCCATCCCAGCCTCCTGATCGTGGATGAACCGACTGCCGGCCTCGACCCCGTGCTTCGCGAAAAGATATGGACGTTCCTGCGCCAGTTGCGCGACCAGGGCACCACGATCCTGATGACCACGCAGTACATCGACGAAGCGGACGATTGCGACACTGTCGCGATCATGACGCGCGGCCAACTCGCGGCACTCGGTTCGCCCGAGGAGCTTCGACACCAGGCAATGGGTGGTGAAATCGTCGATGTCGAGGCGCAGAACCTAACCAACGCCGATATCGCGGCACTGTGGAACTTACCGGAAGTTCGTTCGGTCGACCGTCACGGCCCGATGAGTCTTAGTCTCCTCGTGGCTGATATCGCGACGGCCATCCCGGCGATCACCGACACGCTCCATAGCGGATCCGCCGAAGTGATCGCGGTTCGGCCGCACGTACCGACATTCGACGAAGTCTTCATGAAGATCGTGGGCGAACATGCATAACAGTACACCACTTCCTACAAACAGCACGGCACTCCCGGCAGGATTCTCGTCGCGGCCGGAGGCAAAGGCGTCTTTCCTCGGCGGGATGATGCGCAGCGTCAACCGCACCATGAGCTTCTTCAGCAAATGGATGGCGGAGGTCGTGCGCCAGCCCTGGCTCATGCTGAGTCTCGTGATTGGCCCATTCCTCGTGCTGCTTATGTTTGGTCAGGGCATGAAACTTGGTATTCCGTATCCGCGCGCCATCCTCGTGCGGCCGGCCGGCATCGAGTCTCAAGGTACCATCGCACCCACTGCCGAGGACCTCGATAACTCGATCAACGTGGTGGGCGAAACCAACGACATGGAGCGTGCGCGTACCGTGCTGCGGAATGGCGACCTGGATATGGTCGCCGTTCTTCCCCCTGATCCGCTGACCACCATCCGCCAGGGGCAACGGGCGCCGGTTCACATTCTGCTGAGCGAAATCGATCCGGTGCGTCAAACCTACGCCCACTCGTACATCTCTGATCAGGTATCACGGCTCAACCAAGAGACGATCCAAAAGGCGATCGGGAAGGCTCAGGGATCGGTCGATCAGGTGCGTGACGCCGCGTCGCAGGGGCGGCAGTACGTGCACACACTGCAATCCACTCAGGGCGATGTCGAGCGCGCTCGCCGTACGGTTCGCGAACTCAAGCTTGTCGTCGATCCGCTGACCGAGACGGCTGGACAGGCCGCTACCGCGATGCAAGGCGCGTCGTTCGTGATCCCCGGCTTTGGCCGTCCGTCCGACCAGGCGCGGCGGATGACTGACGCGGCCGATAGCCTCAAACGCAACGTTGATCAGGCTGACCGGCAGCTTTCCGCTGGCAGCACACTAACCGATGCCGATCTCGTGGCGCTCGACCGCGACCTGGCGGAGCTGGAGCGGGCGACGGCAGACGTCAAGACGATTCCGGCCTGGGTGCTGAGCGCGCCGTTTGAGCTTGAGTTGGAGAATGTCGCGCCGGTCGTCCCGAACTACACCAGCTTCTACGGTCCGGCTGTCCTCGCCCTACTGCTTCAACATCTCGCCATCACACTCGGCGCCTTATCGATGGCGCGTATCCGGCTTCTCGGCTTGATGGAATTGCTGCGGACCTCGCCGGTGCGTCCCTCCGAGTCCGTGATGGGCAATTATCTCTCTTACGGTGTGTTGTGCGCGGTTGCGGGCGGGTTGCTTGCCGTGCTTTTGGTGTTTGCGCTGGGTGTGCCGGTGATCGGTTCGCCACTGATAGTCGCGGGAACCCTAACGTTATTGGTGTTGAGTTCTCTCGGCATCGGCTTTGTGATCTCAATGCTGGCGTCGAGCGAGCAACAAGCGGCGCAACTGGCGATGCTCGTGCTGATCGCCTCGGTGTTCTTTAGCGGCTTTGTCGTCGCGCTCGAATCATTGAGCTGGCCGTACCGCGCCGTCTCTTACGGGCTGCCGGCGACCTATGCGATACGCACGCTCCAGGACGTGATGCTGCGCGGTCTGCTGCGTGAGCCGCTCGACCTGGTGGTGCTGGGGGTGGTGAGTGTGATCGGTTTCTTTTTCACCCTTCAGCTCTTTCGACGGGAATATCGGGCGCGGTAGAGGACTCGCTTGCTGCAACGCAAATGCACGCGCTCCTCTCGTTGCAGACACGTCCGGCGAGGCGCCAAATTGACCGCGGGAGACCCGCCGGATCACTCCTCCCCGCGCATGGGGGCATCGTCACCCCGCGGGGGTGACGCGGTGGGTCGCGTTGGTCGTCCTGCTAGGGCCGCCCTGCCCCCGTTTCCAAATGTCGCCCCGGTTCTGTCCCGAGCACCGTCCCAGTTTCCTTCCGACAGCGCGACCCTCCTAGTCGCCCCTACGTATGATCCCGAACCGCGCGAATATCGAGGCGACCCGGGGGTCGCGCTGATCGCCGTCGAGTGGCGACGCTCCACGATCGTCACCGCCGGGGGCGGTGGCGCGTTAATCGAGCGAACGGGGTAAACTCACGACGAACATCGAGGAGGTTTGTCGCGTGAAAGTCGAAACCGGTATCCCGACCAACGATCTGCGCGCGTCCGGTGACCAGGCGCGCAAGCTGGAGCGCCTCGGGTACGACGGAGTCGTCGCCCCAGAGGTCAAGAACGATCCGTTTCTGCCACTCGCCGCGGCGGCGATTACCACCGAGCGCGTATCGCTAGGCACATCGGTCGCGATCGCCTTTCCGCGCAGCCCAATGATCACGGCGTTGATGAGTTGGGATATTCAGCGCGCGTCGAACGGCCGCTTCATCCTCGGCTTAGGTCCGCAGGTCAAGGGTCACAACGTCCGCCGCTACAGCTCCTTCTGGTCTGGCCACCCGCAGAAGCAGATGCGCGAGTACATCGAGGCGGTCAAGGCGATTTGGAATACCTGGCAGACGGGTGAGCCGCTGGACTACCGCGGTGAGTACTACACACACACCCTGATGACGCCCGAGTTCAGCCCCGGCCCGGTCGCGGGTGGCCCGCCGAAGATCATGATCTCGGCGGTAGGGCCGTTCATGGCGCGGCTGGCCGGTGAACTGTGCGATGGTGTGCGCATGCATGGTTTCTGCACCGCGAAGTATATCCAAGAGGTGATCTGGCCCGAGCTACAGAACGGCGCGCGTAAGGCGGGCCGCGACCCCAGCACGCTCGAAGTCTCGGGCGGCGGATTCACGGTGACCGGCGCCACACAATCCGAGGTGGAGCAGGGACGCGAGCAGGCGCGCACGCGCGTCTCCTTCTACGGCTCGACCCGCACCTATCACGGCGTGTTCGAGGCGCACGGTTGGACCGACCTCGGACCCCGCCTGCATGAGATGTCGCTCAAGGGTCAGTGGGACCGGATGCCGGCCGAGGTGCCCGACGATGTGCTCGACCAGTTTGTCGTCGCCGGCACTCACGATGAGATCGTCGACCGCATCAAAGAGCGCTTCGGCGGGGTATGCACCCGTGTCTCGCTCGCGATGCCGCTGAGGACACCGGACGACGAGGACCGGGCGCGGGGGATGATCGCCCAACTCCAGGCTGAAGCTCAGCCCGTCCGGGTATAGCGGGAACCGCCAAGGACGCCCAGAAGACGGTAGTATCGGAGGTTATCCAACGGGGCATACCTCCGTCTATCGTTCTTGGCGCTCTTGGCGTCCCTGGCGGTTCCGTCCCCGCCCCTCACGGATTCAGCCCAATGTCCGCCGCTGCCGGTTTGAGCGCGTCGATGACGAATTGGACATGATCCTCGAAGTCGATGCCCAGCTCGTCCATCCCCTTCCAGATGTCCTCTCGGATCACACTCCGGGCGAAGGCTTTGTCCTTGAGCTTCTTGCGGACACTGCTGATTTTGATATCGGACAGCGATTTTGTCGGTTGGACCAACGCG
>JBBQJF010000252.1:0-7957 GCA_038325665.1 Dehalococcoidia bacterium | reverse complement strand
GCCGCCGGGACGCGAGATTGACGCCGGCCGGGAGGTGGGTCGCCACTACATCATGACGCACGCCTACTGGCGCGAGAGCGGTCCCGAGTTCCGCAACGTCAACGTCATGGGCGTTGCTCACGGCATGGAGAAAGAGCTGGTCCTGGCGCACAAGGCCGCGATTGATGCGCACCTGGCGGAGGCGGGCATCCCCATCTCCTACACCAACGTCTTTTGGGGCGGACGCAGCGAGATCAAGCCCTCCGAGATCTCGCCGCTCGCCTACGCCGCCTGGTGCGAAGAGCAGGGCATCGACCCGCGGGAGATGCGTCAGGCCGGGGGCGACGATTGAACCGCAAAGAGGCGGAGAACGCACGGGCGACGCGGCAGCACGAAATAGGTGGTGCTTGTCGCCAGGCCCAGGGCGACGATTGAACCGCGGAGACGCGGAGGGCGCGGAGGAGACGTGAGAATCGAAGGGCGGAGGGCTTTTGGGGCAGACTTGATCCATTTGTTCCTCCCTTTGCGCCCGTCTCCGCGTCCTCCGCGTCTCCGCGGTTAACCAGCCCGGCTCCGCGCGCTCCACATCTTCGCGGCTAGCCAGCAAGGAATGAGTGTATGACCACACCACGCTACTACCCGGTGTTCCTCGATCTGGAGAACAAGCCGGTGATCGTGATCGGCGGCGGACGGGTCGCCACGGAGAAGGTCGGCGGATTGGTGAAGGCCGGCGCGCGGATCACGATTATCAGTCCCGACCTCGCGCCCGAATTGCAGGAATTGAAGGACGCGGGCGAGGTCGAGCACATCGTCCGCCCATGGCAGCCGTCTGACCTCGACGCCGATTGGGCGATCGTGATGGTGGCGACCGACGATGGCGTGGTCAACCGCGAGGTCAGCGCCGAATCGCGCGACCGCCGTATCTGGGTCAACGCCGCCGACGACCCAGTCAACTGCGACTTCATCCTGCCGTCGGTCGTGCGGAAGGGCAAAATCACCCTCGCCGCCTCGACCGCCGGCGCCAGCCCGGCGCTCGCCCGGCGGCTACGTGAGGAGCTTGACGCCTATCTCACCGAGGACATGCCGGCGCTTGCCGACCTGCTGGCCGAGGTGCGCACCGATCTACGGAAGCGCAAGGTTCAGGTCGAGAACGACACCTGGCAGCAGGCGATCGACGGGCAGTTGCGCGTGCTGCTCGCCCAGCGCAAGTATGGACAGGCGAAAGCACGCCTGATCGAACGCCTGGGCGTGGGCGAATCGCTCACCCCGGTCGATGCGCCCATCAATGGGCAGGCGGCCATGCGTGGCGCCGTGCCCATATCCGGCGAAACGAATTCGGCGCCAACGCCGGCACAGGAGCCGGCCGGTTATCCCGTGGCCGGCACACCCGCGAATTGAGGCGGAGGCGACCCGGTGATTCGATGGATGTGATCCCGTGCCTCCGCTCTGGGCGACCCGATGGGTCGCCCAGAGCGATATGACGAGCCGCCTCTCGGTACCAATGTGGTGATGTGTGGTCGCGCCAGCGTCCACGAGGTATCGGCGCGGGCGACCGGGTGGGTCATCCCACGGGACAACGCACAACCACCCGATGTCGGGGCGACCCCGTGGGTCGTCCTGGCCGCGGACCACCAACGGTCAACGTGAAGATGCTCAATCCCTGACACCAAGAGGGTACGTCGCCGGGTTGGACGGTCCCTCCGAGGAGATGCCCGCATGACTGCTGACACGACACGACCTCTTTCCGCGCCGGCCGCCCGCCCCGAATCGGCGCGGTTGTTCGCCCGCGCGACCGATCTGCTGCCGGGTGGTGTCGATAGCCCCGTGCGCGCGTTCGGCGCGGTCGGCGGGCAGCCGGTGTTCTTCGAACGCGGCGACGGCCCCCGCGTCTGGGACGCCGACGGCAACGCCTATATCGACTGGATGTGCTCATGGGGGCCGCTGATCCTCGGCCATGCCGACGCCCGTGTGGTCGCGGCAGTGACCGAGGCGGTCGCGCGGGGCACGAGCTTCGGTGCGCCGAACCGGCGTGAGGTCGAGCTTGCCGCCCTCGTGCGTGACGCGATGCCCGCTGTCGAGATGATGCGGTTCGTCAGTTCCGGCACCGAGGCCGCGATGAGCGCCCTGCGGGTGGCGCGCGCTGCCACCGATCGCGATAAGATCGTCAAGTTCCGTGGCTGCTATCACGGCCACACCGACAGCCTGCTGGTCGATGCCGGCTCGGGCGCGCTCACCCTCGGCATCCCCGGTACACCGGGCGTCACGCGCGGGGCAGCGGCCGACACCCTCGTCGCCGAGTACAACGACCTCGCCTCGGTCGAGAAGTTGCTCGACGCCAATCGCGGTGCGGTCGCGGCCGTGGTGATCGAGCCGGTGGCGGGCAACATGGGTGTGATCGCACCGGCGGCCGGTTTCCTGGAGGGATTGCGAACGCTCACCACGGCGCACGGCACGCTGCTGATGTTCGACGAGGTGATCACCGGCTTCCGCGTCGGGCCAGGTGGAGCACAGGAACGCTATGGCGTGACGCCCGACCTGACCGTGCTCGGCAAGATCATCGGCGGCGGCATGCCGGTCGGCGCCTACGGCGGCCGGCGCGACCTGATGGCGATGGTGGCCCCATCCGGACCGGTGTACCAGGCCGGCACGCTCTCCGGCAATCCGGCGGCGATGGCGGCTGGCATCGCTACCTTGCGCGCTTTGGCCGAGCCAGGGGTGTACGAACAGTTAGAGACTACGGCGGCCGCGCTGGAAATAGGGCTGCTCGACGCGGCCCGCGCGGCCGGCGTGCCGCTGGCGGTCAACCGCGCTGGCTCGCTGCTCACCCCGTTCTTCACGGCGGGGCCGGTCACGGGCTACGCCGGCGCGATGGCCGCCGACACGGAGCGGTTCGGCGCATTCTTCCGCGCCATGCTCGACGCCGGTGTCTACCTGCCGCCCTCGCAGTTCGAGGCATGGTTCGTCTCGACGGCCCACGGCGATGCCGAGATCGAGGCCACGGTTACCGCCGCCCGTCGGGCTTTCGCGACGGGCGCATGAATCGGGCGACTCGGCGCCGCCCGCCAGCGATTCGCGCCAAGACAAACCCGACAGCGCCACCCTCTCGTAGGGGCGATCCAGTGGTGCACCTGTCCCAACTAATAGGAGGACTAAACAATTCTTTTGAATCTGAGCAGGCGACCGGCGATGGACGCTGAACGGGTCCGCGCGGTCTGCTGAACAGTCGCCAGATTCGACACAATTGTTGACTCGCCCAATTAGTTGGGACGGATGTCCGGTGGGGGCCCGTGCCGCCGGCGAATGATCCCTCATAGGGGCGGACCCGGTGGGCCATCCTCACTGTCGGTGGGCCACTCGGTAAGCGCAGCAACCGGGCGACCCACCGAGTTGCCCCTACAATGATGGTAGCGGCCCGCGCCGCCCACGATAACCAGCACCGATACCAAGGACCACCGCATGACTCAGCACTCCGCTCCTCACCCGGCCACGGTCCTGCGCGTCGCGACGCGGGGGAGCGCGCTCGCCTTGCGCCAGACCGAGCTGGTGGCGGACGCCCTTCGCGAACACTGGCCGCGCTTGGAGATTCAGCCGGTTGCGATACGGACGGTTGGCGACCGCAACCGCGAGGCACCGATCGCCACGCTGGGGGATGGCGTGTTCGTGCGCGGCGTGGAGGCCGAGTTGCTCGACGGCCACGCTGACGTCGCCGTCCACAGCGCTAAGGATATCCCGTCGGAGGAGACGCCGGGGTTGGTGCTGGCCGCCTTCCCACCGCGCGGCGATCCGCGCGATGTGCTCATTAGCCGCGATGATGTGCCGTTCGCGCGGTTGCCCCACGGCGCGCGATTGGGCACGGCCAGCCCGCGCCGCGCCGCTATCGCCCTCTCACTGCGACCCGACCTCGATATTGCCCTAATCCGCGGCAATGTCGATAGTCGTCTGCGCCGCCTCGATGACGGCGAATACGACGCGATCGTGCTCGCCGCCGCCGGACTGGCGCGGTTGGGCATCGATGAACAAGTGAGCGAATATCTCGACCCGGACGCGTGGGTGCCCGCGCCCGGCCAGGGCGTGCTCGCGGTGCAGTGTCGCGCCGGTGATCCGGTCGAGGAGCTGCTGGCGCCACTCGACGATGCGCCCACCCGCGCGGCAATCACCGCCGAGCGGGCCGTGCTCCGGCGGCTCGGCAGCGGCTGCCGCACGCCGGTGGGCGCGTACGCCCGATTCGACGGCGCCGCCATCATCTTGCGCGGTCTCTTGCTGTCGCCGGACGGTCGCCGGAGCGCGACCGCGGAGATGCGGGGCGACCCGGCCGGCGCGGAACAACTCGGCACGCTCCTGGCCGAGGAGCTGATGCGCAAGGGGGCGGACTTCATTGAGTGAGAACCTCACCCGAGAGATGACTTCCCCCTCCGACCCATCACCCCGCGACGCGGCGGGCGTACGGTCGCCCGTTTACCTCGTCGGCGCGGGACCGGGCGATCCGGAGTTGATCACCGTCGCCGGGCTGGCCGCGCTGCGCCGCGCGGATGTGGTGGTCTACGACCGGCTGGCCGCGCCCGCCTTACTGCGCGAGGCGCCCGTCGGGGCGCTCCTGATTGACGCCGGCAAAGCGCCGGGCGCGCACACGCTCGGCCAGGAGGCGATCAACCGGGTGCTTGCCGAGCACGCGCTGGCGGGCCGCGCGGTCGTGCGGCTCAAAGGCGGCGACCCGTTCGTATTTGGACGCGGCGGTGAAGAAGCGCTTCATCTGCGAGAACGCGGCATCCCCTTCCGAATCGTGCCCGGCGTTACCAGCGCGATTGCCGCCGCCGCCTTCGCTGGCATTCCGGTGACCCATCGCGGTATCGCCGGCTCGCTCCTGATCGCGACCGGCCACGAGGCGGAGGATGGCCCCGACGAGGCGGGCGCGACGCGTGCGTCGCCCCTACAGTGGGAGGCGATCGCCCGCGCCGCCGATACGCTCGTCTTCCTGATGGGCGTTGAGCGGTTGGGCGCGATCACCGAGGGGCTGGTGCGCGCGGGGCGGCCGGCAAACGAACCGGCGGCGCTGGTGCGCTGGGGCACGACCCCGGAACAAGTCGTGCTGACCGCGACACTGGGCACGATCGCCGCCGAGGCGCGGGAGCAGGGGCTGCGTCCGCCCGCCGCCCTGATCGTGGGCAAGGTCGTGGCGCTACGCGGGCAACTCGCCTGGTTCGAGACGCTGCCGCTGTTCGGCGCACGCGTGCTCGTCACCCGCACGCGCGAGCAGGCGAGCGGCCTGGTCGCGCGACTACGCGCGCTCGGCGCCGTCCCGCTGGAGTTCCCGGCCATTGCCTGTACGCCGGTGGACGATATCACGGCGCTCGACGCCGCGCTCGCCACGCTCGCGGATCACGATTGGGTGGTGTTCACTAGCCAGAATGGGGTCACGGCGGCGATCGACCGGCTCGCGGCGTTGGGGCGTGACGCCCGCGCCTTCGCCGGCGCGCGGGTGTGTGTGATCGGTCCCGCCACGGCGGCGTCGCTGGCGGAGCGCGGCATTCGCGCCGATCTGGCGCCGGCGACGTTCACCACCCGCGATGTGCTGGCGGCGCTGGTCGCGGAGGGCGTGCAGGGGAAGCGGATCTTGCTGTTACGCGCCGATATCGCGCCGCCCGACCTGGGCGATGGTCTGCGTGCGGCCGGGGCGGATGTCACGAGCATCGCCGCGTACGAGACACGCGGCGGAGAGGGCCGTCGCCCCGAACTGGCGACCCTGATGGAGGGCGGCGTCGATATCGTGACCTTCACCAGCTCATCCACCGTCACACACCTCTTGCAGGCGCTCGACGGCGAGGCGCCGGCCCTCAACAACACGCTGATCGCCTCAATCGGCCCCGTCTCCTCGGCGACGGCGCGTGCAGCCGGTCTACGGGTAGACATCGAGGCAGAGACGCACACGATTGACGGCCTGATCGCGGCGCTGGTGGCGGTGTGGGGCGACCGAGACTCTCGTTCCCCGGTGACGGCGGCCGGTCAGAGCGAGTGAGCGCTCCGCGCGTTCCCCGCGTTCGTTTTGGAGCCACGCGACAGTGCAGAAAGGGCAGATCGCGACACACATGGTAAGTGTTCAGCCGTCAGCCGTCAGCGACCGCGCGGTCACAGTCCGTGACCACGGCGCGGGCGCTGGTTGCTTGTAAACGTAACGGTGAACGGGCGGGCTGATAGCTGAACACTTGTGGCTGAACGCTCACGTAACTCTAACGTAACATCAATGACTTATCGGCGTCATCTGTTTAACATCTGCCTGTAATCAGTCTCTCGTATGCTGCCTGCAATTGGGCAACGGCGGGAGGTTCGATTTCGTATGAATAAGATTGAGGCGCTAAAGGCGCAACGCGACGGCCTTGACGTGATCGATGACCTTGATCAGTTTGCCCGACAAGGATACGAGTCGATCCCCGAGGATGACTTTGAGCGATTGAAGTGGTACGGGGTGTTCCGGCGCAAGACCACGCCCGGTTACTTCATGATCCGGCTGCGACTGCCCAACGGTATCGTTACCGCCGCGCAAATGCGCGAACTGGCGAACCTCGTGATCGTTTACGGACGAGGCTCGGCCGACCTCACCACCCGCCAGAACATTCAGCTTCGCTGGCTCACCATCGACCAGATCCCCGTGGTCTTCGAGCGGTTGCGAATGGTCGGGCTGACCTCGCAACAATCGGGCATGGACAACGTCCGCAACTACGTCGGCTGCCCGATCGCCGGCCTTGACCCGGACGAGATGCTGGACGCATCGCCGCTGACCTTTGCGCTCCAGGAGGCGCTCCTGAACAAACGCGACTACAGCAACCTGCCGCGCAAGTTCAACATCGCTATCACCGGCTGCCGCGAGGACTGCGGACACGCCCAGGCCAACGACCTCGGCTTCCTGCCCGCCACCGAGGCACGCGGCGAGGTCGGCTTCAACATCTGGGTAGGCGGCGCCCTCGGCGGCAAGGAGCCGCGCCTGGGCGAGCCGCTCGACGCATTCGTCCACCCCTACGAGGTGGTCGAGGTCGCCCGCCGTATCCTCGAAGTCTATCGGGACGAGGGACCGCGTGACTCGCGGCTCGAAGCCCGGCTCAAGGCGCTGCTCAAGCAGCGGGGTGTTGTCTGGTTCCGCGAGCAGGTCGAGGAGCGGCTGGGGCGGCCGCTGCCGCCTGCCGGCCGGGACGAAACCCGCGGCCACGGCGGCGACCACATCGGCATCCGGCCACAGCGCCATCCCGGACGGATGTACGCCGGTTTGCTGGTGCCGGTCGGCCGTATTCGCGGCGAGCAGATGCGCGAACTGGCGCGACTGGCCGACACCTACGGCGCGGGCGAGATTCGCCTGACCACCGATCAGAATGTGATTATTCCCCACGTCGCTTCGGAAGCGGTTCCGGCGCTGTTACAAGAGCCGCTGCTGGCGGAACTGACTCCAAACCCATCGCCGGTCATGCGCGGTCTGGTTTCGTGTACCGGCAACGACTACTGCCACTTCTCCCTGATCGACACCAAGGGGCGGGCGCTGGAACTGGCCGCGGCCCTCGAACAACGGTTGGGCGAGCAGCCGGTGGGCCGTCGGATGCGCATCCACATTTCCGGCTGTCCCCACGCCTGCGGCCAGCACCAGATCGCGGACATCGGTCTCCAGGCCGCCCGTGTTCGCCGCGACGGCGCGATCCACGATGCCGCCGACGTGTACCTCGGTGGGCGTCTCGGACCGGACGGCCGGCTGGCAACCAAGCAGCACGACAACGTCACCTTTGACGAATTGCCGAACCTGCTGCTTCCCCTCATCCAGCCGGCAGCGCTGGTGGGCGCTCGCTAAGCATCGCGTGTCGTCAGGCCCACGGATTGTTGGCCCCTGGTCGGGGTTGACCCCCGGGGTCGCCCCTACCGAAGCACATCGCCCGCGCCGTTGTCGGTGCGACCGGGTGGGTAATCCGCGTCTTGATCGTGTGCATGAGGCAGCCAGTCGGAG
>JBBQJF010000251.1:0-7957 GCA_038325665.1 Dehalococcoidia bacterium | reverse complement strand
TTCACCCAAAACGGCCGGCATCAGCCCCGCCCGCGAGGTGGTCACGCCGGTACGCGGTGGACCGAGCACGAAGATCGGGAAGGTCCGGCCCTGGAACACGCGGAACTGCGAATCTTCTTTCAGGCCGCGGTCCACGGTCGGGTATCCGGTCGCCCGTATCGACCCCACCAGCGAGGCCAGCACCTGCTCGGCCAGCGCGCGGTTGTAGGCGGCGAACGGTCGCTTACCGTCCCACCAGACCTCGGTCCCCGTATCGGCTCCATTGGGCGATCCGTTGTTGTGGAGCGAGAGGAACACATCGGCGCGGGCGGCGTTGGCGGTGTCGAGCCGCGCCTGCAAATCGATGCGCGTGGCCGGATATCCGGGCGCGGCCTGTCCCTCGGCCGCGCGACGATCGCTGTCACGCGTCAGCACCACGCGCATCCCGTCCTGCTCCAACATGTCGCGCAGCTTGAACGCGACGCGCAGATTGATGTCTTTCTCGGCGACGCCGGCCCCGGCGGCGCCCACCTCGGCGCCGCCGTGACCCGGATCGATGGCGACGACGCGGGCACGGCCCCCGGCGGGCAGAAATGGATGGAGCGGAATCGTGGGCGCTGCCGCTGATGCGTGTGCTGATTCCGGCGGCGGGGGGTCAGAGACCTCGGCTTCCGCGTCGGTCGCCGCGGCGGGCACGCCTGGACTGACCGGCGTTACCGTTTCAGCCGTGGCCCGCGCTTGCGCCGTCGTCGCGGTGGCGGATGATGTCTCGGAGGGAAGCGATTGCGCGATACGCGCGGGAGCTGTCGAAGACTGGCTGCACGCGCCGGCCACGACCAGAGTTACCAGCGCCAACGCGTGTCGCCATCGAATGAATTGGTTCACGTCACCATTCCGCTCGTCTTGGATTCGAACCGCTCCGCGCCGAACCGCCCGCGCCACGGCCCGTTAGACCACTACCAGCTCGCGGTACTCGCCAAACACTCCCCGCATCACACCCATGATCTCCCCCAGGGTGGCGTAGGCGTTGACGGCGTCGAGGATGAACGGCATCGTATTGGTGCGACCGTCGGCGCAGGCCTGACGCAGCCGCTCGAGAGTCGCCGCGACGCACTGCTGGTCACGCTCCTGGCGCACGCGGTTGAGGCGCGCCACTTGGCGCTCATACCCACGCGGGTCGATGCGCAAAATCGAGATGTCGAGGGCTTCCTCGATTTGGAAGTCATTGACGCCGACGATGATCCGCTGCCGCGTATCGATCTCGCGCTGATAGCGCCAGGAGGCGTCGGCGATCTCGCGTTGGAAGAAGCCGGCCTCGATCGCGGGCAGACAGCCACCAAGGGCATCGATCTTCGCGAAGTAGTCAAAGCACTCGCGCTCCATCTCGCTGGTCAGCGACTCGATAAAGTAGCTGCCGCCAAGCGGATCGACGGTGTTACTGACGCCGGACTCGTGCGCGATCACCTGTTGAGTGCGCATCGCCAGCCGTGCAGCCTTCTCCGATGGAAGAGCGATCGCCTCGTCGAGCGAGTTGGTGTGCAACGACTGCGTGCCGCCCAGCACCGCGGCCAGCGCCTGGATGGTGGTGCGAATCAAGTTGACCTCGGGCTGCTGTTCCGTGAGCGAGCAGCCGGCGGTCTGTGAATGGAAGCGCATCCACATGCTGCGTTCGAGCTTGGCGCCGAACCGCTCCTTCATCACTTTCGCCCACACGCGGCGGGCCGCGCGCAGCTTGGCGATCTCCTCGAAGAAGTCGTTGTGGATATTGAAGAAGAACGAGATCCGGTGCGCGAAGCTGTCCACGTCCATGCCGCGATTGACGCACCACTGGACGTACTCGATGCCGTCCGCCAGCGTGAACGCCAGCTCCTGCGCCGCCGTGGCGCCGGCCTCGCGGATGTGATAGCCGGAGACCGACACCGTGTTCCACTTCGGCAGTTCTTTGGCGCCGAACTCGATCGTGTCCACCACCAGGCGCATCGACGGCTCGGGTGGGAAGACGAATTCGTTTTGGGCGGTGTATTCTTTGAGAATGTCGTTTTGGGTGGTGCCGCCGAGCACATGGCGGGGGATACCGCGCTTCTCCGCGGCGGCGATGTACATCGCCCAGACGACGGACGCGGGTGAGTTGATCGTCATCGAGGTGGTAACCTCGTCGAGGGGAATGCCCTCGAACAGCGCCTCCATATCGGCCAGCGAGGCGACGGCGACGCCGCATTTGCCGAACTCGCCCTCGGCAAGCGTGTCGTCAGTGTCGTATCCCATCAGCGTCGTCAGATCGAATGCGACCGATAGACCGGTCTCGCCGTGATCGAGCAGGTAGCGATACCGAGCGTTGGTTTCCTCGGCCGAGCCAAAGCCGGCGAACATCCGGATCGTCCACGGTTTGCCGCGATAACCGGTGGGGTGAACCCCGCGGGTGAATGGATATTCACCCGGGTTCCCCAGATCCCGTCCGTAGGACAGACCATCGACATCGGTGGGACCGTACAGGCGATTGATCGGGCGGCTGGATGTCGTCGTAAACGGACCCGGCGTCTCGCGTCCGTCCCGCTCGACCCGCTCATCCCACCGTGCCCGCTGTTGCCGGATCTGATCAGTCGTTTCACGGTTGCCCATTGCAGCCTCCCACTCGTGGCGCCAATTTTCCAACGCCCTCGGTCAGTCTAGCATGACGAGTTGGCTGAGCAATGTGGGAAAACCGACCCGGCGCCGCCCGCCCGCGAAGTTTGTCTAGCGGCCGAGATACGCGATGGTCAAGCACGGGCCGCGCGCAGGGTAGGCTCCGTGACCTCGACCCCGGGCGACCACCCGGTATCGGGCCGCGCATTTGACGACCCCATCGGCCGATTTGCGGCGATTCTGTTAGTCTGCGATGCTTGTTGAGAATTACGTCACTGGATACAATGCCTCGAATCCGCGCCACAGCAGCATGTCGCGCCCGCCGGCGGGTGGTGTGGACCGGTGGATTGCACACGAACGAGCGTAGGGGAAGCATGGAATGACATTTCAGCAGACGGACGACCGGGCGCGTATCCGGCGCCAGCGGGCGGAGCGCGCGATCAATCTGGCGATGGAGAGCAAATGGGCCGAGGCGGCACAGGAGAATCAGTCGATCCTTGGCTTGTTCCCGAAGGATGTCGATGCCCACAACCGTCTCGGCAAGGCATTCACGGAACTGGGCCGTTATGCCGAGGCGCGCGACGCCTATCGCCGGGCAATCGAGTTGGACTCGAACAACGCGATCGCCAAGAAGAATCTCCAACGGCTCGAATCGTTGGGCGAGGCCGCACCCCCGCTGGCCGGCATCCGGCAGAAGGTTGATCCTGACCTCTTCATCGAAGAAACCGGCAAGACAGGTGTTGCCCAGGTGCGTAGCCCGGACCGCGAACTCGTGCAGCGGATGACGGCCGGTGATCGGGTTGATCTCAAGCGTCAAGGCAACGCGCTCCGCATCGAGACGCCCGCCGGCCAAAGTCTCGGTCTGATCGAACCGCGTCTGGCGCTGCGACTCACCCGGTTGATCGAGACCGGCAACGAGTACGCCGCCGCCATTGCCAGTGTCAGCCCCGCCGGCGACCAATTCCGTGTGATCATCAAAGAGACGCGCCAGTCTCCCGGCAATGTCGGCCGGGTGTCGTTTCCGACGACCGGCGCCGAGGGTGTGCGTCCCTACACGAAGGACAGCCTCCTGCGCTATGACCTCGAGGACGACGACACCGACACCGACGACAGCGAGGACACGGACGATTGGGAGGGCGACAGCGACACCGACACCGGTGCGGAGGTTAGCTTCGACTTCGAGAAGGCGCGCGAGGCACATGACGACCGCGACGACTTCGACGAGTAAGGCAGGCTCCCTCACGTATAGATTCGACGGCCCGGGGTTCCCGGGCCGTTTGTTTTACCCGCTGCATATT
The DNA here is from genome assembly GCA_038325665.1 of Dehalococcoidia bacterium. Lineage (GTDB taxonomy): Bacteria > Chloroflexota > Dehalococcoidia > CAUJGQ01 > CAUJGQ01 > CAUJGQ01. Next base: position 4,058 of record JBBQJF010000251.1, on the reverse strand, counting down.
CTGTAAAGCACGATGATAGTCACACCATCACTTTGTCCGAGAACATCGCGCGCCGTTCTTATTTTGTGGAGCCGCCGGCAATGCGGTATAATGGAAGAACATTGCGGCGAATCATCGAACAAGGACGACGGGAGGCGCCATGGTCCGGCCACGCATCGGCATCACGCGGGCTCTCCATCCGGTCAAGCCGGCCGGCGACATCCCCGGCTATTACGAGCCCTATCATGCACGGGTGCGCGAGGCGGGCGGTGAGCCGGTCGATCTGCGTCCTGAGCCCGGCGCTCCACTCAACATCCTGCTCGACGGTGTGGACGGGGTGCTCATCCCTGGTGGGGCCGACATCAATCCGGCGCGATACGGTCAGGCGTCTCATCCCGAAACGGCGGGTATCAATGACGCGCTCGACGAGTTGGAACTGCCGCTGATCGCGGCCGCGCTGGAGCGCGACCTGCCGGTGTTCGCCATTTGCCGCGGCCAACAGGCGCTCAACGTCGCGTGCGGCGGTCAACTACTTCAACACATCGATGGCGACGGCCACCGCGCCCACGAGGGCGGTGAGTCACGCTTTCATGACGTGACGATCATGGATGGGTCCCGCCTGGGCCGGCTCCTTGGCAGGCTGCACGCGCGCACCAATTCGCGTCATCATCAGGCCGTGACGCGCGACTGCATCGCTCCCGGTTTCACCGTGACGGCCTGCTCCGACGATGGAGTGGTCGAGGCGATGGAGAGTTCCTCTCATCGCTGGGTGGTTGCCGTGCAGTGGCACCCCGAGCGCGATGAGGTGAAGGACGATTTCCGGCCGCTGTTCGATGACTTTGTCCGCGCCGCCGCGATGGCGCCGGCCTCCGCCCGCGCGTCCGGCGCCTGATCTACCGTCGATGATTCACTAACCAACCTCACGCCTCGCGGATGCGACCCAACGTGTGGTGCACCAGACGCGCGCCAGGTCGCGGGCAGCGCGCACGACGCGCGAACCGCGAGCAACCACTGACCGAACGGACATTAGCGAAGGACAGAACCCTATGGTAGCTGAGATTCCCGCCGATCGGATTCAGCCGATCAAGATCGAGGACGAGATGCGCGCGTCGTATCTCGATTACGCGATGAGCGTGATCGTGTCGCGCGCCCTGCCTGATGTGCGCGACGGCCTCAAGCCAGTGCATCGTCGCATCCTATTCTCGATGTACGAGTTGGGGCTGCGATCGAGTTCGTCGTACAAGAAGAGCGCCAAGATCGTCGGCGAAGTGATGGGTAAGTACCATCCCCACGGCGACGCGCCGATCTACGAGGCGCTGGTGCGGATGGCGCAGGACTTCTCCCTGCGCTACCCCCTCGTCGATGGGCAGGGCAACTTCGGCAGCGTCGATGGCGACCCGCCCGCGGCGCAGCGCTACACGGAAGCGCGGCTGGCGGCGGTTGCCGACGAGTTGCTGGCTGACATCGACAAAGATACCGTCGATTTCTACGACAATTACGACGGCAGTGAATCGCAGCCGACCGTGCTCCCGTCACGGCTGCCGAACCTGCTCGTCAACGGCTCGTCCGGCATCGCGGTCGGCATGGCAACCAACATCCCACCGCACAATCTCGGTGAGGTTTGTGACGCCATCATCCGCTTGCTCGACCGCCCCGAAACGACCACCGAGGAGCTCTCGCGGCTGGTCAAGGGTCCGGACTTCCCCACCGCCGGGATCATCATCGGTCGTGAAGGCGTCAAGCAGGCGTACGCCACCGGGCGGGGGCGCGTGATCATCCGCGCCCGCACCCAGATCGAGGAGATGGCGCGCGGCGGCCGGTTCCAAATCGTGATCACCGAGTTGCCGTTCCAGGTCAACAAGGCCGAGCTGATTAAGAAGATCGCCGAGTTGGTCAAGGATAAGCGCATGGACGGCATCTCCGACCTCCGCGATGAGTCGGATCGCACCGGCATGCGCGTCGTGATCGAGCTGGCGCGCGGTGCCCAAGCGAATCAGGTGCTCAACAGCCTGTTCAAGCACACCGCCATGCAAACCACCTTCGGCGTGCATATGCTGTGCTTGGTCGACGGCCAGCCAAAGACGGTCAACCTGGCGACCGCGCTCAAGCAGTTCATCGCCTTCCGCCGTGATGTCATTCGCCGGCGGACCGAGTTCGACCTGGCGAAGGCGCGCGACCGCCATCACATCCTTCTCGGGTTGCTGCGGGCGATCGACCAGCTCGACGCGATCATCACGCTGATCCGCGGCGCTGCCTCCGCCTCTGCCGCGAAAGAGGGGCTGATGACGGCCCCGTTCGAGTTCAGCGACCGTCAGGCTCAGGCGATCCTCGACATGCAGCTCCGCCGCCTGGCGGCGCTGGAGCGGAAGCAACTGCAAGACGAGTTTGATGAGCTGGTCAAGCGCATCGCCTACCTCGAAGACTTGCTCGCGCACCCGGCAAAGATCGATGCGCTGATCCGCGACGAGGCGGGGGACCTCAAGAAGAAGCACGGCGACGCCCGCCGGACCCTGATCGTGGACCAGGAGCTTGAGAGCTTCTCGGATGAGGATCTGATCGCCCACGACCAGGCGGTGGTGACGCTCTCGAATCGTGGGTACATCAAGCGCGTGCCGCTCGAGTCCTATCGCCGCCAGCGACGCGGTGGGCGCGGCGTGACCGGCATGGTCACCCGCGAAGAGGACGCCGTGCGCCGGCTGGTCGTCGCCGATACCCATACCCATCTCCTGTTTTTCACTGATCGCGGCCGGGTGTTCCCGCTCAAGGTTTATGAGGTGCCCGACGCGAGTCGTACCGCCAAGGGCATCGCCCTGATCAACGTCGTCGATATTGCCCAGGGTGAGCAGGTGACCGCGATCGTCACCACCGAGTCCTTCGAGAAGGACTGCTTGGTGCTGGCAACCAAGATGGGCGAGGTCAAGCGGACGCCACTGTCTGAATTCGCGGCGGTGCGGCGCAATGGTCTGATAGCCATGAACCTCGAGGACAAGGACGAATTGATCTCGGCACGGATGGCGCGCTCCTCGGAGGACGTTCTGATCGTCACGACCGGCGGCCAGACGATTCGCTTCCACGTCAGTGATCTGCGCATGGCCTCTCGCACCAGCGGCGGAGTCCGCGGCATCCGGCTCGACAAGAACGACCATGTGGTTGCCATGGAGATTGTCGTTGCCGGTCAAGAGCTGCTGACGCTGAGCGCGAACGGCTACGGCAAGCGCACATTGCTTGACCAGTTTCCTGTCAAGGGCCGCGGCACCGGCGGCGTGATCGGGTTCAAGGTCACGACCAAGACCGGACCGGTCGCCGCCGCCAAGGTGGTCGATGGCACGCGCGAACTGATGCTGATCTCGCGGGATGGCATCGTGTTGCGTACATCGGTCGAGAGCATCCGCCGTTCGGGGCGCTCGACCGAGGGCGTGTCGGTGATGAAGGTCGGGCCAACTGATCGCGTGGCCTCCATCGCCAGCGTCGATGTCAGCGCCGACGAGGGCACGCTGGCGAGCGATTCTGACACGGATGGCGGGAAGCCGGTGGCAGGTCGCGGATCGAACGGTGTCGTCGCATTGTCCGGCGGTCGTGGTTCACGGCCGACGACTCCGTCCACGGCGGCGCCGGGAACGAACGGCCACAAACCCGACGCCGCCGATGATGGCGACCTCACCGAGGAGTGAGCCACGGGCGTCACTGACCGAATCGGCCGGCACACGCCGGCGCTGCCGAGGTGTGGAGACGCCTCTCGTGGCGCCGGCATGTCCGCGTCTGGTTCCTCACTGCCGCCGGCGATGGCGGCTCGCCGGAGACACGCGGCGCGGCCAACCGGCGCGAGGCGATTCAGACGCTTCCATCGTGTACACTGGGATTGATTTTCCCACGGAGTCGGCACGGTGCCCACTGAGCCCCTGACAACGGCGACAGTCATTCGCGAGGCGGTGGAAGCCGACCTACCTCGGCTCGCGGAACTGCTGTTTCAGCTCTCGCTGGATGGTGAGTTGCCGGAATCCGGCCCGCGTCCCGTCGATGATGGGCAGCGGTTGGCGCTGTGCGCGCTGCAATCCGATCCGCGTTCCCGGTGCCTGGTG
>JBBQJF010000250.1:0-7969 GCA_038325665.1 Dehalococcoidia bacterium | reverse complement strand
CGCCAAATTGCTGGGACTATTCCGCCCCGGCAACATGAACGTCTACCTCGACCGCGAGGTGTTGCGCGAGGAGCGCGTGCTCGGCCGCTACACCGACCAGCCGGCGCTGTGGGAGATGACCGAGACGGCGATCTCTTCGTTGGAACAGAACCCGAACGGCTTCTTTCTGATGGTCGAGGGCGCCTCGATCGACAAGCAGGAGCATCCGCTCGATTGGCAGCGCGCGGTGTGGGATACGATCGAGATGGACAAAGCGGTTGGCGTGGCGAAGCGGTGGGCCGAGCGGCGCGGCGACACGCTGATCGTCATCACCGCCGATCACAATCATTCGATGTCGGTCGTTGGCACGCACGACCGCGACAAGGGCGCCGGGCGCGCCGGTAACGGCGTGTACGACGCCGCCGGCTTCCCCAACTTCGTCGACAGCGACGGCGACGGCTTTCCGGACGACCCCAACCCCACACGTACGCTGTTCATCGGCTTTTCCAATCACCCCGACTACCGCGACGACTTCCAGCTTGACCGCCCCGGCCCGACCGAACCGGCGCGGATCGACACCGAGAGCCGGCGTGCCGTGCCCAACCCAGCGCGCGACCCGGACGCCGACGTGCAGACCGGCAACCTCGACTATGCGCAGGTCAACTGCGTCCACACCGTGGATGACGTGGCGATCTTCGCCTCCGGTCCCGGCGCCCAGCGCTTCCGCGGCCTGCTCGACAACACCGAGGTGTTCTTCGGCATGGCCGGCGCGCTCGGCCTGACCCTGCCGCTGACCACCTCCGCTCCCGCGCGGGCGCGTGCAGAGGTCGCCGCCGGGGGTTGAGCATCGACATGGAAGTGGGTCACGTCCATTTCGCTCGGCTATGACGGCTAACAACAGTCAATCGGCCGTGAACCTGCCTATTCGCTCGGGTTCACGGCCACATCCAAACAGCAGAGACCAAACTCGTGGGTCACGCATCCCCGACCGCAACGCATTGACGGCTCAGGCCTTCGCCTCAGCTCGGACCGCTGCTCGCCACGCTATCTTCGACCGGCGGGTCATGCCCACCGGCGCAAGCAGTCATCGGACACTTCGTTCCCCCCACGATGCATGTGGTGGGGTACTCGTTTCAGGAGTGGCGGAATGTAGCCGCACGTTGCGCGCACGAGTTGTGACGCGGTGCGATAGGATGCTGGTCGGCAGCGGGTGACAATCAAAGTCCCAGTAGGCTGAGGGCGGCGTCATGGCGAATCCTGAGCATCTGTCTATCCTCCACCAGAGCACGGACGCGTGGAACACCTGGCGTAGGGACTATCCTGATGTACGACCTGACCTGGCCTATGCCGACCTCAGCGGGATCGACCTCAGCGGGATCGACCTCAGTGAGGCCGACCTCAGTGAGGCCGACCTCAGCGATTCCTTGATCAGCAGGGCCAACCTCAGCAGGGCCAACCTCAGCAGGGCCAACCTCAGCTGGGCCGTCCTCAGCGGGGCCGTCCTCAGCGGGGCCATTCTTTTCGAGACAGGCTTTGCGGACATAGACCTCACCAATGCCACCGGACTGGAAACCTGTGTGCACCACGGTCCGAGCATCCTCGACCACCGGACGCTGGTGCAGTCCGGCGAGTTGCCCTTGGCCTTCCTGCGTGGGTGTGGCCTACCGGATACCATCATCGACATCATCCCGGCGTTGCGCGGGTCCGTCTTCACGCATTACTCCTGCTTCATCAGCTATTCCAGCCGGGACGGCGCATTCGTGGACCGGCTGTACGCTGACCTGCAGAACCGCGGTGTGCGCTGCTGGCGCGATAGCGAGGACCTCAAGATTGGTGAGCGCTTCCGCGACGCCATCTTCGGGGCCATCCGCACACACGACAAACTGCTCCTCGTCCTTTCGGAGAATTCTGTGCGCAGCCCGTGGGTGGCGGACGAAGTGGAGAAAGCACTGGCGGAGGAGCGACGGCAGAAGCGCGATATCCTGTTTCCCATCCGCATCGACGGGGCAGCGATGAAGACACGAGCGGCGTGGGCTGAGACGATCCGCAACTCACGGCAGATTGGGAACTTCGAGCAATGGACTGACCCACCCGCCTACGGGAAGGCGTTCGACCGACTGCTGCGCGATCTCAATCAGGTCAGCCCCACGTCCGGCAGACGCACACGAGGGGCGCGTACTCCGAGGACGACAGGCTAGAACGGAGGGACCCTCGCCTACTGGTCGATGATGAGGGAATTACGGAAGCGCTGCGCATCAGCCGGGAGACGGTGTTTCGCTGGCGGCGGGGGATTCTGGTGGCCGGGACGGGTCGGCTGGGGTGACTGTGAGTAATCCTAATCGTATTGGCAGGGGTGGCTTGGAAGTCAGGCACGAAGAAATCTCTCACTCAGTAACTCTTCTTCGGCAAAGATGTACATTTCTGCTACCAGGTTCAAGATATCTAGATGGCCGGTAATCACCTGTTCAATCGGAATACCGTCGTGCTCAACATCCAAGACGAAAGACCCCCACGAAATAGGGAGTAATGGTCGGACCCAATTCTCGAACTTAACACGCCCATTGTGAGTAACGGCATTCCGTACTATCCTGGAAAAGTTGTACCAAGGCTGACTTCGTAACTTTGGCAACTGCCTTGTTTCTTCGCAGTAAGTCTTTATATAATCGTATCCTTCCTTAATAAGTGCCCTAGACAGAAGGCTCATGAACTGGTCCATCATCTGTTTGGGTCCGCCTTCGGTCCGTAGAGCGGTTGCGATCTCACGCCCTCTTAACGGGTGAGTCCCAAATCGCACGTGGTCATCGAGCCGTTCCAGGATCGGCGGTACCTCTGGGTCAAGGAATAGGGCCACCGCTGCTATGCCGAGCGTATGGCTTTGCTGGAGGTTCAAGAGCTGGTTCTTGAACTCGACTGGCGTCTTCACCATGGGGTAATTCCTCCATATGACATACGACTTCTCATCGGGTCCTGCGTGATGATGACACAAAAATGACTCGCACGCGTCCCCTAGCCATGTGACAGTGATAGTCTGACCAATCCGCCGCCGATGCTCTCGGCGGCTTCGCTGTGTCTCTGACTCGAGCACAGATGCCCCGCAGCCTACCAATGCCGTGCCATGTGCCTGGAGGTCCAGGGCCTAGCTCGGAACGACGATGCGAGCGTCACGCGCCCGCCGAGTGACGGCGGCACGGCCCGACGTGGGGCCGTGCGCTGAGCCGTGGGCACGATACGACGCGGTGGCGACAGACGCGCGAGGACATGGGCGACTGTCGGGTTTACCATTATGATTACGATCTCTTCAGGGGTTATCTCGCCGGTGGCGCCGCACGGCTGAGTAGTCCAGTCATTGGGCACGGCGCTACGCCGCCATGTACGGGCATTGGTCATGACGTGCGCTCAAAAGGTGGGTCGAGTGCTGGCCCGAATGGCAGAGGTGCTCCCGCCGCCGTCCGGGGCGGTCATAGTCGCGCGAAAACGAGGTGTGAATGGTCCGGTAGGTCCTCCGCTTACCACTCGTCCGGATTCATGGCCGCTCGTAACATACTCCGAGTTGACGCCCGAGTTCAGGCTCTCACCGCTCAAACGCCCTCGTGCGGCGGGTTCCTCTGCTTCGCGATTGTGACCTCACCCATCTTGATATCGGCCTCGTCCCAATGACGGGGTTCGCCGTTCGCATCGATGAGTTTGTGTGTCGTACAAGTCTGGGCACCCGCCGCGTTATAGTGCTTGAGGATATAACTCCATCCGCCCGGGAACTGTTTCGCTGGTGCGGTCTTTGCCACGGCCTCCTCGGAGGTGAACCGACCGTCTTGAATTTTGTCCCACAGACCGAGCGCTTCGAACAGACGTTGCAGTTCCTCGTGGGGAATAACTACCGTTGTGTATCGTGGCATACTAGTTGCAGACAGGAGCACGCATCATGACGCTCTCACCGGAAACCACGGGCGTATTCCAGGACTTCCTCGACGGCTGCTTGCCGTTTGATGACTTCTTCGCCTGGGTTGTCGCGGCCGAGGGTGATGACGAACTGCCGGCGCCGGAGCGTCGCGCGCTCACTGGTCTCTACCTCCTGCTCATCGAATACGGGGAGGGCCTGCGACCGCTGGCCGAGGTGACCGAAGCTGTCCGCGAGTTTATGCCAGCGACGGGCGTCGTACTCATCGGCCCACGGACCATCGTGCCAGTCCCTCCGACCTCGAGATCGAGAACATAGGAAGATTGTGCTGGCAATGGCGTGCTGTTCCCCAGCCCGGACAGTCGCGATGTAGCCAGGGTCCGCCTTCAGGACAGTGCCACCGTCGTCGGGGAAACCGATCTGATACTGAAATCGTTCGAAGACAGGTTCTGGTTGCGGTTCTCGACGATGAATGCATATCCCACCTGCATCCGCTCCTGCCCGAACCTCTTCGCGACGGCACTCATTCTATCGCCGTCCTCTTGCCACGGGCGGGCTTTTCAATCGTCACCCCCGACACTATCGCGCGCACCTCATCGAATGACAGCGCGCCATCCCGCTGCTCCCGTGTCACCACGCTGATGCCGAACGCGCCCTCGCCCTCACGGACGGCGCTCCCCGCACGCGGCGACTTGCGCGGATGCGTCGGGCGCCGTCCGTGGTACGCGGTGCGGACTTAGCCGTGCGAAAATGAGGTGTTAACAGTTTGTTAATGTCGGTGCGTCATGCTGGAGTCGGGTGGGATGGTGGCCGGCGGTAGTCCTATCACGCGATTCGGAACGTTGGTTGGGGATCGGGGGGGTGTCTCCGAACTCATGGCGTGAGGAGGGTGGAACGGGTGAGTCATTCGTTGCGTATCCTGAAGTTGAGCGCGCTGTCTCTGGCGCTCGCGCTCGTCGTCGCATGCGGCGGCGGTGATGGCAACAAGGAGAACGAAACGGCAGCGCCCGCCGCTCTCGGGGCAGCGACCCAGGCGCCCGTGGCCGGCAGGGTGACCGAACCATCGAACAAGGCGGACCTCGCCCGATTGAAGGGCGACATCGTGATCGATGGATCGAGCACCGTGTTCCCGGTAACATCGGCCGCGGCCGAGGAGTTTCGGAAGTTCGCCAAGGACGTGCGGATTAGTGTCGGCATCTCCGGCACCGGCGGCGGCTTTAAGAAGTTCTGCGCCGGTGAAACCGATATCCAGGACGCATCACGCCCGATTGATCCGGCCGAAGTCGAGCAGTGCAAAGCGAAAAATATCGAATACGTCGAACTGCCGGTGGCCTTCGATGGTCTCGCCGTGGTGGTCAGCCCGAAGAATACCTTCGCCACCTGCCTGACGAAGGCCGAGCTCAAGAAGATCTGGGAGCCGGAGGCGCAGGGCAAAGTCACCAACTGGAAGCAGGTGCGCGACTCGTTCCCCGACCGGCCGCTGAAGCTGTTCGGCGCGGGCACCGATTCTGGCACGTTCGACTACTTCACCCAGGCGATCAACGGCAAGGAGAAGGCGAGCCGCGGCGACTTCCAGGCGAGTGAGGACGACAACGTCCTGGTGCAGGGCGTCTCCGGTGATGAGAACGCTCTCGCCTTCTTCGGCTACGCCTACGTCGTCGAGAACCAGGGCAAGGTGAAGGCGGTGCAGGTGGACGACAAGGGCGACGGCAAGTGTGTCGCTCCCTCGATCGATACGGTCAAGAATGGCAGCTACCAGCCGCTCAGCCGCCCGATCTTCATGTACGTGAAGAAGTCGGTGGCCGAGCGCCAAGAAGTAAAGGCGTTCGTGAACTTTTACCTGAGCAAGAGCTTCACGCCGCTGATCCAGTCCCGCGAGGTCGGGTATATCGCGCTCGAAGACCGGTTCTACGAGGCGATCACCAAGCGGTGGAACGCCGGCACGACCGGCTCGCTCTTCCCCAAGGGGGCAGAGGTCGGCGCGACCCTGGATCGGTACCTCCAGTAAATCGCACCGCGCGTGCATAGTGGTATCCTAGCGGGCGGGACGAGTCGGTCGTTCCCGCCCCTTGTCGCGATCTACAGCCCGTCAAAGATGAGGCCGCGTTGAATACACGGGTGGCAGAAAAGTATCCGAAGCGGGGAACCCTGGGACGTAATCGTGCGCGTGATGTCCGGGAGCGGGCGGTGCAGACCTTGCTCCTGGCGGCAGCGGTCATAGGCGTGTTGACGACCGCGGGAATCATTCTCGCGCTGGCGGCAGATACAGTCCGCTTTTTCGGCCAGGTGTCGATCATCGACTTTCTCACCGACACGCAGTGGACTCCGCTGTTCTCGATCAAGAAGTTCGGCATCTGGCCGCTGATCACCGCGACCGCCTTGACATCGACAATCGCCCTGGCGATCGCCGTCCCGCTCGGTTTGATGGCCGCGATTTACCTGAGCGAGTTCGCCTCGCCGGCGTTGCGCGATATTCTCAAGCCCGCGCTCGAAGTGCTGGCAGGAGTGCCGACCGTCGTGTACGGGTTCTTCGCGCTGATCGTCGTCACCCCGTTCCTCGGAAATTTCGTTCCGGGCCTCAGCACCTTCAACTCGTTGAGCGCGGGCATCGTTATGGGCATCATGATCTTGCCGCTGGTGGCTTCGCTGAGTGAAGACTCGATGGCGTCGGTACCGCGGCCGTTGCGCGAAGGAGCATATGGACTCGGAGCAACGCGATTCGAGGTCGCGACGCGGGTGGTGTTCCCGGCGGCGCTCTCCGGTATCGTCGCGGCCGTGATCCTCGCGCTGTCGCGCGCGGTCGGCGAAACCATGATCGTGGCGATCGCGGCTGGTCAAAATCCGACGCTGACACTCGACCCACGCGTGCCGGTCGAGACGATGACCGCCTACATCGTTCAGGTCAGCCTCGGGGATACGCCGTACGGCTCGCTGGCGTACTTGACCATCTTCGCCGTGGGCACGACCCTGTTCGTGTTGACCTTCATCATGAATATCATCAGCCACTGGTTCGTGCGCCGGTTCCGAGAGGTATATGACTAATGGCGACCAGTACGCGGTCACTTCCACGTTCCGCTGCTTTTCGCAGCAATATTGCCGCCCGTAAGGCCAAAGGGGTGATCTTTTCCGCGCTGGGCATGCTCTCGGTTTTGATCGGACTGGCAATGCTGGCGTTGCTCATCGGCGACGTGCTGAATCGTGGCCTGCCGTGGATTAACTGGAACTTTCTCAATAGCTTCGACTCGCGCTTCGCGGCCAGTGCCGGACTGAAAGCCGCGATCTACGGCACGGCGTACATGATGTTCTTCACGATCCTGATCTCGCTGCCGCTCGGTGTGATGGCGGGGCTGTATCTCGAGGAGTACGCGGAAGAGAACTGGTTCACGAACTTCATCCAGATCAACATCGCCAACCTCGCGGGTGTGCCCTCGATTATCTACGGCCTGCTCGGCCTGACGGTATTCGTGCGCTGGATGGGGTTGGGCCGTAGCGTGCTGGCAGGCGCCATGACCATGTCGCTATTGGTGCTGCCGATCATCGTCGTCGCGACGCGCGAGGCGCTACGCGCCGTGCCGTCGAGCATGCGCGATGCGTCGCTGGCGCTTGGCGGCACCCGCTGGCAGACGACGTGGCATCATGTGCTGCCGTACGCGATGCCCGGTATTCTCACCGGTAATATCCTCGCCGCCTCGCGCGCTATCGGCGAAACCGCGCCCCTGATCACCATGGGCGCGCTCACCTACGTGCCATTCACACCGAACAACCCGCTGGATCGGTTCACCGTGCTTCCCATCCAGGTGTTTAACTGGACATCGAAGCCACAGGCAGAGTTCCACGATCTGGCCGCGGCCGGCATCATCGTGCTCCTGATCATCCTTCTGACCCTGAACTCGGCCGCGATCATCCTGCGCCAGCGACTACGGAAGCGGTTCTAAAATCGAGCGAGGATCGTATGACGAGTGTTGTCCGTCCCCCCCAGACGCCGCTCCCGGCTATCGCGCAGCCGGCCGCGCCGCCGCCTGCTGACATGGAGGCCGAGCTCAAGGATGCCGTCATCGAGATTGATAATCTCAGTTTGTGGTACGGCAAGACCCG
>JBBQJF010000249.1:0-7973 GCA_038325665.1 Dehalococcoidia bacterium | reverse complement strand
GCGATATAGGCGCTGAGCCGGTGCGCTGTCTGGATCGCGCGACGGATGACGGCCGGCGTGATCGGATAATGCCCGCCCACGCACTTGACACCGATCGCCCCCTCGGCGCGGGCCGACCGGATGAACCGTTCCAGTTCGCGTTCGTCGGGGTCGGGGCCAGACACGGAGCGGCGGGGCACGATCGGCCGCACGAAGAGGATGTTCAGTCCGGCGCCCGCCTCTTCCAGGCCGCTGAGCAGGTCGTTCGGATCTCCGGCCAGGTCGAAGGCGGTGGTGACGCCGGCGCGGGCCATCATCCGATGGCCGTTGCGACCGGCCGGGCCGATGCCGGAAACGTGGACATGCGTGTCTATCACGCCTGGCATCACGACTCGACCGGTCAGCTCGATCACACGCCCCGCCCCACCGGTCGCGAGGGACTGCCCCACGGCACTGATCCGCCCGTCCTTAAACTCGACATCCAGGATCGCGTCGACGTCATGCACCGGGTCGATCACCCGACCGCCGACCAGCACCGTCCGTCCCGCCATAACTGCACCCCGCAACCCCGTTTGGTCAGTGAGATCACCTAACCCCCCGGCCCCCATCCCCGCGAGGGAAGGGGGGAACCTAACCCGCCGCCCCCTTCCTCCGGCCATGCCGGAAGCGGCTGCAGCGGAAGGGAGAGGATCGCACACCCCTCCCCTTGCAGGGGAGGGGCCGGGGGAGAGGTCTCCCCCGTGCCGGCGCACCCCGTCAGGGACTGCCGTCGCCGCTCACCGGCAGAGACAGGTGGCGGATGCAATTGAGCAGGGTGCAGAGTCGCGCGCCCGCGGCATCGATCTCTACCACGGAAACCGATGTGTTACTGAGTTGGATGCGCTGCTCACGGAACGCCTCGGTATGGTCCCACGCGTGGATCGCCGCCAGCAGCACGGCGAGCGCCCAGCCATGCGAGACCGCGATCACCCGCTCACCGGTATGGCGGGCGACGATGTCGTCGAAGGCGGCGGTCACGCGCTCATAGACATCGGTGGTCGATTCGCCGGTAGCGCCCGGCAGGCGCTCAGCGCCGCCGCCGGCGATCCATCGCTCGCGGTGGCCGGGGGAGTGGGCCTCAATGTCGTCATGGAGCGTGCCTCGCCAGTCGCCGGTGTCAAGCTCGCGCAGCCGTGGGTCAAGAATGGGGTCGAGGCCCAGGCGAGCGCTGATCGCGGCAGCCGTCTCCATGGTGCGGGCGAGGTCGCTGGTATACAGCGCGGCGAACGGCCCATCGTCCGTCAGCCGCTTGGCCACGCGTTGCGCCTGATTCCGGCCGTCATCAGAGAGCGGCGTGTCGTAGTGTTGATAGCGGCGGGACCGATTCCCCGGCGTCTCGCCGTGCCGCACGAGGTAAACCGTGGTCTGCATCAGGCTACGCTCCGTCTCGTGTTGCGCGCCTGCCGCGGTGTGATGATCACGCGGGGCGCTCGCTCCATGATAGCCCGACCCGCTCGCATATGGCCCTCATGACAGCGGCAGTGCCCTTCACACTATTTGTCCGGTGGCTGGCCAATTCGTTACACCGGATGGAGATCGAACCGTTGCGGATAAAGCGTGCGTACCAAGGCGCGTATCGCCAGGGCGCGCTGCTATCGCTCATCGCGCGATGATCCAGGCACGCGCTACTCAACACCCGATAGGCGGCGATCGCGTGTGCCCGCTGGTGACTGGTGGAGTTCCGCGCTATAGTTCGTTCAGTCCGGGGGCAGCGCCGCGTGTGAGCCGAACAGAGGCGGTCGGTGCGCGGTGGGAGGGGGAGCGCGATGAGTGGACAGGATAGCTATTGGTCACGACGGTTGCATTCGAGCCGGCGGGGTGTGCTGCGGTGGATGGGGCTGGGCGCGGCCGGCATGGTGGCCGTCGCGTGTGGCGGTGGTAGCAAAGAGGATGGCGGGGCCGCGGTGAGCAGTGGCACGGCAACCGGCGGGGCCGCGCCGGTGGGCAGCCCGGCGGCGGCCCCACAGCCGAAGCGCGGCGGCACGCTCCGCTACGTCTGGCAGGGCACGTCGCACCTCGATGTACACCAGGACAGCATCTCCGGCGCCCAGCGCGTCGTCAGCGCCGTCTATGACCGGCTGCTGTGGTTCCAGGACAAGGACCAGATCCCCGAGCCGGGGATCGCCGCGGCCATGCCGGAGCAACCCGATCAAACCACCTTCGTGTTCAAGATTCGGGAGGGCGTCAAGTTCCACGATAAGCCGCCGGTGAACGGCCGCGAACTGACCGCGGATGACGTCGCCTTTAGTCTCAACCGGGCGCGCACCAAGGACCCGCTGTACGTCCACGCCGGTGATCTCGTGAACGTGGACAAAATCGAAGCGGTCGATAAGTCGACCGTGCGCATCACGACGAAAACGCCGGACGCGATCATCCTCACGACGCTGGCAGGCTACCAATTCATCATGATCGCCCCGGAGACAGTTGATCGGTTCGGCGGCCTGAAGACGGCGGAGGCGACCATCGGCACCGGGCCGTTCATGGTCAAGGCCTTCAGTCCGGACGCCGGCGCCGAACTGGTACGCAATCCAAACTACCGTATCAAGGATCAGCCGTACCTTGACGGTATGAAACAACTGATCCTCTCTCCCGCCGATGCTTGGTCGCAATTCCTGGCCGGAAACGTGGAGGAGGCGGCCCTTGCCTCTGAGCAGTACGAGGGTTTCGACACGTTCGAGGCGTTCCTGAAATCGACCAAGCTGGCGGCGTATACCTTCACCGGGCCGTCGTTCGGCTCGGCCCAAGCCCACTTCATGAACTCGGGCGATGCGATGTTCAAGGATCTGCGCGTGCGGCAGGCGTTTAACCTGCTGGCCGACCGCGAACCGCAGATCAAGTACGGCTTTCCGATCGGCGGCTACTACTCCATCGCGCTGGGCGACGGGCACAAGTTCTTCCATCTTCCCCAGAGCGAGTACCAGAAGTTACCAGGGTTCCGCAGAGGCAAAGAGCGCGAGAAGGATATCGCCGACGCGCTCGCGATGCTCCAGGCCGCCGGGTACACGAAAGACTCCCCGGCGAAGTGGGAGATCATGGGCTGGTCGGTGCCTCATCGCACTATCGGCATTGATGAGTTGCAGCTCGCGGCTGAGATGTACCGCAAGGTGTCAAACGGTGCGCTCCAGCCAGCGGTGAAGGGGCTTGAGTGGGGCGCGTGGAAGCAGGCTGAAGCTCGCCACCAGTTCCAGATGATCTCATCCCAATACAGCATGGGTGTCGATCCGCACGATGCGCTGCAGAAGATGTACCACAGCAACGGCGGCCGTAACTTCGCACAGTTCAAAGACCCCCAGTTCGACGCGATGCTGGAGAAGGAGCGCTCTACTTTCAACCTCGACGAACGCAAAAAGCTCGTGCAGGACATGCTGCGCTACATCAATGATCAGGCCCGCGTCGCCAACGTCTGGACTGGCAGCGGCCCTGCCGTGACGGCATCGGTGGCGAAGCTCCAAGGCCGCCCCGAGTTGTTTGACACCGGCAAGGTCGGCCGTCTGTTCTTTGCTTCCTGACGAGAGCAGGCGGTCAGCAAGGGCAGAGACTGGCGCTCACCGCCGGCTCACGAACCGTCGTTCCACCGTTCGTCGGCCCCCCATTCCTGCAACGGAACGGGCGCCGCGTCTCCCCCTTCCCCACCGGTAAGGGGGCCGGGGGGTTAGGTCGTTTCTCAGGAGACGCGAAGTGGCCCAGTATCTGGCCCGCCGCCTGTTGCTCTCGCTGCTCTCGGTGTTCCTGGTGAGTTGCATCGTGTTCGTGGCGGTGCGGCTGATGCCGGGCGACATCGTTGACCAGTTTTTCCGCGACACCGGCTCGTCCCCAGGACAGGCGCGGGCGCTTCGCGACCGCTTGGGCTTGAACGACCCGGTGTGGCTGCAATTCGTGCGGTACATCGGCGATGTGGTGCGACTCGATTTCGGCCAGTCGCTCTGGACCGGGCAGGACATCCTCGATATGCTCCGGACGCGGGCGCCGGTGACGCTGGAACTCACCTTCTTCACGCTGATCATCGGCACGGCGGTGGGTGTGCCGCTCGGCGTCTATTCCGCGGTTCTTCGCGGCAGCGTGTTTGACTACCTCACCCGCGTGCTCGCTATCCTGGGTATCTCCATCCCGTACTTCTGGATTGCCATCCTGTCCGTCGCGGTGCCGGCCTATTACTGGCATTGGTCGCCGCCAGTGGGCTACGTGCGCTTCGCCGATGATCCGTTCGGCAATCTCAAGCACTTTATCATTCCGTCGCTCGTGCTCTCGGTATTCATGGCAGGCTCGATCATGCGCCTGATGCGCTCGACGATGTTGGAGGTGCTGCGTCTCGATTACATGCGGACGGCGATGGCCAAGGGTTTGGGCCAGGGCATCCGATTACGGCGCCATGCACTCCGCAACGCGTTCATCCCGGTCGTGACATTGATTGGCCTGCGACTCGTGTTCCTGCTGAGCGGCTCCGCGGTGATCGAAACTGTCTACGGCCTGCCCGGACTCGGTCAACTGACCATCGATGCGATCTCACGTCGCGACTACCAGGTCGTCCAGTCGGTAACGTTGTTCGCGTCGTTCATCATCATCGCGATCAACCTGCTGGTGGATCTGTCCTACGGCTTCATCGATCCGCGCGTGCGGGTCACGAGGTAACACGATGGTGACGGACACGCGACCGACGACCATCCTGCCATACACCCCACCGCGCCGCGCCGGCGCGCTGGCACACTTCGCCGGCCGCCAGCCACTCGCGACATTCGGCCTGATCGTGCTGCTGTTCTTCTTGGCGCTGGCGGTTGTCGCCCCATCGGTCGTGCCAAAAGACCCGCTCGAAACCTCGATCATCACGTCGCGCCGGCCACCCGGAGCAGAGTACTGGTTCGGCTCCGACAACCTGGGTCGTGATGTGTTCAGCCGTGTCATCCTCGCAACCCGGTTTTCGATTCTGCTCGGACTCGCGGCGACGATAGTGGGTCTGGCGGTGTCGCTGGCAATCGGGGTGCTCTCCGGGTCCGCGGGCGGGCGGGCGGATACGGTCGTCCAGCGGCTCGTGGATGCGGCGATGGGCATCCCCTTCATCCTGTTCCTGCTGCTCGTGGTGACGATGGCAGGCGCGACCTTTTTGACCATTGCAACGGTGATCGGGCTGTACCAGGGCATCACCGGTTCCCGCCTTGTTCGCAGTGCCGTGCTCACCGTCAAGGAGGAAGCGTACGTCGATGCGGCCCGCGCGGTCGGCTCTACCTGGGGCCGGATTGTCGGCCATCACATCCTACCGAACATCTTGGCGCCGGTGATCGTGATCACCTCGCTCAATCTGGGCGCGGCGATCTTGGCCGAGTCGGCGCTCAGCTTTCTCGGCTACGGCGTCCAGCCGCCCAATCCGACCTGGGGTCAGATGATGGGCGCGGAGGCGCGACCGTATGTGACCCGCGCCCCATGGATGGTCATCTTTCCGGGGGCGGCACTCAGCCTTGCCGTGTTCTCGATCAATGTGTTGGGCGATGGTCTCCGCGACGCGCTCGACCCGAGGCTGCGGGGAAGCTAGTATGTGGCGCCATCGCACCTATAGGACCGAACACCTTAGGCGGCTCATCGGTCCGTGTGCTGGCGGGCTGAATTGCCGGGAGATTATCGAGGCGTCGCACCCCACGCCCGCGTCAGTCGCGCTGTCTGATGCGGGGCAGCATGGGGTCGTGAGTCCGCATTGCCAGGTGAAAGA
Organism: Dehalococcoidia bacterium; assembly: GCA_038325665.1. GTDB lineage: Bacteria > Chloroflexota > Dehalococcoidia > CAUJGQ01 > CAUJGQ01 > CAUJGQ01. The sequence continues at coordinate 2,257 of JBBQJF010000249.1, read as the reverse complement.
CCGAGAGGAGGGGCTGCTTATGGCGAGTCGTGGCGACAAGGAGAGCAAGGGTCCGCGTGGGATCATGTCACGTCGCGGGGTGTTACTCGCGGGAGGGGCCGCCGCCTTCGTGGCGGCGTGTGGCGGCAGCAGCGACACGAAGACCGAGACGCGGGCGACCACCGCGCCCGGAGACGGTTCGCCCGCGGCAGGCGCCGCGACCGCGGCGGGAACAGCGGCCCAGGGTAAGGTCGGCGGCACGCTGCGCTATCCTCTCGAAGGTATGAACTCGGGCGATCCGCCGACGCTATACCCGTTCGAGAACCTCACCTACCTGGCGCAGCATCCGGCGTCGCTCCATTACAGCCGCATGCTGCGCGGCGCCTCCGGACCCGATGTCGGCGCGACCGAGAACACCAAGCTCGAGGGCGATGTCGCCAGCAAGATGCCCGAACAGCCGGACGATGTCACCTACGTCTTCAGCTTGAAGCCGAACGTCAAGTTCCACGACAAGGCGCCGATGAACGGTCGCGCGGCCACTGCCCAGGATTGGGTCAAGACGTGGGAGGCGTTCAAGGCCAAGTCGCAGAGTGCGGCGTCGTACACCGATGTCATCGACAAGTTTGAGGCGCCGGACGACAAGACGGTCAAGGTGACACTCAAGGAACCGTTCGCCGCCTTTCTGATCACGCAGATGTCGTCAGCGGAAGGGTTGTGGTTCATCCCGGCCGAAACCATCGACAACGGCCAGGTCCAGCGTGACCCGGTCGGCACCGGCCCCTGGGTCTTCCGCCAGTGGGAGCGCAGCGTGGCGATGCGCTGGGACCGCAACCCGACTTTCTACGACGGCCCGGCGCCGTACTTCTCCAAGGTCGAGGCGAGCCTCAGTAACGACCCGCAGCGCATCATCGCCGGGTTGCAGGCAGGCGAGTTCGACCTCTCGGAGCTTGCCGGCAGCCTGTACGAGGAGGCGAAGCGGAAGGTCGATCCCAAGGGCAAGGAGCATTTCAACCAACGGCAGGGCGTGGGCGGGTTCTACTTCAACTTCGACAATAAACCGTGGGGCGACAAGCGCGTGCGCCAGGCCCTGTCGATGGCGCTAGACCGCGACGGCTATCTCAAGATCCAGGACCAGACCGGCAAGGGCGATTGGTCGTCGCACATCGCGCCCGCGCACGCGCCGTTCTTCATGTCACCTCGGGGCGATGCGCAGGAGTTCGGCCCCAACGCCCGCTATTTCCGCAGGGACATCGCCGAGGCGAAGAAGCTGCTCGCGGCGGCCGGCTACCCCGACGGGTTCGGCTTCAAGTTGGTGGCGAACGTTGATCGCTATGGGGCCGAATCAAAGCAGGCGTGGGAGTTGTTTGCTCAGACCATCACCGAAGCCGGGTTCAAGCCGGAGCTGACCTACCAGGAATACGGCGCCTACATCCAGTCCACCTACCTCGGCAAGATCGCCGAGGGGTGCGCCTGCGGGCCGTTGCACGGCAACATGCGCGACCCGGACGAGCTTGTCTTCCGCAGCTACTGGTCGAAATCGGCGCGGCACCAATGGGGCGGCGCGCCCATCGCCGAGCAGGCCGACCTCGACGCCCGCTTCCTCAAGCAACGCCGCCTGCTCAACACCCAGGAGCGGGTCAAAGAGGTCAAGGACATCCAGCGCGTGATGGCCGAGTCGATGCTGGTGGTGCCGTATCATTCGTCGGCAGGCTGGTACTACACCCAGCCGTGGATGCAGAACTTCCACCTCAAAGCCAGCTACGCCGTTCACGCCGAAACCTACGCCAAGGCGTGGTTCACGGACGAGCGGATCCGGAAAGGTTAGCCGTGGAGGGCAGCACATGATCAGGCGAGCTGTTCGGTTCTGAGCGGCTCGCCCATACGTACGCGAAACGGGACGCGGGCGACCCACGGTCGTCGTGGGCGACCCACCGCGTCGCCCCTACCCGTGAACACGGACCGCCTGTCGGGGCGACCCGGTGGGTCCGACCTGGATCGCGGGAAAACTCAACGTCTCGCTTGACGTTGCATGAGGTATCTCCGAGGAGCGTTACATGGCGAAAGTATCCGGTCCATACGACATCGAGGCGGTGCGGCGGGAGTGGGTCGGGAAGAAGTCGAGGGTGACGGTCGGGCGCTATCCGGTCGAGCACGACCCGATTCGCCGCCATTGTCACATGGTCGAGGACGCCAACCCGTTGTTTCTTGACCCCGCGGTCGCGGCCGAGAGCCGGCACGGCGGCGTCATCGCTCCGCCGGTGATGCTCGATTACTTCGC
>JBBQJF010000248.1:0-8015 GCA_038325665.1 Dehalococcoidia bacterium | reverse complement strand
GGTGTGCCCGACCGCTCAACGATCTCCCTCGCTGCCCTTGTCTCCGAACGTCGCCGCCAATCCGCGAATCAACATCTCGCGCTCCGCGGTGGACAGCCGGGCGGAGGAATGCAGGATGCGATACGTCCAGGGGGGCATTTCGCCGCTCCGCACAACCTCGGCCGCATCGTCGGCGTCCTCCTGGGGCACGTCCCACGCGGAGAAGTTGAGCTTGCCGCGCCCCTCGGCGACATCTCGTTGCACCAGCCACGACATGGGGGCGACGTTCGAGTACCAGGGCCACTCGGTGGCGTTGCCGTGGCAGGCAAAACAGGCTCGGACGGCGAGGGCGCGCGTCTCTGCGCTGTCCCAGACTGGTTCCACCCGACCGGGTGGGTTGGTGTGGTCGCGGCCATAGGGTACGAGTTGGGCCACGACTAGGAACGCTGCCGCCCCTAACACTCCCCACCGCACGATACGCTTTAGCATGCGTTCATCCTTCCGTCAGAGGCGCACGACCCGCGCGTTGCTCGTCGATGGCGACTGCTTCGCCAGCGTCGTGCGCATCGGTGGTGGGCGGGGAGAATTGCGGAGCGCACTGACCGACTGTCGCGCATGGGCACGATACTCCGCCGGGTGCTGTTGCCCCCGCCCGTCTCGCGATAGCGTACAGCCATGGACGGAGCGGCGCTGGTGGCGCTATTGGTGATGGTGGTGGGACTCGCCGGCGCGGTGATTCCGGGACTGCCGGGTGTGCTGCTGGTGTTCGCGGCAGCGGCGGGTTACGCGCTGGTGGATGGGTTTGAGGCGTTTGGCGCCGGCTGGCTGCTTGTGATGGGCGTGATCGCCGTTGCCGCCACCGTGTTTGATGTGATTGCCCAGCCCGCTGTCGCCCGTCGCTTTGGCGCGTCAAAATGGGGTGTGATCGGCGCGATCGCCGGCCTGATCGCGGGCTTCGTGGCCGGCGGTCCCGTTGGCGCCGTGCTCGGCCCGCTGGCCGGGGCCGTCGTGTTCGAGTTGCTCTTCGGGCAAACGATGCGCCAGGCGTTCCGCAGTGGTCTGGGGACGGCCGCCGGTTTCGTCGCGGCGATTGTGGTTGACGTGACGGCGGGTCTAGTGATCATCGGTCTGTTCATCGTGCTGGTCGTGACCTGAAAGCCGGCGGCCGCCGTTGGTCACGCGCCGGCGCGCGTGGGGAAGCTGAGAATCGGATGGAACAGCACCTGGAGCGGTTCAGGACCGAGGTGCGTGGGTCTGGCGATGAGCCACGCCTGGATTACGCCGCGCTCTTGATAGCCGCCGGTGAGTACCCCGATCTGCACACCGCACGTTACATCGCGGACCTGGACGCGATGGCGGAGGAAGTGCAACAGAACACACCCGCGGGCGCGACTCCGCGAATGCTGGCCGGCGCAATCCGGCGGCATCTTTTCGAGAAGCTGGGCTTCCGGGGAAACCAAGACGACTATTACGATCCACGCAACAGCTACCTGAACGACGTGATCGAGCGCCGAACCGGCATCCCCATCTCGCTGGCTGCCGTCTTTCTGGAGGTCGCGCGGCGGGTAGGGCTGGACGCGGCGGGAGTCAGCTATCCTCGTCACTTCCTCGTCAAGTATCGCGACGGCGCGGCCGAGTGGTTAGTGGACGCGTTCTTGGGTGGTGAGGAATTCTCGGCGGACGAGTTTCGGGACCGGCTGGTCCGGGGTGGCGGGGCCGATGAACAGACTGCGAGCTACTTCCTGGCGGGTGTCACCCGCCGTCAAATCCTGGCCCGTATGTTGCTCAATCTCAAGATGATTTACCTCGAGCGTGAGGACTTTCCCCGCGCCCTGCGCGTTCAGGAGTACACTCTCGCGCTCAATCCTTGGTCGTTCACGGACATCCGCGATCGCGGCGTCCTGCGTGGACAAACGGGTGACATCACGGGTGCGCTGACCGACCTTGAGACGTACCTTGCCCACGCCGGCCCCTCGGATGATACCGCGACCGTCCGCCGGATGGTCGCGGGGCTGCGAGACACCGAAGGACAAGACCGCCCCTTATAGTCCTGCCCCGTGCCCCGCTCGCGCACCGGGGCGGCCGGCGAGCGATCTCCCCTTGTTGAACGTCCCCCGCGCCCGCCCTCAGTCGGCCGCCGCGGTTTCCTCGATGGCTGACTGACCCTCTTTCGACTTTTCCGATGAGTGGCCGGGGAAGACGCGGCTATGGGGGTCGATGAAGTTCTTGGCGTAGTTGGCGGCGGTCGCGGCCTCCGCGAAGCCGGTCGCGATCAGATTCAGCTTACCCGCGAACCGGGTCACGTCTCCGGCCGCGAAGATGCCGGGGATCGTGGTAGACATTGTGCTATCCACGACGATGCCGCCGTCAGCAAGCTCCAATCCCCAATCTTTGATTGGGCCGATATTGGCGATGAAACCGAGACAGAGCACGATCCGGTCCACAGCGAGCTCGGTCTCTTCTTGGGTGCGGTTGTCGAAGATGGTAACACCGCTGATCGCGCCGTTCTCACGATGAACCGCGCGCACCTCATGAAAGACTTTTACGGTGGCGGAGGAGCGCATGACCTTGTTCACCGTGTCCTCGTGCGCGCGCCACCGGTCGCGGCGATGAATCAATGTAACATGCTCGGCCACGGGTTCGAGGCCGAGAGTCCAATCCATCGCGCTGTCCCCGCCACCGACGATCAACACCTTCTTGCCGCGGAAGTCCTGGAGGTCGCGGATAAAGTAGAAGACGCTGGTACCCTCGAGTTCGTCCAGTTCGGGCGCCTTGGGCAGCTTACGCGGCGCGAAGGCGCCGACACCGGCCGCGATGATCACGGTCCGGGATCGATGCTCACTCTTATTCGTGGTGAGGGTGAAGATGCCATCCGCATCGCGTGTTACCTTTTCCACACGCTCGCCTAGGCAGACCGTCGGGCCGAACTGAAGTCCCTGCTTCGCACACATCGCGACCAGATCCTTCCCCTTGATTTCGGGGAAGCCGGCAACGTCGTAGATGTACTTCTCGGGATAGAGCGCGCACACCTGCCCGCCAAGGTCGCCGAGCGAATCGATGATCTTGACGCTCATCTCACGCATGCCGGCGTAGAACGCGGCGTAGAGACCCGTGGTGCCCGCGCCGATGATCGTGCAGTCGGACACCTCGTCGTGGTGGACGCTCGGGATCGCCATGCCATCTTTCGGCATCAGGGCTTCATGTACCGGCGTCCGTAAGACCGCTTGTTGCACGGGTGGCCCGGACGCGGGATTGTCGCTGATGGCGACTCGCGCCAGCCCGACCGTTATCTCCCGCTCATGCTCCTCATGTCGCGTCTCCGCGGTGCTCGCGGTCGGTTGTTGTCGTTGAAGATCGTCGCCCATCGCCTTATCCTTTATTGCCAGAAGTGGAAGGTGGCACGCGCTTCGAGACATTCGCCACATCTATTGTACTGATTTTCACAGACCACTACCGTTCTACTTCTGGAGTATTCTGGTCGGTGGCGCTGATGGTGTTGATGGCGGCGACTCGATCTGACGATGGCGACGCATGCGCTCTTTTCGCCGGGCCACCGTTACGCGGGTGCTTCATGGGTGATGGGTGTGCCCGTCCACCATGGAACCGCGGTCACACGGGAGCGGTGGGCTTACCGCCGGCGCGTGATCGCGGGAGCATGGATGCCCGCGCGGTTCGATTATTGCCGTGGTGCTGGTCGCGGCGGATGGTGGGGTCGCGGCCGGCGCGGGGTCCGGCGCCGCGGGCACGGACCGACCACCCTTGGCCCAGGCCATCCATACCTCCCGTGATGCGCGTCCCGCGACTACACACGGTCTTGGCCGCGCGACTAATTCGGACGGCCACTCGTCGCGATCAGGTCCTCGAGTGGTTGGGCGTAGGCTTCGCTATAGGTTGGGAACGCGGATACCACGGATGCGAGGACGCGGAGGGGTATTTCGGCTTGGATCGCCAGGACGGCTTCACCGAGCCAGCTATCGGCGTGCGGCCCGATCGCCGATGCGCCGAGCAGGATGCCCCGTTGCAGATCGGCGACAAGTTCCAGCCGTCCGCGGGTGGCGCCCTCAAGCTCGGCGCGCGGGATCTCGCGCAGGTCCGTGGCAGCGATAGCGGCCGTATGCCCCTGCTCCCGCGCCCGCGCCAGTGTCAGCCCGACCGCGGCTACGGTCGGGTCGGTGTAGACGCATCGCGGAATCGCGCGGTAGTCAGCCGCCATCGCGTTGCCCAGCAGATTCGCGGCGATGATCCGCGCCTGGTAAGCGGCCGTGTGCGTATACGGGGCGATTCCCGTGACGTCACCGGCGGCCCAAACGTGCGTCTGACCGCGCACCGCGCATCGCTCATCCACCTCGATCCCCTCTCTTCCCGGCGTGATCCCGAGAACATTGAGGCAAAGGTCATCGAGGTTCGGCGCGCGACCGGTCGCGAGCAATACGCGGGTCGCCGCGAGCGTCGTTCCATCGGCGAGGGTTAGTGATGCGCCGCCGGCCGCCGGCCGCGCGCCGGTGAGCTTCGTTCCGAGTCGCGTTTCGATGCCGTCGTCGCGAAGCGCCTCCGCGAGCAGCTCGCTGATCGCCGGCTCCTCACTGGCGAGTAGCCGTGGCGCCTCTTCCACGAGCGTCACCGCGCAGCCGAACCGCGCGAACACCTGGGCGAGTTCGCAACCCACCGGCCCGCCGCCGAGCACGACCAACCGCTCCGGCCACTCGTCGGCGGTGAGCGCCTGGTCGCTGGTCCAGGTTGGTATCAGATCCAGTCCGGGGATCGGTGGAACGGCCGGCCGTGACCCCGTGGCAATGATCAGGTCGGTCCACCCTAATTCGCGCCCCTCGACCGCGACCACGCCCTCACGCACAATCGCGCCCCGCCCCCGCACCAGTGTTGCCCCTGCCTCCTCCAACATACGAACGCCGTCACCGTCATCTTGACCGGCGATGTCGCGCCGTCGCCGGACCGCCGCGCCATACGCCTCCCTGTTATCATCGAGCGCTATCGGACGGCCGGTCGCCCCAAGCTCGTGCGCGTGCGCGACGAGATGGCGCACCTCGGCCGACCGCAACAGCGCCTTGCTCGGGACGCACGCCACGAACGGGCAATCGCCGCCCACACGATTGGCCTCAACGATTGCCACCCGCCGCCCGGCGTGGGCGAGGGCCTTTGCAACATTCTCGCCCGCCGATCCCGCGCCCAGCACCACCACATCAAATTTCTCCACCGGCAGGCCTCCTCGTCCGATAGTGCGTGGGTGGCATCTGGTATCGCCGGTCGACGATCTGCCCTATCTCGTCGCGGACGGCGCCGCCGCAGCCGGCGCCACGTCCGAGTGTAGCGAAGCGTGTCCGGCTCGACAGCAATCTGGCGGGTGATTGAGCCGTCCTCATGGGGGCATCGCGGGCCGCCGGACGCAATCCTAACCGCGCGGCCTGACCATTCTATCGCGCCGCTAACATCCCCGGCCGCGATAGAATGGTCGAGTCCCGGCGATTTATTCGTTCTATCCAGCCAGCGAAGGATAGTCCCCCAACACCCAACATCGATCAGCCATTTTCACGGAAGCATCATGCCCCTGCAGGACATCCCGCCCATCTCGATCCTCACGCCGACGCGCAATCGGGGCAGCAACTATCTGCCACTGGCGATCGCCAGCGTGCGCGCGTCGCGGCTGTCCGTCGGCTACGAGCATGTGATCGTCGACGACGGCTCCGACGACGGTAGCGCTGCCTATCTCGCGTCCGAGGCGGTCGCCGACCCGCGCATCGTCCCGGTATATCATCCCGCGCGGCGCGGCGTTTCGGCGGCGCGCAACAGCGCCGCACGCGCGGCCCGTGGTCAGTTCTTGGTCGATCTGGATGACGACGACCTGCTGACGGCTGATGGGGTCGAGCGGCGATATCACTATATGCGCGCACACCCCGAGTTCTGGGCGGCGCATGCGAACGCGGTGAAGATCGACGCGGACGGCCGCTATCTGATCGGTGAGGACGTTGCCAACTTCCTCTGCGTTGATCGCGAGCGCTGTGCGCGGCTCTTCTTCACCAGCGCGATGATCCCGAACGCCAGCACCACGATCTACCGGCGTGAGGCGCTGCTCGCACTTGGGGGGTGGGATGAGTCGCTCGACTGCTGCGAGGATTACGACCTGTGGCTGCGCTCGCTCGACCGCCACGGTCCACCCGGATTCGTGGATACAATTGTCGCGCTGTACCGTAAGAAGGACCGCGGCCTCGGTATCGACAGCGTGCGATCCGGCGCTCACGCCCGCAATCAGGAGCGCGTCCAGCGACGGTTCCCCCATCTCGTCGGCGGCCAAGTATTCGATGGGTTTGGTGAGTCAGCCGGCATGGAGCCACGCGACCATCCGGCCCCAAGGTAGCCGCCATCGCAGCGCCGCCATAGGAGTTGCCCATGCCGGCACGGGCTCTACCTCTCCCCCGATCCCTCCCCCCCGGCAGGCCGGGGCGGGGCCGCAAGGGGAGGGGAGTCCGGTTCAACAGTCTACAGCTGGCTCGCCCCGCGCTATCGCTCGCGAGCAGGAAACGGTAAGGGGAGGGGAGTCCGATTCAGCTCTTTGCACATGCTCCTCGTGTTGATTTTCCACCCACATCGAGACAGTCCGTGGGGGAGTAGAGTCGGATTCACCCGGGTGTCCCACATTGTTTTGCAGATGTTTGGTGGGCGAGTTCGCTGCTGCGGTCCGGTTGGAGGCGCCGCGGATTCCGGTGCAAAGTCATGTGGGGCGCCCGATTCACCCCCTTCCCTTGCGGCTCCGCCCCGGCCTGCCGGGGGGAAGGGGGCCGGGGGGGTTAGGTATCTCAAGGGAGTGTGCGCCGCATGACCACTACTGTCAGTCCCGACCAGTTCCAGATCGATGTGTCCTCCGCCGGGAGGCGGATGAGCCGGAGTTGGGAATTCGCCGTCGGCAGCGGTGACGCCTGGTCGATCCTGCGCGCTGACCTACAGCAACAGTTGCGCCGGGCGGTCCAGGAGTGCGGCTTTCGGTACGTGCGCTGTCACGGCATCCTGAGCGATCAGATGCAGGTCGTGCGTCGCGACAGCCAGGGCAATCTCGTCTACAACTGGCAACTGGTGGACGCGGTCCACGATGCCCTGCTTGAGATTGGCCTGCTCCCGTTCGTGGAACTTGGCTTCATGCCGACAGCGCTGGCGAGCGGCGACCAGGCGGTGTTCTTCTACCGTGCGAACGTCACACCCCCGGCTGACTACGCCCAATGGAACGCGTTCATCGCGGCGTTGGTGTCGCACTGGCGCGATCGCTACGGCATCGACGAGGTGCGTCGGTGGTACTTCGAGGTGTGGAATGAGGCGAATCTCTCGGGCTTCTGGTCGAGCACGCGTGATGAATACTTCCGCCTGTACGCCGAAACCGCGCGCACGATCAAGGCGCTCGACCCCGAGTTGAAGGTGGGCGGCCCGGCCACGAGTCGCGGCGAGTGGATGCCCGAGTTCCTGGCCTGGTGCCGCGAGCGCGACGTGCCGCTCGACTTCCTCTCCACTCATGTCTACCCCGACGACGACGATTTCGGAAAGGTCGATCCCGACTACCGCGCGATTTTCAACCGGGGCGCGTACCTGGAAACGCTGGTGGAGCGGACGGCGGACAGCGTCGCCGGTCAACCGCCGGTCGGCAGTGACAACCGGATGGAGACGCACTGGACCGAGTGGAATTCGAGCTGGCGCTGGGGGCGGCCGATCCATGACATCACCAATCAGGCGGCGTACATCTGTCAGGCGATCCATGGCGTCCATGAGCGGGTCGATAGTTTCGCCTTCTGGACGATCTCCGACATCTTCAACGAGTTTCCCTACCCGCGCGCTTCCTTCGTCGGCGGCTTCGGACTGATCACGATCGATGGGCTGCCAAAACCAGGTTATCACGCGTTCGCGCTGCTGCACCGGCTGGGGGACATGGAGCTTCCCGCTATCCGGCCGGATGGCAACTCCACCGATGCGAGCGCCGGCCGGCTCGTTTGCTGGGCGGCGCGCGGCGACCGCACATATCAGGTGCTGCTCTCGAACTA
>JBBQJF010000247.1:0-8021 GCA_038325665.1 Dehalococcoidia bacterium | reverse complement strand
TTCGACGCTGACCGGGCGCCTCGGACCCGCCGCGCGCTTCACGCGGGAGAGCCGCCTCGCGGGTGATCGCGGGCGTCCAAAAAACTTCTTGTTCACGCGTTCGATCCGACCACACGCATCGGCGGCGCTCATCCCACGGCGCACGGATGCCGATGATAAATCTAGGCGCTACATCGATGACAGCGCGGCGACCCCTCTCGGGTTACTCTCGGGTTACGATGGCAGCAACGAGGGCACGCGCGAGCGCTGGACTCACACTGCCAGGGCAACCGCGCGGTAGAGCGAAGCCCGTGGCACGGAGATCAGCGCGCGCTCGGCGAACAAGGACAGCAAGCATGACCAAACCGGTGTTGGTCGTAGACGACGATCCCGCCTTGCTCAACGTCATCCGGCTCGCGCTGGAGCACGAGGGGTACCAGGTACTCACCGCCAGTGACGGTGATCGCGCGCAGGCAATGATCCTCGATGATTACCCTGCCATGGTGCTGCTCGACCTGAACATGCCCCGGCTCAGCGGCTGGGAGGTTCAGGCGTGGATGCAGGCGCTCCACCCATCGATACCGGTCGTGTTCATGACCGCCCGAGAGCAGGCCTTCGACGATGCCGAGCGATACGGCGCCGCCGCGTCCCTGGCAAAACCGTTCGATATCATCGATCTTCTGCGGGTGGTGGAACGCTTCGCCGGTCCGGCACGCCCGGCTTGACCGTTCATCACGGTTCGGTGGCAAAGCGGCCCAGGGCGTGGTGTGGACCATGCGACCCGCGTCCTGATTGGACTACGCCGGGGACTCCGCCGGTATGTGATGATTCTGTGAGCACTGTATAGTGTACTGACCACGCGACGGAGTTCCATGGTCAGAGAGTCGGACGCCACTGCCGCGGCTGGAGAGGAGTGCCATGACCACGGACATTCTGGTCATTGATGACGATCCCGCGGTCGGAAAGGTCATTGAACTAGCCCTGAGCGGTCAGGGATATCACGTTCTGAGCCTCACGGACGGGCGCGATGCGATGACCCAATTACAACCGCCCCTGCCATCGGTCATCCTGCTCGATCTCAATATGCCGCTGATCAGCGGCTGGGAGGTGCACGCTCAGATCAAGAAGGCAGGGTTACCGGTGGCGGTCGTGTATATGACCGCGGGCGGGCACGCGCGGGAGGAAGCCGAGCGATTCGGCGCCGCGGGATTCCTCTCCAAGCCGTTTGACCTGAACGACCTCGTCGCGGTCGCCGAGCGGTTCGCGGGCAGCGCCACCCAGTGACGAGCGCGCCATTCCTTCCACCGTCGCGGCGCTGTCACACTGCCGCGACAGCCGCCCCGCGCCGCGCGGGTTCACGGCTCGCGCTCACTCCGACCAGATTTAACCAAGATCTAACGATCGACTAACGGGGGTCTGACGGCGGCTCCGTACGCTGGAGCTTCCAAACGTCGCCGAGGAGTTGATCATGCCCGGCCTTGGATCACTAGTTGACGCTGCCGAGAACGTGCCGCACCAACCGCTGCGTCACGGCCACGACATCCATGACTCAGATCCACGCACGAGGGTGCGCGAACTTGTCCTTCGCCATGGCTACAACAGTAATGACTTCCTCGCGCTCTACGATAGCTGGCAGTATTACGTGTGCGATGAACCTCCCGGCGCGGTCATGTACGTGAAGCGCGGTCGCACGCTGATCGCCTGCGGCGACCCGCTCACCGCGAGTGAGAATCTCCCCGCCCTGCTCCGAGGATTCGTGGACCATGCCCGCGGCCATGGCTGCCGTGCCGCGTTCTTGGGCGCCAGCGAACGATTGGCGGCGGTCGCCGCCGGCCAGGGATTCGGAGCGCTCAAGGTCGGTGAGGAACCATTTTTCGACCTCGCGGACTACGCTCCCCGCGGTGATCGGGCGAAAAAGGTACGGTCAGCGGTCAACCAAGCCCGCCGGAGCGGGGTCACCACGCAGTTGTACCGTCCCGCCGATGGCCTGGATGCGGCGATCGAGGCCGGCGCGCGGCGGATCTGTCAGGCGTGGCAGGCCGGCCGGCCTACCGGCGAACTCGGCTTCGGCTTGACGCTTGAACCATTCACGGCGCGCGAGGTTAAACGGTACGTGATCGCCCGCCACGACGGACGGATGGTCGGCTTTCTGGCCTGTTCTCCGATGACCGCGCGCGACGCCTACTATCTCGAGGACGTGATTCGCGCGCCGGACGCGCCGAACGGTGTCACGGAGCTGCTGGTGCTTACCGCCCTGGCGGCACTGCGGGACGAGGGGGTGCGGTTCGCCACGCTGGGCGTGGCGCCGCTGGCGGGCGTTGAACGGCAACCGTACGGCCAGTACGCGGTTTTGCGCCGCGCTCTCTCCTTCATCCGTCAGCACCTAAACGGCGCGTATCACTTCGCATCGCTCAACCATTACAAGCGCAAGTACGCGCCGAGCTTTTGGGAGGGCAGCTATCTGCTCTACCGCCCCGCGCGCATGACACCCGCGTTGGCGTGGTCGTTAGTCGGCGCGTTCACACCGGAGAGTCCGCTGGTCAGCCTCCGGGATACGATCCGGCGCCGGGGGAGCGCGCGGGCGCCAACACCGCGCCGGCCGCGAGCGCCGCGCACCGCCCTCTTGACCGGGATGATCGCGCTGGTGGCGACGATCGGCCTGATGGTCTCGCGCACGGACGCCGGCGAGTATAACCTGCCGCTGCTGCACCTCCATCTGTGGATCGTGCTGATGATTACCCTGGGGACGCTCGCCATCGCCAGTGGTCGCCGCTGGGTTCGGCCTCGCGAAGAGGTGGGCGCATGAGTGTGCACATTGAGAGTCGTTCGATCAAACACCCGAGCGGCCACTCCATGCGCCGCCCGCTGGTGGCCGCGAGCGCGTGCGGGGCCGCGCTGCGGCGGATTCCATTCACACTTGGTCTGCTGGGCGCGATTTGGATCATCGCCGGACTGACGGGTTCGCTGGGGCATGGCGTACCGGAGGCGATCAACCACCGACTGGGCTTCGCGCCGTCCGACCTCGTGCATGGGCGGGCATACACGGTACTGACGAGTGTGCTGTTCATCCATAAGCGATTCATGTTCGGGCCGCTGAGTGCCTCACTCGTTCTGTTCCTGCTGCCACTGGAATGGACCGGCGGGACAAAGCGCGCGGTGGCCGTATTCTGGGGAGGGCACGCGATCGAAACCTTTATCTCGGGGACGGGCGTACTGATACTGGCGGCGCACGGATTCGCGGCGGCAGCACGGCTGCGCGACATGCACGATGTCGGCATGTCGGCCGGCACATTCGCCTGCGCCGGCGCGCTGGTGATCATGGCGCCGCGACGCATGCAAGCGGCGGCGGCCGGGGCACTGGCGACCTACCTGCTGGCGTCACTGGTGTTCCACCGGCAGATGTATGATATCGACCATGTGTTGGTGACGCCACTTGGCGCCGGAATCGGCTGGCTGCTACGCGATCGCACGGCGCGTACGCTCGGTCATGCCCCGTGAGGGAGTACGATGACGGGAGTGACCGCAGAACGAGGTTGCTCGCGAATTAGCAGACCGGGATGTACGACGATGGCGCGGATCCTTCTCATTGAGGACGAACCAGATATTGCCAGCTTCGTGCGTCGCGGACTCATCTATAAAGGTTTTCACGTCGACCACGCGCTCACGGGTGAGGCGGGCCTCAATCTGGCGCGCGAACAACCACCAGACCTGGTCATTCTGGACCTCATGCTGCCGGATCTCGACGGCGTCGAGGTTTGCCGCCGGCTGCGCGCGGCCGGCGATGTGCCCGTGATCATGCTCTCTGCCCGCGACTCCGTCGAGGACAAGGTCGCGGGCCTGGACGCCGGCGCCGACGACTACCTGACGAAGCCCTTTGCCTTCGACGAACTCCTCGCCCGTGTGCGTGCCGCCTTCCGCCGGCGGCAGCCGCCATCCCAGGAGGTGATACGCGTTGCCGACCTGCGGATCTGTCCCTCTGCACGCGAGGTGAGCCGCGGCGATCGCCCGATCGAGCTGACGATGAGGGAATACGAGTTGTTGGAGTTTCTCGCTCGGCACGCGGGGCAGGTGATGACGAAGGACATGATCTTCTCCCGCGTTTGGGGCTATGACCTCATGGACGAGTCCAACGCGATCAAGGTATACGTCAGCTATCTGCGTCGCAAGCTCACTGCCAATGGCGAGCCAAACCTGATCCATTCGGTGCGCGGCATCGGCTATATCATCAAGTCATGAGACGCTCGCCGTCGCTTCGATTGCGGATCGCCGCGACGTTCGCGGCCGCGTTCATCTGCACGCTCGCCGTCATCTTCATCACCTTGCATGTCGCGCTCGAAAATCTCCTTGTCGCCGACCTCGACGGCGATCTTGAGCGCTTCGCGGATTCGCTTATCGCCAGGATCGTTGTGGACAACGGCCTTATCGAGCGGGATGAGGTAGGTCAGGTGGTCACCGCGCTGTTGCCGGGCCGGCTGGACAGCGGACTGATCCTGGTAGCGGTCCGTAATCCCGAGGGCACGCTGATCGCCGCCTCATCACCAGTCTCGCCCGACGTATTCACGGCCAGATCGATGGATGTTGAGCGGTTGCGTGGCGGCGCTGGCGTCCGGTACACGGTGAAGAACACGGAGCAGCACGAGTTTCGGGTGCTCAACGAGCCGGTGATGCTCGACGGGCAGCTTGTCGCGGTTGTGCAGGCAACAGCTTCGCTGGGACCGATTACCTCGGCACTGAGCCGGTTACAGACGCTACTCGTGATCATGGGGATGTGCGCGACCCTGGTCACAACCCTCGTCGGCTACCTGATTGCCCGGCGCGGACTCAAGCCACTAGAGCAGGTGGCGCGACTGGCAGCCGACATTGAGGCGCACGATCTCACCCGGCGGCTGCACCTGGTACATGCCCCCGTGGAGATCGCCCGTCTCGCGGATACGTTCGACGCGATGCTTGAACGTATCGAGCGCGCCTTCGCGCTCCAACGCAATTTCGCTCTGGATGTCGCGCATGAGTTACGCACGCCGCTCACCGCCCTGCGGGGCAATCTGGATGTGCTGTTGCTCGATCCGGACCTCACCGACGATCTGCGCGGGGAAATCCAGCGGCTGGCGAACGAGACCGGCCGCATGATGCGACTCACCTCCAACCTCCTGTCACTGGCGCAGGCCGAGGCCGGTCGAACCGTGGCGCGGCGGTTGGTCGAACTCGACCTGGTCTGCCTCGAGGTGTACCAGCAGGCGCGGGTACTCCGCGCCGGTGTGCGGCTCCGGCTGGGCCACGAGGACCAGGTGGTTGTCTCGGGCGACAGCGACCTCCTCAAGCAACTGGTGCTCAACCTGGTGGAGAATGGGATGAAGTACACGCCGGCGGGCGGCGCCGTCACGCTGTCGCTCTACCGTGAGGGGGGGCAGGCGCGAATCGTGGTCACCGACAGCGGCTTCGGAATCACGGCGGAGCACCTGCCGCATATCTTCGAGCGCTTCTACCGTGCACCTCCGGGGGGGGGTCGGATCGCTGGCGGGGCCGGCATCGGCCTCGCCGTCGCCCGATGGATCGCTGAACAGCACGGCGGCCGCATTGAGGTGAAGAGCAGCCCCGGTTCGGGCAGCACCTTTACGGTGATACTTCCGCTCGCCGGTGCCCCCGCCGGCAGCGGCACATCATCAGATTCGACCACCGGCGCCGGCGCGCCCGTCATATCGGACATATCGGAAGCAGCACCACCCGACATTGCCGCCCGCTCCGGGTTCCGCTAATTCTTCCTTGTCGTTCCCCCGGTTTTAACCATGAGCTAACGAACCAAGGATAGCCTGGACGGAGGGGAGGACGACCGGCTGCCCGCCATCCGATGGGCACATTTCTCACATAACCACAAGTGATCGCCGCCGGGAGGAGTGGACTAATGGAGCCAGCAGATGCAGCCGATGTCATCCGCGACACACTCGAAGAACGCGACGCGGTGGCGCATGCGCGCCAATCGCAGCATGTTGACGGCTTTCGACGCCGGGTGGCGTTACTGGTCGCGGGTCTGGCGGGGCTGCTCGCGATCACATCGCTCGGCGGTCAGAACGCGACCAAGACGATGATCAACGCGAACATTCAAGCATCGGATACTTATAGTTTTTATCAGGCGAAGACCATCCGCCAAACAAGTAATCAGCTTTTCGCCGACAACCTACAATCATTGCTGGACACGACCAACCCGTCCGACAGCGCCCGCGCCGCGATCCAGGCACGGATCGACCGCGCGAAGGCAACCGTGGCCCGCTATGAGAGTGAGCCACAAACCGGCGAAGGGAAAAAAGAGCTGCTCGCCAGGGCAGAGACATATGTGCAGGAACGCGAGCACGCGGCGCGGCAAGACCCGGACTTTGACTACGCGGAAGTGCTGCTGCAAATCGCCATCGTGCTGGGTTCGGTTGCGATCCTGGCGGTGAGCCGGCCCGTGACCGTGATCGCGCTCGCGCTGGGCGGAGTCGCCGGCATCCTCATGCTGAACGGGTTCTTCCTGTGGTTCACGCTCCCGATCGGCTGAGGAGATGAGATGAGTGGTAGGGGGAGGGGGACTCGAACCCCCATGCCCGAAGGCGGCTGATTTTAAGTTGTCCTTATGGCGTCTTTGGCCGCCGATGGCGGGCGCTGCTGAATCTGAAAAGTCTCGTGACGTGCACCACGTAGCGTCACCAGCCACCGGCGATACTGTCAGCGTTACTGTCAGGTGCTGACCATAGAGCCCCGCGGGTGACGCGGCCCGATCGCCGTCTGTCGCCCCACCGCCCTGTTCCGCCCGGTCGGATCACGAGGTCGGTTGGTGGTCCGCGATGCCACCGGCAGGTCCGACGGGCCTCCTTGTAGATGGTCCGGGTAATCAGCTTGTAGGTCCGTCAATCTGATGGACGGGGTCGATCCAGCCCCCGGCGTGCGCGTTCAGGACCCAAGCGCCAAGGCCAGAGACCCACATCACCCGAGTACGGACTTGGGCAAGTTCGTCGGTTATGACGAGGTGGGTGAGTTGGTCGCAGCCATACTGGGTGCGGATGCGCTGCTCCAGTTCAGTGATGGACAGCGGGCGGTCGCCGAACCCGACCGCCGGCTCACCGTGGTCCCCTTCGGGTTCTACCGGGTTGCGCCTAGGGTTCCTACGGGGCAATGGACCACCTCGATCCGTGCGCCCTGTCCACGCGCCTTCGCCTGCTGATTACGAAGCATCGAAATATGTGCTATGACATGTCACGTTGGCGTCCGCAGATTCAGAATTGTCCCCCAACTGAACTGGCGGAACACAGATGGCCACCAGGATTGTGTCAACTCTCCACTGGCGCGCACATGTCGCCATGTGTACATCGGTCACCGCTAAACGTCCATAGAAAGGGCCGCTCAACAACCCCGCTCAATCGCGCTACCCCACGAGGGCGAGGCGTTGTTCATCGCCCCCGTGAACCAACATCTTCACGGTCTGCGCCGGTTCCGCGCGCGTCCATCAGGGCATGTGTATCAGGCCGTGCGCGCAACGTGCGCGGTCGTCACTCCGCAAGTAGCGGTTACCCGCGCGGAGTTATGCCTCAAGGCATGCCAGTCGGGCCGGTGGAAGACTTCGTTACGGCGCGCCGCGTTCTGGACCCGCGCCATTCCGAGGAGCGCCATCGGTCACTGGACCTTGCATCCGGTCACTCGGGATGTACGAGGGTAGCCGCCCGCCGGTGATCCCGAACCGCTCCGCGGCCACCTCGGGCAGCCTCACCGCGTCATCCAGGGGTTGCGCGACCGGCACGACGCTCGACGGTGCGTCCAGGTCGTTGGGGCGCGCCGCTGACACCGGCGCACTACCCGCCGTGGCGTCGGTCCTCATGTGCGCCGAGCGGTCACCGAGTAACCCCCCACAGCTTCGTGCGGATCGCCTCCGCTAGCACCGGCGTCGCGGCGCCGCCGACAATCGCCTCGACGAGCGGTGGAAGGTCGTCCCCCTCACCGCGCATCACCTCGGCCAGCGTATATCGACTGATTATGATCCGGTTCGGATCCTCCCCCGCGCGCACACGATGAGC
>JBBQJF010000246.1:0-8046 GCA_038325665.1 Dehalococcoidia bacterium | reverse complement strand
CGAAGATCGGCATGGCGTTGGTGGCGCTCGCCGGGCCGCTGTCGAACTTCGCGCTCGCCGGCGCGCTGGCCGCTCCTCTCAAGGCCGGCATCATCGAGAGCCGTAGCACGGCGCTGCTCAGTTCGTGGGGATTCGAGAATTACCTCGCGTTCTTGTTGCTCTATATCGTGCTAATTAACGTGACCCTTGGCGTGTTTAACCTGTTGCCGCTGGCGCCACTTGATGGTTCACGGGTAGCGGCGTTGTTGCCGGGCGGGCTGGGTGACTTTTTTCGCCGGATGGAGCCGTACGGGATGGGTATTCTGTTCTTGCTGCTGGCGCTTCCATGGGTGACCAATGGTCAGGTGGACATCATCGGCGCGATCGTCAACCCGATCCGCCTGCGGCTGCTCGACTTCTTATTGACCAGTGGGTGACCTTTGGTGGGGCGACCGCCGCTGTATCGCATCCGCCAATTCTTTCGCGCGGCCGGCGCTCGCCCGTCGGAGGGTGATGCCGCCGTTCTCGATTGCTACCTCTCGCCTGACGAGCGGCGCCTGTTCGCGCGCTGCTCACCGCGCGACCAATATCATCACATTCAGACGCTGCGTCTGTTGTCGCGCTCGGGGACTCCATCGCGTGATGTGGCCCGCGCCGCGCTGTTGCACGACATCGGCAAGGGCTACATTCGCCTGTACGAGCGGGTGCTCTACGTGTTACTCAATGCCGTTGCCCCGGCGCTGCTCAACCGGCTGACCGATCATGAACGGCGACGCGGTCCCCTGGGAGCGCTCTACCGCACCCGTCACCATGCCGCGGCCGGCGCGCGGTGTCTCCGCGCGTTGGGCGCCGAACCTCGCGTCGTCACCCTGGTCGCGGGTCACCACGCGCCGCCCGGCGATGATCGCGACCTCGCCGCCCTGATTGCCGCCGACAACGACGCCTGATGGGTCATCGCCCGCTCGCATGGCCGGCGTGGCATGCTGTCCCTTGACGAAGGCGTCGAACCCGCCGGTCCCGGCATGGTCCCGGGGACGGCGACCGCGGAGCGATGGATCACCTGTTCACTGTCCCCAACGACGCGCGTTGCTACAATGGCCGAGCATCGGTAACTATTGATGCTGGCGGCGTGTGAGGAGGCGTGGTCATGGAACAAGTGACGATTATCGGGACCGGACTAATTGGTGGGTCGATCGGGCTCGCGCTCAAGGGCGCCAAACTGCCCAACCTCGAAGTGATTGGCCACGACCTTGAGTCGTCCGTGATGGGTGAGGCTCGCCGCGCCGGCGCGATCGACCGTGCCGCCCCTAATCTGGCTGAAGCCGTGCGTGGCGCGAAGATGGTGATCGTGGCCGTGCCGCCCCTGGCGCTGCGCCAGGTGTTCGAGGAGATGGCCCCTCACCTGCCCGAGGGCGTCATAGTCACCGATACCGCCAGCACCAAGGGCCTGCCTGCCCGCTGGGCGGTGGAACTGCTGCCTGACACCGTCAGCTTCGTCGGCGGCCACCCGATGGCAGGCAAAGAGACCCAGGGGATAAAATCCGCCGAAGCGGACTTATTCAAGGGGAAAGCATGGGTGGTAGTTCCCAGCGCCGGCGCCGGCGAGGGCGCGGTCAAGTCGGTGCTTGGCCTGATCAGCATCGTCGGCGCGGAGCCGCTGTTTGTCGATGCCGAGGAGCACGATCAGTACGTGGCGGCCGTCTCGCACCTGCCACTGATCATGTCGGCGTCGCTATTCTCGCTGGCGCGCAACAGCCCATCGTGGGAGGACATCTCTCCCCTGGCTGCCTCCGGCTTCCGCGATCTCACCCGGCTCGCCTCCGGCGACCCACGGATGGCGCACGACATCTGCGCCACAAACGGCGATGCGATCGCGCACTGGATTGATCGCTACGTCACCGAGCTGCTGCGCTACAAGGACTTGATCCAGGAGAATCGTAAGACTCTGTTCAAGACCTTTGCCGAGGCCCAACTCCAGCGGGACGCGTTCATGGCCGGCGAGCGCGTCACCCGTGAGCCGCGCGTCGAGCTTCCCTCCGCCAAGGACACGATGAGCAGCATGTTGTTCGGCGGCCTGATCAATTCCAAGATGGAGCAGTTCGAGAAGGATATGGACCGTTCGCGCAAGGGCGGCCGCCGCTCCGTGATCGACGACGACTAGTCAGATGAGCTGCTTGGAGCGGGGGCCTAGATGACGGCCGGCATTGGTGCTGCTCGTTGCTCGTTCTGATTGGAGTGGGAGGCCCTGATGACGGTCAGTATCGTTCGACGGCCCAACGCGTTGCGTGGCGTGATCCGGCTGCCTGGTGACAAGTCGATTTCACACCGGGCGGCGATGTTCGGGGCGATCGCCGAAGGCGAGACGCGCATCGAGAACTTCCTGTTCGGCGCGGATTGCCTCTCGACGGTCGCGTGCATGCGCGCGCTGGGCGTTGATGCGGCGGCCGAGGACACGTCGGAGGGTCGGGTGCTGGTCGTGCGCGGCGTCGGCCTGGACGGGCTGCGC
Source organism: Dehalococcoidia bacterium (assembly GCA_038325665.1). Lineage (GTDB taxonomy): Bacteria > Chloroflexota > Dehalococcoidia > CAUJGQ01 > CAUJGQ01 > CAUJGQ01. The sequence goes on along the minus strand of JBBQJF010000246.1, from coordinate 5,561 downwards.
GAGCCAGCCGATGTGCTCGACTGCGGCAACAGTGGCACCACCATGCGGCTGCTATCCGGGCTGCTGGCGGGGCAGCCGTTCCTGTCGGTGCTCTCCGGTGATGCGTCCCTCAGGTCGCGGCCGATGGCGCGGGTGCTGGAGCCGCTTCAGGACATGGGCGCCCACGTTCATGGCCGCGACGGGAACCGCCTCCCGCCGCTGGTGCTCGGAGGTGGCGGGCTGGCGGGCACGCGGCACCGTCTGCGCATCGCCAGCGCGCAGGTGAAGTCAGCGCTGACGCTGGCGGGGCTGTACGCCGACGGCGAGACGTGGGTGCAGGAGCCGGCCAACTCGCGCGACCACACCGAGGCGATGCTCACGGCGATGGGCGCCCCAATCGCGGCGGACGGGACAACGGTGCGTGTGCGGCGGCCGGATCGTCCGCTTCAACCGCTGCGTGTGCGCGTGCCGGGCGATATCAGCGCCGCGGCGTTCTGGCTCGTGGCCGGCGCCTGCCATCCCGATGCCGAGATTCGGATCGAGGGCGCCGGCCTCAACCCCACGCGCGCCGGGGTGATCGATGCGCTCCGTTCCATGGGCGCCGACATAACCATCGATCGCGCGCGTGCCGAGGGCGGCGAGGCGGTCGGCGATATCACCGTCCGGTCGTCGCGTCTACACGGCGCCGTGCTGGAGGGGGCGCTGATCCCGCGGGCGATCGACGAGATTCCAGTTCTCGCGCTTGCGGCGTCAATCGCGGACGGTGATACGATAATCCGGGACGCGGCCGAATTGCGGGTGAAGGAGAGCGACCGCATCACCACCACGGCCGAGCAACTCGGCCGCCTGGGCGCGCGTATCGAGCCGGCTGCCGACGGTATGATTATCCATGGCGGCGCCCGTCTGCACGGCGCCCGCTGCCAGAGCCATGCCGATCACCGGCTGGCGATGACGCTGGCCGTGGCCGGCATGCTGGCGGACGGGGAAACAGCCATCGAAGGCGCCGACGCGGTTGACGTCTCGTACCCCGCATTCTGGAAAGACCTTGCCCGGCTCGGAGGCCACCAGCGCGTGCTCACTGCCGAGTTGTGACGCGCCGGCTTATCGGCACGGGATTCACCCCGCCCGCGTACCCGCCGGCAGTGAACGGAGCGGGGCGCATCGCGCGCCTCGTTCGTGCACTCGCCGTTGGGCGCCCCTGAGGGGGGAGGATCGCATCGAGCCATGACGACCGAATTGATCCATGTGGGGTTTGGCAACGTGCTCGCGGTTAATCGGGTGATCGCGATCGTCGCGCCCAACTCGGCCCCGACGAAGCGACTGATTCAGGAAGGAAAGCAAAAGGGCATCACGGTTGACATGACCAGCGGCCGCCGCACGAAGGCGGTGCTGATCATGGACAGCGGCCATATCGTGCTCACGGCGATCACCCCCGAGACGATCACTGGTCGCGTGATCAACAGTCGCGGCCAGATCGGCGGCCCCCGTATGATGCAGGATGACGGGGAGGGCGAGTAATGGACGCGGCGCGAGCGTGCGACTCTGACCCGTGGCGCGACCGCGCATCTGCCGATGCCGGTGCGTCATGACCGCCCAACAACCTCAAACTGCCGCGTCCAACGCCCCACAGCCCTCCTGGCTGCCCCGTGATTACGGCGGGCCGGTGCTCGCTGTGCTCTCCGGGCCGACGGCAGTGGGCAAGACCACGGTGCTGCGACGGATGCGCGAGCTGGCGATGCCCTATCACATCGGTGTCACCGCCACGACCCGCGATATGCGCCCGGGTGAGGAGCACGGGCGCGATTATTACTTCCTCTCATACGCCGAGTTCGAGACGAAATTGGCGGCCGGCGACTTCCTCGAACATGCCGTGGTCCACCGCACCGCCCACTACGGCATCCTCCGCCAGCCGCTTCGCGATGCCCTCGCGCGGGGTGAAGATGTGCTGGTGCCGCCGGACGTGCAGGGCGCGGCGACCGTTCGCCGGCTGGCCGCCGGTGCGATCACGATCTTCCTCGCCGCCCCCAGCTTCGCGGATCTGGAAATCCGCATCCGCCGTCGCGGCGATCCCGATGAGGTCGAGGTCCAGCGCCGGTTGACGACCGCGCGGTCGGAGATGGCGCGCGTGGATGAGTTCGATTATCTGGTGATCAACCACGACGGCAAGCTCGACGAAACGGTGCACGAGATCGATGCCATCATCCAGGCGGAGAAGCATCGGGTTCATCGCTCGTTGATCGCGATTTAGCGGTGTTGACAGCATGGCACACTCGTTGATATGGTCTCCATAACAACGCTATAGCAAATGGCCGCGAACGGGACGAGTACGGCGTCAGCGAGGCTCAGAGAGCCGGGGCAGGTGTGAGCCGGCGCCAGCGCAACGCACGGAATGGACCCGGGAGCCGCGGACTGAACCCCACCCCCACGCCGGAGCTGTCTTGACGACGGCGGTGCGCGTGTCAGGGCCGGCAAGTAGGCTCCGCCGGATTGGCGCCGTTATCAACGCCTAGGGTATAAACCCCGGTTCGCCGGGTCGTACCCGAACCGAGATGCCCCTGTCTCGCGATCGCGGACGGTGGGCAATAAGGGTGGCACCGCGAGAACCCCTCGCCCCTTTGGTGGGCAGAGGGGTTTTTTGTATGTCCGGGAGGTCCGTGCCATGACCACAACCGCACCCAAGCCGGACGCGCTCACGGAGCGCGCGCACCGCAAGCGTATCCTGACCGGTGACCGGCCGACCGGCGACCTACATCTCGGCCACTACGTCGGCTCGTTGGCGAACCGCGTGCGTCTGCAAGACGAGTATGACTGCTACTTCATCATCGCCGACCTGCACACGCTCACGACGCGCCCCGAGAAGGACCACATCCTGTCGCTGCCGGCCACGATCCGCGGCGTCACGCTCGATTACCTCAGCGCCGGTATCGACCCCGAGCGCTCGACCATCTACATCCAGTCGATGGTCCCCGAGGTTTACGCGCTCCACACGTTGTTCGAGATGCTGGTCACACTGCCGCGGCTCACCCGGCTGCCGAGTATCAAGGACATGGCCCGCGCCGCGAATCTCGATCAGTTGCCGCTTGGTTTGGTCGGCTACCCGGTGTTACAGGCTGCCGATATCCTCATGCCGCGGGCGCACCTGGTGCCGGTCGGTAAGGACAATCAGGCGCACGTCGAGATCACGCGCGAGATCGCACGGCGGTTCAACAACCTGTACGGCGAGGTGTTTCCGGTGCCGGATGTCCTGCTCGGAGAGGTCGCATCGCTTCCCGGCACGGACGGCCAGAAGAAGATGTCGAAGTCGATCGGGAATGTGATCTCGCTCAGCGACGATGCAAAGACGGTCGAGCAAAAGGTGATGAAGATGTACACCGACCCCACACGATTACGGGCCACGGACCCGGGCCATGTCAAAGGGAATCCGGTGTTTACCTATCACGACGCCTTTAACCCGAACAAAGATGAGGTGGATGACCTGAAGCGGCGCTACCGTCGCGGCAAGGTCGGCGATGTCGAGGTCAAACGCACGCTCGTCGCTGCCCTCAACGCGTTCCTCGATCCGTTGCGGGACCGGCGCGCGGAGTACGGTTCGCGACCCGGCTACGTGGATGAGATTCTATATGAGGGCACGATGAAGATGCGCACGGTCGCGGCCGAGACGCTGGAGGCCGCGCGGGAGGCGATGGGGTTGAATTACGGGATGGGGCGGACCTAACCCCCCGCCCCCCTTCCCGGCGCGGGAAGGGGACGGCGACCCCACGCGCCCACATGCGTGGACGGTCGCGGTGATGGTCACCAGCATACGTTTCCCTCCCGCGCGGGGAGGATGCCAGAGGTAGGCCATGTATCAACCGACACTCGATGATGTTAAGGCGCTGGTCGGACGCGGGAATCTCGTCGCGATTCATCGCGAGGTGATGGCCGATCTGGAGACGCCGGTGTCCGCCTACCTCAAGGTTGCGCGCGGTCGCACCTCATTCCTGCTGGAGAGCGTGGAGGGCGGCGAACGCCTGGCACGCTACTCGTTCATCGGCACGGAGCCGTACCGCGTGCTCACATCCGGCCCCGGCCGCGAGTGCGAGGGCGATCCGCTGAACGTGATCGAGAGTGAGTTGAACCGCTTCACGTTGGTGCCCGTGCCCGGTCTGCCCGCGTTCCACGGTGGGGCGGTCGGCTACCTCGCCTATGATGTCGTGCGCCACTTCGAGCGGCTGCCGTCGGCGGCCTGCGACCCGCTGGACGTGCCCGAGTCGATCTTCATGTTCGTCGATACACTGCTGGTGTTCGACCACCTCAAGCATGTGATTCAGGTGGTCAGTCATGTCCGGCTCGATGGCGACATCGAGGCGTCGTACCGTCAGGCCGTGTGGCGGATCGAGGAACTGGTCGATCGCCTGCGTCAGCCGCTCACCCGTTTGCCGGAGAATGGACCGGTGTCGGCTGGGAGCGGCGAGCCAATCACGCACAATATCCCGCGCGAGGACTACATGCTCGCGGTGGAAGAGGCGCGCGAGTACATCATCGCCGGCGATATCATTCAGGTGGTGCCGTCGCAACGGATGGCGCGGCGGACCGCCGCCCACCCGTTCAACGTCTACCGCGCGCTCCGCCATGTAAATCCCTCGCCCTACATGTACTATCTCGACCTCGATGGCTTTCAAATCGTCGGCGCCTCGCCCGAGCTGTTGGTCCGTGTCGAGAACGGCCAGGTGGAGACGCACCCGATCGCGGGCACCCGCCGCCGCGGCCGTACCGAGGCCGAGGATCGGGCGCTCGAACAAGAATTGCGAACGGACGAGAAGGAACGCGCCGAGCACATCATGCTGCTCGACCTGGGCCGCAACGATATCGGTCGTGTCGCCCGCCCCGGCACCGTGCGCGTCACCCAAATGCTCGACGTGGAGCGATACTCGCACGTTATGCACCTTGTCTCGCACGTCGCCGGCGAGATGCGCGACGACCGCTCCCCCTATGACGCCCTCCGCGCTTGCTTCCCCGCCGGCACGGTGTCGGGCGCGCCCAAAATCCGCGCGATGGAGCTGATCGCCGAGCTGGAGGCGGAGCGGCGGGGTCCGTACGCAGGCGCGGTCGGCTATGTCGGCTTCGGCGGCAACCTCGATACCTGCATCACCCTTCGCACCATCGTGATGAAGGATGGCGTGGCGTACATGCAGGCCGGCGGCGGTGTTGTCTTCGATAGCGACCCGGAAGCCGAATGGGAAGAGACACTGAGCAAGGCGGGGGCGCTGATGCGCGCCCTCGATCAGGCCGAGCTTGCCGGGGCAGCCGTTCGCCAGGGCAGCCTCGGTTACTGAGCGACAGACCATCGAAGTTTTGACGGTCTTCCCAGCTGGGAGCAAGTGCGATGAGCGACAAACACATCGACGTGGTGCGGACGGCCTTCGCGAAACAGGCCGCGAAGTTCGGCGACGCGGGGCTGACGCTGACGAACACGGACTACCTGCGATGGATGGTGGAGCAGATCGGCCCGCGCGGCGACGAGCGGGCGCTCGATGTGGCGGCCGGCACCGGCCATCTCAGCCTCGCCCTGGCGGCGCATGTCGCGTCTGTCACCGCGCTCG
>JBBQJF010000245.1:0-8056 GCA_038325665.1 Dehalococcoidia bacterium | reverse complement strand
GCCGCGCGCTGGGTGGGGGTCATCCAGCGGGTCAGCATCGGCCGCTCGCGGCGGCTGTACACGGCAACATCGACGGTCAGGCAGAGGGCATCGTAGCCGGCCGCCTTCACCCGCCCAATAATGTCGCGTACCCAGTCCATGTCTCCGTGCACATAAAGCTGGAAGATCTTCGGGCCGGGACAGGCCGCCGCCGTCTCTTCGAGGCTGGGCTGCGTGGCCGAGCTGACCACCGGAATCGTGCCGAACTCCGCCGCCGCCCGCGCCGACGCCACGCCACCCTCGGGGGCGAACACCTGGAGTGAGCCGATGGGGGCAAGCATCACCGGGATACGCAGTTGGTGGCCAAGGAACGTTGTCGATGGGTCGATGGTCGAGACATCGACTAGGATGCGCGGGCGGAACCCGAGCCGGTCGAACCCGAGCCGGTTGCGCCGCATCGTGGTTTCGGATTCCGCGCCGCCGACGAGGTAGTCCCATGCGCCTTGGCCGAGGGTGCGGCGCGCGGCCAGCACGATCTCTTCGTTGCTGAGGAATTCGCGGGTCATGCGATCGGCCCCCCGTGTGGTGGTGAGTGCGCGTTTGGCTGTCTGTCCTGGGCGAGCAGGCTACCGGTTCCTATGGTCGGGCCGGTCGTTCGGTGCCGTGCCCTCGCGTCCACTCCCGGCGACCGCGCTCGTATCTCCGGAAGCTGATAGCAGAGCGCGCGCATTGGTGAACCACCCACCGCCGCTCCTGGCAGCAGGGGGGTTCCGAACACCGTTATACCGGCGCCAAGTGGAGGGCGATAGTGTCCGAGGTTTCTGACGGCGCCGCAACCCTAGCCGAGAAACATGCCGCCGGCAGGGTGAAGCAACTGTCCGGTGAAGTATGACGATTCATCAGATGCGAGGAAGAGGGCGGTGCTCGCGATCTCCTCCGGCTGGCCGGTGCGGCCCATCGGCGTGCGTTCGAGCGTCAGCCGCATACGCGCCTCGTTCGCGTACAACGGCGCGGTCATTGGTGTATCGATCGAGCCGGGGCCGATGGCGTTGACGCGGATGCCCGCCGTGGCCAGTTCCTGCGCCAGCACCTTGGTCAGCATCCAAACCCCTGCCTTGCTGATGCTGTACGCGCCTCCGGCCGTGCCGGTGGGCAGGCGCGCGGCGGCAGAGGCGAGATTGACGATGCTGCCCGGCCGGCCGTTCGCCAGCATCCATCGCGCCGCCGCCCGGTCGGAGAACAGGACGCCGAAGAGGTTCACGTCGAGCACCTCGCGCATCACCGCCGTTGGCGCGTTCATCATTCGCGACCCGCCCGCCGTGCGCTGCCCGAGGATGCCGGCCGCCGCCACCAGAACATCAACCGCGCCGAACGACCCGACGCAGCGTTCGACCATCGCATCGGTCGCGGCCTCGTCGCTGGTGTCCACCGCCAGCGCCAGCGCCTTGCCGCCCGCCGCCTCGACCAGCCGGACGGTTTCGATCGCGCCCGCGTGATTGAGGTCGGCGGCGCACACCAGCGCGCCCTCGTCCGCGAACCGCAGCGCGCACGCCCGACCTATGCCGCTGCCCCCGCCCGTGATCAGCGCCACCTTGCCTTCAAGCCGTCCGCTCATGCCCGTACCTCCCCGCTCCCCGCTCCTGTTGCTCGCTACCCCGGCCTAAACTTAACCAGCGTGACCTCGGGCGTCACCGCGTCGAACACCGCGACCACCGGCATACCAATGCGGGCATCGTCGGTAGCGCACTCCACCAGGTTGGAGATCATGCGCGGCCCTTCGTCGAGCTGGATGATGGCGTAGACATACGGCGTGTCCTCCCGAAAGGCCGGGTGCGCCGGTTGGTGAATGATCGTGAAGGAGTACACGCGACCCCGGCCACTGACCGTCATCCAGTCGATGTTAGCCGAGAGGCACACCGGGCATACCTCCCTCGGATAGAAGAACAGCCTGTCGCACATCTTGCAGTGCGGCATCATCAATTCACCCCGCGCGGCGCCCTCCCAAAACGGCAGGCTCGCCTCGTGATGGAGTGGATTGGGCAACGGCTTAGAATACTCGGCAACCATGGCGCTCACTCCGTTCGCGCGGGTGTCGGGTGTCGGGTGTTGGGGATGAGCGACACCGCCGCCCTGCCAACACCCAACACCCATGACCTATCACTTAAATTGTGTCCTCGGACCCGAGGACCAGCGAGCACATTTCGCTCGCGATACCGCCTCAGCCATTGACCATACAGAGGTCGTTCCGCGGCACCTGGCGGGGGCCGGCGCGGCCCATGATCTGGCGCACCCCCTCGATGACGTGGCGGAAGCCGCCGGCTAAGCCGGGCTGGCCGCCGGAGATCTGGCCGCCGTCGGTGTTGATCGGGAATGTGCCCTTGTAGGTGGTGTCGGTCGCGGCGTAGAACGGGCCGATCTCGCCCTTCTTGACGAAGCCGGCGTCCTCGAGGGTCATCGCCACCAGGATGGTGTAGCAGTCGTAAAACTCGGCGAACTGGATATCTTTGGGAGCGTAGCCGGCCATGGCGAAGGCCCGCGCGGCGGAAACCCGCGCGGGCGACGTGGTGACGCGCGGCGTCTGCCAGATCGAGGCGTTCGCCTGCTCGAGACCGGCGCCAAGTAGGTATGCGGCGCGGTGTGGCAGAGACTTGGCCCGCGCGGCCGTGGTCACGATGCACGCGGCGGCCCCGGCGGATGGCATCACACACTCGAGGATATGCAGCGGCTCGTTGACATACCGCGAATTGAGCACATCGTCGATCGTGATCGGTTGGCCTTGGAAGGCGGCGTTCGGATTGTCGAGCGCGTTGAAGCGCTGGTCCACCGCCAGTTTGGCCATCTGCTCGGGGGTGGTGCCGTATTCATACATGTGGCGCTGGTAAATGAGCGCGTAGCCGGTGCCGGCGCCGGCTGCCGGGCCGAACGGCGCTTCGAACTCGGCGCCGACACTACCGCCACCGGGCGCACGGCGCGGCCCTGCCCCCGGCGCACGGGCCGCGCCCATGACGATCAGGACCGTGTTGCACAAGCCGCCGGCAATCGCCGAGGCCGCGACCGTCACGGCAGTGGCCCCGGTCGCGCCTTGCATCGAGACGCCGGTGGCGAATACCGGCCGCATACCGAGGTAGTCAGCCATCATCGCGGGCGTGGTGGTACCACCCTCGACCACCAGCCCGTCGATGTCCTCTTTGCGAAGCCCCGCGTCCTCGATCGCCAGCCGCGCCGCCTCCGCGCACAGCCCTTCCATCGAGCGGCCGGGATAGGCGCGGCGAGTGGGTAATTCACCAATACCAACAATAGCGGCCTTGCCGCGCAGGCTCATGGCACGGGACCTCTCTTTCACCGTGACCGGCGGCCCCAACTCGGCCGGGCGCTCGCCGGGGAATGCCTACTAAACCCCTGACCCTCTCCTCCCCGGCCATGCCAAGGCAGGCGATAGACGGGAAGCGACGGCTCATGGACCAGGGCGGGCTGTCAGGTCATAGGCGAGTCCCATGTAAACAGCCTGTTAAATCCACCGGAAACGAGTCTCCCGCGGTTGACACGGCGCCACCCGATGGGGTTATATGTGAATGTGACAACAATCACGATATACCGATGCGCGGGAACCCACCGCCGCCATCTCGCGGCCAGATCGCCCGCGCCACATAGTTGAAAGGATCACATCATGACCCCGACCCTCGCCCATGCGCTGCCTCGGCCCTTCCCGCGCTCGATTGATCTCTCTCGGGCCGAGCAGTGGCGGAACGACGCGTTGCGCGCGCCGGATGCCCGCACCCCGCGCGTTGGCCCCACGCGGACCTTCCACTTCTCCGGCGGCGATGTCCTCAAGTACATTGAGGCAGATGAGGCGTAGACGTCGCCCCGCCCGCCGGCGCCGGACACCGACGCCGGCATGTCCGCCAGATTGGATGATACAGGGGGCTGATGGACGCCAGATTTGTCAGCCTCGCGGCAATCCCAGCCCACGGGTCGCCATGATATTGCGCTGGACCTCCGAGGTGCCCGCCGCGATCGTGGCGGAGACGCTGCTCAGGTAGAGCACCTGCATCTTCGCCTCCAGCGGCGCCCACTTGCTGCCCTCGTACAAGTTGCCGTACAGACCCATGACGTTGACGCCGACCTGCCCCAGTCGCTGGGTCAGTTCCGAGCCGTACAGCTTCGACATCGACGCCTCGTAATTCGGGATCTTGCCGGCCGCCTGCATCCACGACACCCGGTACGACAGGTAACGACCCACCTCGTGCTCGATCGCCAGCTCGGCGAGCTGGGACCGTACCTGAGGCTTGCTCGCCAGTCGAACACCGCCCACTTTGGTGTCGCGGCAGAAGTCAGCCAGTTCGCCCAGGGTGCGCAGGCCGGCGGCGAAGCGGCCGACACCAGATCGCTCGAAGTCGAGCGTGGTGGCGGCGGCGTACCAGCCACGATTCTCCTCTCCGAGCACGTTCGCCCGCGGCACCCGCACATTCTCGAAGAACGTTTCGTTAAAGCCCGACCGTCCATGCATCTGCTGGATCGGGCGAATCGAGATGCCCGGCGCCTTCATGTCGAGCAGGAAGTAGGTGATACCGCGATGCTTGGGCGCGTCCGGGTCGGTGCGCGCCAGGATATGGATGAAGTCGGAATGCTGCGCGCCCGAGGTCCAGATCTTCTGACCGTTGAGCACGTAATCGTCGCCGTCGCGCAGCGCCCGTGTCTGGAGGCTGGCAAGGTCGGAGCCGGAGCCCGGCTCGGAGAAGCCCTGGCACCACGTCACATCAGCGCTGGCGATGGCCGGTAAGAAGCGGTTGCGCTGGTCGTCGTTGCCATGGACCATGATGCACGGCCCGATCATATTGATGCCCTGGCCGCCGCTGCCGGGCGCTCCATGGTAGGCGCACTCCTCGCGGAAAATCATCTGCTGGATGTGGCTGGCGCCCTGACCGCCGTACTCTTTCGGCCACGCCATCGTCAGCCAGCCGCGCTCGGCCAGCTTCTTCTCGAAGTCGCGCTGACGCTGGAACGCCTCGTCGCTCTCCGCCTCATAGCTGGCCTCTTCTCCGTCGCCCCAGTTAGTGCGAATGAACTGCCGCACTTCATTGCGGAACGCCTGATCTTCAGCGGTAAACTGAAACTCCATAGTTCGCTCCTGTGAAATTGGGGAACGCGACGTTCCCCAACCCCGTCCTGACGGGAGCGCGGCTCCCGCGACCCCCGCACATTGGGGAACCCGGCGTTCCCCCCCTTTCGCGGTGTCAGTCTACTCCAGCCGTGACGAAGCCGGAAGTCCAGCCCCATATCTGCAAATGTGCGCTGGTCCGCCCTTTCCTATTCGGTGTTCCGTGTGGATTGAGTATGCTGTGCTGACCGGCGGAACCGCGCCGGGGGCGAACGCGTGGACTCCTGATTGCACGGCGCTCCAGGGCGACCCAGCGGTGGCTCTGACAGGGGGCGATCCATGTTCGTGGGTCGGGGCGACCCGGCAAGTCGCCCGCGTCCCATTCCGCGTACAGGGTGCCGCGGCCCCTCGGAGCCGAACAGGTTGCCCGAGCACGCATAGTAGGTAGATTTACCGGAGGTGCAACGTGGCGGGTGCGGCGTTATCAGACCTGACCGTCCTCGAGTGCGGCGATGGGGTGGCGGGCGCCTTCGCGGCGAAGGCCCTCGCCGACCTGGGAGCCGATGTGATCAAGATCGAGCCGCCCGAGGGCGACGCCGCCCGTCGCGCGGGTCCTTTTCCCGACGATATCGCGCATCCCGAACGTAGCGGCCAGTTCCTCTATCTCAACGCGAACAAGCGCGGCGTCACGCTCGACCTCGACAGCGTGCATGGGCGGACAGTGCTGCGGGAGTTGCCGCGGCGGGTGGATATCCTGATCACCGATCTACCGCCGCCACGTCTCGACGCGCTGGAGCTTGACTATCCGAGCTTGTACGCGCTCAACCCCCGGCTGATCATGACCTGCATCAGTCCCTTCGGCCACACCGGGCCGTACCGCGATTACAAGGGCAGCGACCTGATCACCTGGCACATGGGCGGCACCGGACACGGCACCCCCTTCAACACCGTCACCACTCCCGCCGCGCAGCCACCCCTGCGCGGCGGAGGCCATCAGGCGGACTGTCTTGCCGGATGGACCGCCGCGGCGGCGACGATGGCGGCCGTCTTTCACCGTGAGACGTATGGCGTCGGTCAGATGGTGGACGTGTCGGCAGTAGAGGCGGTGGCGAGTATGATCCGGGCCAACTTCTCGGCCTACTCCTACGACCGTCCGACTGTCCCCACCACCCGGTTGAAGATCGCGTCACCGTGGATCTATCCGTGTAAAGACGGCTACATCTCGACCTCGACCCTGCGCGACCACTGGTGGGACGCCCTTAAAGACTTGATGGGACGGCCGGAGTGGGCGGAGAGCGACAGCTTCGGCAGCCTATTGTTGCGCCGGCAGAACGCCGATGCGCTGGACGCGCTGCTAGAGGTATGGTTCGGCGAACATACCCGCGAGGAGTTGTACCGGATGCTGGTGCCACGGGGCATCCCCTGCTTCCCGGTCAACACCATCGAAGATGTCGTCAATTCGCCGCAGTACCGCGCCCGCGGCTTCTTCGTGGTCCAGGAGCACCCGGTCGCGGGCACGATCACGCAGCCCGGCCCGCCGATCCGCTTTTCCGGCACCCCCTGGGCGTTACGGCGGCCGGCGCCGCTGCTGGGCCAGCACAATGAGGAGGTGCTGGGCGACCTCCTCCGTGCAAACCATGAATCGACCGACCTGGCGGGGCTTCGGAGTGGTTGACCCGTGCAGGAAGAAACCAGGGCGACCCACCGGGTCGCCCTCGACTGATGGGTCGCCCTCGGTCCGCGGGAGAGGCGACTGACTGGTCTGACGATAGATTAGGCATTTCCCCAGGAGGCTGACATGGATGACCAACCGCTTGCCGGCATCCGTATCCTCGATTTCGGCTGGATCCTGTCCGTGCCCCATTGCACCGCCTGGTTGGGCACGCTCGGCGCGGAGGTGATCCGCGTCGAATCGATGGCCCGCATCGATCTCTCTCGCGCGGGCATTTCCGGCGGTGCTGATGGCATTGCCGGCGTCAACCGCTCGTCCGGATTTAATGGCCTGAACTACAGCAAGAAGAGCGTGACACTCAACGTCGCCACCGCCGAGGGGCTGGCGCTCGCACGGGACTTGGTCAAGGTTAGCGACGTCGTCAGCGAGAACTTTGCCACCGGTGTAATGGATCGCCTCGGCCTCGGCTACCCGGCGCTGCGCGCCCTCAAAGACGACATCATCATGCTGACCGGCTCGACGCTCGGCACGACCGGCCCCGAGCGCGAGGCGAGCGGCTGGGGGCCGAATGTCGGCGCCTACGCCGGCCTGCCCTCGGTCAGCGGCTATCGCGACGGCCCGCCCGCCGACCTGGGCGGTATCTGGCCGGATTATATGATCGGAACCGCGATGGCGTTCGCCGTGCTCAGCGCCGTCCACCATCACCGTCGTACCGGCGAGGGCCAGCGCATCGAGGTCGCGATGGGCGAGGTCGTGACCGCGATGCTGCCGGAGGCGGTGTTGGAGTACACCATGAACGGCCGCCACCTGCCGCGCATGGGCAACCGTGACAGCGCGATGGCGCCGCACGATGTATACCCGTGTCTGGGCGACGATCGCTGGGCGGCGATCGCGGTGGCGACCGACGAGGAGTGGCGCGCCCTCTGTCGGGCGACCGGCCACGCCGACTGGTCCGCCGACGCGCGCTTTGCCAGCGTCTCCGGCCGCCTTCGCTATCAGGATGAGCTGGATGCCATGATCACCGGGTGGACCCGTGGCCGCACCCCCGAAGACGTGACGCGCACGCTCCAGGCGGCAGGGGTTGCCGCCGGATCGGTGATGAACGCTGTCGATCTCATGGATGATCCACATCTCCAGGCGCGGGGATTCGTGGTGGACATCGACCACCCGGAGGTCGGCCGCCGCGGCGTGGCTGGTCTACCCGCCCACTTCAGCGCTATCCCCCAGCTCGCCTACGGGCCAGCGCCATGCCTGGGCGAACACAACGATGAAATCTTGGGTGGTTTGCTCCGGCTCTCACCGGCCGA
>JBBQJF010000244.1:0-8083 GCA_038325665.1 Dehalococcoidia bacterium | reverse complement strand
CGGCGAGCAGCATCACCGTGCGGTCGATGCCGGGGGCGATGCCGCCGTGCGGCGGCGCGCCGTACTCGAACGCCTCCAGCATGTGCCCGAACCGCTCCCGGCTCTCCGCCTATCCACGAGCCGCGCGGCCGGTGCCCGTGTGCGCTGCCGATATCGACGTCGCTGGCCCCACGGGATCGACGATCTGGTCCACCAGTTCCATGAGGTCCGTATACTTGGCGAACTCGTCATCCGAGAGCCGAGGTCCGACCGTGCGGTCGTGCTCTCTGAAAAGAGCCGCGATCGCCAGAAAGTCGCCGGCCGCGACCAGGTCGTCGATACGCCGAAGATAGTCGGTGGGAGTCATCGGAATACCACCCGCCACGTCTGGATCAACATCCGGACGTCTGAAGCCAACGCGGCGCGATTGGTGGCGAACAGCGTGTCCCCAATCGCCTGGAGGCGACCGCGTTCAGCCGTCGTAAAGGGCGGCGAACCTGCCGCCCGCCGCGAGTCATCAACAGTATCGACGAACACGGCTCGTACGTCACCAGGTGCAGCCCGCCACAGGTTCCGCAGCAGTGCTTCCTCCTCGACACCGACAGCGACCGCAAGGGCACGATATGCGCCAGTGAAGTACGCGTATGACTCATCGCGGATGTGCATGTCGTTACCTGCACGCAAAACTAATCGCGCTAATGCCTCGGCTAGCCCTTCCTCATAACCGCTCGTGGTGGCTGCAAACCGAGCATATTCCCCGGTGAAGGACTGCCGAGCATGCAAGGACTCGTGAGTCCAGGTTCGGAGTGTATCGTCAGGATACCTCGCGGCATCCAGCCTCCGCGCCAGCACGGACCGATCGAAGAGCAGATGGCAGTCTGCCAGCTTCCGGCCGGCCCACCCCCGTCCGAAATCGGCGACCTCGATCCTGGCGATCACCCCCCGCGGGAGCGCCAGCGCCCGGAGCGCCGCGCTCACCGCACCATCAATCACCTCCACGGCGGCGGTGAGCGCCGCGGGATCGCCGCTCACCAGCGCCGCGCGCAGTCCGGTAAGCGCCCGCGCCCGCGCGAGCGGCGCGCGCCACAGCAACGGCAGAGCCGGCATCGCTGTGCTCCCATCGCTTGCTGCGGTCGCGGTCGCGGTCGCGGTCAGAGTTCACGACTGCACGGAGGCGCCCCACATCCTGCCAGGAGTCGACCCGCAAGCGGACTTGAATGCGCTCGCCGACATTGGGCGGAGCATGGCAGCGATGCCGTCACCCGCGCCACCGGCTTACTCCAACTCCACGACACGGATGTGCAGATCCTGGAGCTGGCGGGCGTCCACCGGCGAGGGGGCGCCGGTCATCGGGTCGGCGGCCGCCTTGCTCTTGGGGAAGGCGATCAGCTCGCGGATGTCGGACTGACCGGCGAGCAGCATCACCGTGCGGTCGATGCCGGGGGCGATGCCGCCGTGCGGCGGCGCGCCGTACTCGAACGCCTCCAGCATGTGCCCGAACCGCTCCCGCGCCTCATCCGGGTCGATGCTCAGCAGCCGGAAGATCGCCTCTTGCACCTCGCGCTTATGAATCCGGATGCTGCCGGACGCCAGTTCCAACCCGTTGCACACCAGGTCGTAGGCTTTGCTGCGCGCATTGCCGGGGTCGCTCTCCAGCATTGCCTCGTCGTCGGGATGGGGCGCGGTGAACAGGTGGTGAGTGGCGCTCCACCGGTTGCCGGCGGCGTCCCACTCGAACAATGGGAAGTCGTTCACGAACAGGTAGGCAAAGGTGTTGGGGTCAGCGAGATTGAGCCGGCGGGCAAGGTCGCGGCGCAGCGTGTCGAGCACGACCGTGACCACCGCCGGTTGGTCGGCCACCAGCAGCAACAGATCGCCCGCCATCGCCCCGGCCCGCTCGGCCAGAGGGCGTACCACCTCCGGGGTCATGAAGCGCGCGGCCGACGAGCGGATACTCTCTGTCGTGAGCGTCGCCGGGTCGCCGCTCAGCGCCACCCACACCAGACCCTTCGCCCCCCGACCTTTCGCGACCTCACCGAGGTCGTCGAGCTGCCGTCGCGTGAACTCCGCGCCGCCGGGCGCGGCCAGTCCACGAATCTGCCCGCCAGCCTCGATTGCCGAGCGGAAGACGACAAACTCGGAGTCGCGGAATAGATCGGTGGCGTCAAACAGCTCCATCCCGTACCGAAGGTCGGGCTTGTCCGACCCATAGCGCTGCATCGCCTCGGCATACGTCAGCCGGGGGAAGGGTGTGATCAGCGTCGCGTCGGGGCGGAACTCGCGCATCATCGCGGTGTACAGCTCTTCGGTCAGATTGAGAATGTCCTGCTCCTCGACAAAGCTCATCTCAAGGTCGAGCTGGGTAAACTCGGGCTGGCGGTCGGCGCGCAGGTCCTCATCGCGGAAACAGCGGGCGATCTGAAAGTAGCGCTCGAAGCCGGCCACCATCAGCAGTTGCTTGAGTTGCTGCGGCGACTGCGGCAGCGCGTAGAACGAACCAGGGTGAACGCGCGACGGGACCAGATAGTCACGCGCGCCCTCGGGGGTGCTTTTGAGCAGGATCGGCGTCTCGATCTCTGTAAAGCCACGCGCGGACAGAAAGTTGCGCATGAATAGCACGGCCTGGTGGCGCATGATGATGTTGCGGTGCAACGTCTCGCGGCGCAGGTCGAGATAGCGGTAGCGCAGGCGTAGCAACTCCTCGACATCGTTATCCTCATTGATGTAGAACGGCGGCGTCTTGGCGGCGTTGAGAATCCGTGCACTCGTCGCGCGCAGCTCTAGATCACCGGTGGGCAGGTTGGGGTTGACGGCGCCCGGTTCGCGAGGCTCGACCGTTCCCGTTATCTGCACGACGTACTCGCTCCGCACCGTCGCGGCGACGGCGTGCGCGTCGGTCGAATCGCGGGGATCGAACACCACCTGCACGATGCCGCTGTTATCGCGCAGGTCGATGAAGATCAAGCTGCCATGGTCCCGGCGTCGGTGTACCCATCCCGCCAGCGTCACCGCCGCCTCGCCCTGATCGAGCCGCAATTCACCGCATCCATGCGTCTTTAGCATCACTTGCCCCCCGTTTAACCCGTATCACGCCAATTTCGCTCCGCCCCCACGGCCGCACCAAAATGGTAACGTCCCTCACTCTCGGGAGGAACCTCTCATGGCGGCAGCGTGACCTAAGGCGGGTGATCACTCGGGTGCTATTGGCACGGAGCGATAACGCGGCGCACTGGGGCGCGCCCAGCGGCGGGCCGGTGTTTCTGCCGTCTAGCGGCGGGTCGTCCACGGTTCGAGCGTGATACAATTCCTTGAGTGTTGACGTCTCATCCACTCTCGCTCTACCTCCATATCCCGTTCTGCGATCATCGCTGCGCGTATTGCGACTTCAATGCCTACGCGGGGCTTGATGCGCTCATGCCCGCCTATACCGATGCCCTCGTCGCCGAGATCGCGGCGTGGTCAGCCGCCGTGGGGCGGCGCGAGGCGCCCACCGTCTTCTTCGGCGGCGGCACGCCCAGTCTGCTACCACTGCCACTTATGTCGCGCGTGATCGAGGCACTTCGAACCTGCTTCGCCATTGACCCTGACGCCGAGTGGTCGCTCGAGGCGAACCCCGGCACGGTCGATGCGGCATACTTTCGCGGGCTGCGTACGCTGGGCGTCAACCGGGTCAGCATCGGCGTGCAAAGCTTCGACGACACCGAGCTTCGGCGGCTCGACCGCATCCACGACGGCGCGACCGCCGAGGCCGCCTATCACGCCGCCCGTTCCGCCGGCTTCGACGACATCAGTCTCGACCTGATCTATGGTCTCGAAGGGCAGACGGCCGCCGGTTGGGAGCGCAACATACTCCGGGCGCTGACGCTGGCCCCGGAGCACTTATCGTTGTATGCGCTGACAATCGAAGAGGGCACACCGCTCGCCCACCGGGTGGCGCGTGGCGCGGCGCCGGAGCCGGACGGCGACGCGCAGGCCGATATGTACGAGCGGGCGCAGGAATTACTCGGCGACGCCGGTTATGTCCAGTATGAGATCTCGAACTGGTCGAAACCCGGCCGCGCCTGCCGGCATAACCTGGTGTACTGGCGCGACGGTGAGTGGCTCGGCCTCGGCGCGGGCGCGCATTCGCACCTGCGCGGCGGACCGGGTGGAAGCGCCGCTGGTTCCCACGACCTGCGCTTTGCCGTGATGAACTCGCCGGCCGGCTACACCAGGCGGGTGCGTGAGGCGGCCCTGCCGGCGCGCTTCACACCCGCCGCCGGCACGCTTGCCACACACATGCCCTGGATCAGCTTCGTCGAGGAGTCCGACCCGGCGATGGCGATGTCCGACGCGGCGATCATGGCGTTGCGTCTGAGCGAGGGGCTGTCGCTGCTGGCGTTCGAGCGCCGGTTCGGCGTGCCGTTCGATGCGGTCTACGGCGACGCGCTCCGCGATCTCGACGGCCTCGGCCTGGTCGAGCGGGACGGCGACCGCCTACGTATTACTGCCCGTGGCCGGCTGCTCTCGAACGAGGTATTCGCCCGACTGATGCCGGCGCGTGCGAGCACCGCGCGATCGGGCGGCTGATCGAACGCCACGCCCGCCGCCACAGGACCGGAGCGCGTCAAGCGACAACCGGCGATACTTTTCCATACGCCCTGACGCTCCACGCGATGGATGTGATGGCAGCACGAGTCATCTCTCGAGAGTGGGTGGCTCGAATCCTGATGGCGCCGACGGTAGTCGAGCCTGACAGCGAGGACCCGGCTCTTCGGCATGCGCTGGGCCGAATTCCTGAACGTCAGGACCGCGTGTTGCGCGTCGTGTACAACCAGTCGGTCACACCATGGCGTATTGTAACCGTGTACCTTGATCGGGAGGCGGGACGAAGGTTATGAAACTTCACTTCGATGAGCAGGCCGACGCACTCTATCTACGTCTAGATGACGCCTGGACATAAATCACCGGCCGCGGGGCGGTCGCCGCAGCCGCAGCCGGGGCCTACCATCAGGTTGCTACACCACACGATGGAGGCATCCCGATGGGATCGGAGGAGTCCATTCTTGTCACACTGCTGCGGCTGGTCGAACGCCTGCCGATGCCGCCACCAGCGGCGGGCAGTCGGGGCCGTCCCCGCGTCTACTCGGATCGGTTGGTCCTGAAGGCATTGGTCGTGATGATCAGCAAAGGGCTGCCAACCGCACATTTGCTCGTCAGCGTGGTCAACCAACCGACCGCCGAAATGCGTCAGGTTCGGGCATTGCTCATGGAGCACGGACGCTTTCCCAGCCGCAGAACATGGGAACGGCGATTAGCAGTCATACCAGACCGACTGCCCGAGCAGATCGCCTGGTTGGGACGGCACTTGGTTGACCGTATCCAACCGTGGCAACAGGAGGGGCGTGCGGCAGCGATTGACAGTACCGTGGTGCGCGCTCATGGGGGAGTATGGCATAAGAAACACCGAGAGGCGAACATCGTACCGCATTCCTCGATTGATACCGAAGCACACTGGACGAAATCGGGCTGGCATGGCTGGGTCTATGGTTGGAAGCTGCATGTGATGGTGACGGTGGCGGCGGTATGGATACCGCTGGCAGCAGAGGTGACCGCCGCAAATACCGCCGACAACGAAATGGCACCCGCGCTTCTTGACGATGTGCTCACCGAGGTCCGCGTCTTACTGGGCGATACGGCGTACAATGACCCTGACCTCCGGGAAAAATGCGAGGCCAGCACCATCAATTTGGTAACGACCCGGCGCGGTGGCTATCCACACACCGATGGTGGCGTGGAAGTGCGGCGAATCTTCCATCAACTGCGCTCCCATGCGATTGAAAACTTCAACGGCCACTTCAAAGCCATTTTCGACGCCGATCAGCCGGTACCGACGCGCGGGCTGGTGGCGACGCGACGCTGGGTCTTGAGCGCGGTGTTCGTGTATCAACTCGCCGTGTGGTACCGGTTTGAAGCCGGTGAGGATCTCCGGATTGGCATCAAACCTTTGCTCAAAGCCGCATAGGATTTATGTCCAGGCGTCGTCTAGATGAGTCCCCGATCGTAGAGTCCGAGGAGGTGCAGCCGGGAGTTGTGCTCGATTTCAACGAGTACAATCAGGTGGTCGGCGTTGAGATTCTGCGCGTGAAGGCGCGGGTTCCGCTCGCGGACCTCACGCGGGTGCAATTCGAGATCGCGTGATGCGGGCCAGTTCCGCGCGCCATGTCAGCGGTTGGACCGACCGGGGGGG
The DNA here is from genome assembly GCA_038325665.1 of Dehalococcoidia bacterium. Classification (GTDB taxonomy): domain Bacteria; phylum Chloroflexota; class Dehalococcoidia; order CAUJGQ01; family CAUJGQ01; genus CAUJGQ01. Next base: position 1,875 of record JBBQJF010000244.1, on the reverse strand, counting down.
CCTGCTTCGAGCCGCTCGCGCACCTGGCGCATCCGCTCGGCGGAGTGGTTCGGCGCTTGCCAGCGGGATTCGATCCACCATGTGCAACCCGCCGCCGCCCATGAGGCGACGACCGCGCCCGCCGTGGCAGGGTCGCCCGCGGGTGTCTCCCCCTCCATCACCACGTCGAAGCCGGGACGCACGCCTCCATGCTCGCCGAGCCAGCCCAAGATCGCCCGAATATCCTCGGGTGTGATCTCTCGGGAACCGCTCTCATTCATGACCTGGGGCAACAGACCATCGCAGCGCGAGACGCGCCGCATCGACTTCGGCCGCGGCCACGCACCGACCACCCAGATCGGAATACGCGGCCGTTGCACCAGCGCGGCCGTGTGCGCGAGATCGTCACGAGCCGCGAGATCCACCTTGTAGTGGCGCCCGCTGTACTGAAGCCGGCCGTCCCAGAGGCCCGCGATCAGGTCGATACCCTCGTCGAGCATGCCGGCCCGTACGCGGCGATCGGTCGCCTCGCCGGTCTCTCCGAGTCCGGTATCTACCGCGCCGAGTCCGACCGCGAGAATCGCCCGCCCGCCCGACAACTGGTCGAGGGTGGCCGCCTGGCTCGCGACCTTCCACGGCCGGCGCCACGGCAGCGGCGTGAGCATCGTCCCTAGCCGGATGCGCTCGGTCCTTTGCGATATAGCCGCCAGCAGCGTCCAGGCATCGACCCCGTACGCCGCCTCCCAGACGAACACCCCGTCCCAGCCGGCCTTCTCGGCGAGAACCGCCTGCTCCAGTTGCTCGGTCGCCGTCCCACCCGGCAGCACGAAGCCGTAGCGCATACGTTGCACCTCCACCCGTCACCCTGGCTTCCTGACAATAAGCGCACGCTACCACGTCAGCGCGTCAACAGGGCGTCAGCAGTGTTCGGCACGCGCCTCCAGACGTGGTGGACCACGGTCGCCCACCAGCGCGCCGTGTCCTATGATACGTGCGCCCGAGATGGTGCAACCGCGGCCACCGCAGGGCAACACGATTGCCGCGAATTAGGGGATGATATGACGAAGCGCGTTGCCGTATTGCCCGGGGATGACGCCGCGCCAGAGGCGGTGGCGCCGAGCGTGGCGCTGCTCAAGGCGCTGGCGCCCGACATCGCGTGGGACGAGCTGCCCTCGGGCGAGGATGGTACGGAGCGATGGGGACGTGAGGAATTCACGCGACGGATGCGCGCGGCGGTTGACCGCGCCGACACGACTCTGTTTGGCGCCGCCAGTGGCAAGACGCCCGCCACCACCTACCTCCGCTGGGGCAAGGGCACCTATGCCAACGTACGTCCCGTGCGCTGGCGTCCCGGCTTTAACAGCCCGTTGAAGCGCCCCGAGGGCATCGACTTCGTGATCGTGCGCGAGAACCTTGAAGACTTGTACGTCTCGGTCGAGGGCGAACTGAGCGGGTTGGCGCCGCTGCACCCCCGCCGGGGGCGCGACGGGGTCGCGATTGACACCTCGGCGCCGGGCGCGTTCGCGGTCAAGGTGATCACCGAGGAGAACACCCGCAACATCGCCCGATTCGCCTGTCAGCAGGCGCTGCGGCGGAAAGATGCCGGCGGCCGGGGCAAGGTGACATGCTCGGCCAAATACAATGTGCTGCCTACCACGGACGGCCTGTTCCGGCGCGTCGTCGAGGCGGTGGTGCGCGACGAGTTCCCCTCCCTGATCTATGAGGAGTTCATCGTCGATGATTTCGCCCGCCGGATCGTCGCCGCGCCGTACGATCTCGACGTGGTGGTGTTGCCCAATCTCTATGGCGACATCCTCTCGGACGTGGCGGCGGGCGTGATCGGCGGGCTTGGTCTGGCGCCCTCGGGGTGCTACGGCGCCAGCTATGCCTACTTTG
>JBBQJF010000243.1:0-8110 GCA_038325665.1 Dehalococcoidia bacterium | reverse complement strand
GCGGACGTATTGAGACAACTCAACGAGGAAAATGCGGCGGTCGTCCAGAAGGTCCGCGAGGCGAATGCCGATGTACGCGACCGGCTCGGCGCGCTCGAATTCTCGGCGGTCTACGATGTGGAAGAAGACACCCTCCTCGTCACCTTCGGTGAGCCTCAAGAGGCAATCTCTGAGGCGGCGACAGATAACGTATTCCTCCGATTAGACCCCGAGACATATAAGATCGTCGGGATCGAAGTGCTTGGCTTTCGCGGTCGGTTCGCGGACTACCCGCCCGTCGCGGACATTTTCTTCACGGCACTGCGGACAAACCGTCTGCGGGTCGAATACGGGGAGACCATCGCCACCGACAACAGCCGGGGCGACATCGCGGGGAGTATGGGCGAATTACTTGCTGTCTGACGCTCGGACACGACGACAAACGCTCCCAACGAGATGATGACGTGGTCCGCCATAGGGTTCCAAGCCGATGCCGCGGATGCAATGACTTTGCCACGCCGACACACTCACCCACTACCTTGCCGCGCGGTCGATTGGAATATGTGCGCGGGTGGTGGTAGCGTACGGGGCATGAGCGTCGAAACGGATCGTCTGACACGAACCTATGCTGAGCATATCGCCTGGCTGGAACGCGCCTATGCTGAGGCGCTGGACGCGACCGGCTTTGAGGCGGTCGTGTTGCACTCGGGCGCGCAACAGAAGCGCGCGGAGGCCGACGACCAATACTGGCCGTTGCGTCCCTCGCCGCACTTCCAGCACTGGCTGCCGCTATCCGAGCCCGATTGTCTGCTCGTCGTGCAGCCCGGCCGCCGGCCCCGGTTGCTGTGGCCGCGCGGCACATCGTATTGGGAACGGCCGGCCGCTCCGGACTCCGATCACTGGCAGTCGTCGTTCGAGATCATTGAGGTTTCCAGCCCCGAGGCGATGCGCGACTATCTGCCGCGCGAGGGGGCGGCCCTGATCGGTGAGCGGCGGAGTGTGCCGGATGTGTGGGGCGCGGGTCACGCGGTCAACCCGGAGGAGTTGGTCAAGCAACTCGACGAGCTGCGGACGCGCAAGACCGCCTATGAGGTGCTATGCATCGCCGAGGCGAACCGCCGTGCTGCCGCCGGCCACCGGCGTGTGGCCGAGGCGTTTCTCAGCGGCGACCACGCCGAGCTCGACCTGCACCTGCTGTTTCTGGCCGCGACCCGCCAGGATGACCCCGAGACGCCGTACAAGAACATCGTGGCGCTGGGGTCGAACGCCGCCACGCTCCATCACATCAGCTACGGCCGCACGGTCGCCCGCCGGCCAGCCGAGTCACTCCTGATCGACGCCGGCGCGACGTACCAGGGCTATACCAGCGATATCACCCGCACGTACGTCAAAGGCGCGGGCGGCGCCGGGGAGACGTTCACACATCTGGTGACCCGAGTTGAGCAGATGCAGGCGCAACTATGCGGCGAGGCGGTGGCCGGCCTGCCGTTTCCCGAGCTGCACGAGCGGGCGCACGGCCACGTCGCCGGCATCCTCCACGACCTTGGCATCGTGCGGATGCCTCCCGCCGAGATTGCCTCCGCCGGGGTGACACGGGCGTTCTTTCCCCACGGGCTGGGCCACTCGCTCGGCCTTCAGTGTCACGACGTGGGCTGCGCGGAGATACCGCCGACCGAGCAGACCGACTGGCTGCGCAACACGACCGTGATCGCGCCGGGGCAGGTCTTCACCATCGAGCCTGGTGTGTACTTCATCGAGGGCAAGCTGGCCGAGTTGCGCGCGGGTCCGCACGCCAGCGCCGTCGATTGGCGGCTGGTGGAGGAACTAGCGGCGCTCGGCGGCGTCCGCATTGAGGATGATGTCCACGTCACCGGCGCGGGCGCGCCCGTGGACAACCTCACGCGGCCGCACCTGGCCTAAGCGCGCGCCTGCCACCACGGCCCTTCCCCCGTGAATCCGCGCCGGAAGCGTGCCCGGGTCCGGGAACTGTTCGCTGGACCCAGGTCCAGGAAAAACGCCGTGATCGAGTACAAGGTCCGGAAAGGATGTATCACCGATGGTCGGGCACACGGCCACAAATGGATGCATTCCAACCAGGGCAGGATCAAGGCGAGATGCTGAGGAACAGGCGGGCGTGGGCTTGGACCGCCGCCGCGAAGTGGGCAAAGCCCAACACGGTGGATGGATGACTGATAGTCGTGGGAATAGCCTTAGTGGCGAGGGTCAGACAGCAGGCGTTGTACTGTCGCTCCAGCATCAGCCGCTCGCTCAGCATCTGATATCGCTTCGCGTACGAGGCGCGGACAAACTCCGGGTCCACGTTGAAGTACGGCTCTTGGTTGCGTACGGGCTTATGGACCGCCGGGCAGTCCTCGAGTAAGAAGAAATACCCGAGAAACGGCGCCGGGTGTTTTCCGAACCGGCCTTCGCGGTAGGCCGTCCAAATGTCGACCGCGTTGCCGATAGCTTCCTCGGTTCGACTATTGAAGTTATTACCGAACGACGGACCGACTTGGGATTTGAATTCGACAGCGAGCACGAGCTGGTCACCCGAAACGATGAGCAGGTCCCATTTCTTCTCGGGCCGGTAGTAGCCGGGTAATTCCAGCGACGTGCGCGTCCTGATATGACTCTGGTCGAGGCCGGCCTCGACCAGCAGGTCCAAGACGAGGACCTCCAACGCGCCCATTTGCGTACCGCCGGTCACTGCGCCGCGAGTGCCCGCGTCGATTCTGCCTGCCTCAACCTGTTTTTGCTGCTGTCGCTCGCGCGCTTCCCAGAAGCGCTGCACGGCCTCTTGGAATCGCACCTCAACATCCATGGTCATCCTCCCGCGGAATCGCCTGGATGCCGTAGAGGTCGAAGGCCACGGAATCGGCAAGGACCACATCCCGGCCACGGAACGCGTGTCTGAGCGTATCGGCGGCATCGGCCGGGATAGCCTCGGGGCGTGGCAACCGGATGCGGCGCAGATATTGGGCCTGGAATCGTAGCCAGCCGCCACGCATACGCACGGCGTAGCATTCGATAAAGAACTGCGCGACCGATGACAGCAGCAAACCACCGAGAACCTCAAGGTCCCAGCCGCTGGAATAGACGACGTAGAGGTTGTGGTGTGGATAGGTCGTGCCCGCGTCCAGCACCGGATGAATGACGCCCTTAATATCGGGTAAGTATAGCTTCGGACGGGTGGTCAACTGATGGTGGACACGATCGATGGTGCGATACCAGTTGTGCGGATTCTTCGCGGCAACATGGCGCGTCGCGAGCACCGGCCGGCGTGCTTCGTAATACGCCTTCAGGCGCGGATACGCCGCCAGGTCGACCAGGCGACCGTCGGCCTCCCATGGATTGATGAGGTAGTGCCCGGACCAGTGCAGCGTGCCGTCACGGGTATCGAATGCCATCGCGAGCGGGAGGAGCCGCGAGGACTCGACCACGTTCGCATCTTGGGTGACGAAGATGTCGTCGGCGCCGGTGGCAACCCCAATCGTGACGCGCGTAGCGGTGATTGGGTTCTCGAGGGGGTCGAAATCGGCTTCGAGACGCTTAAGGAGCGCCAGGCGTTCCGGTGATACCTGGGGCCACGGGTCAGCCCCGCGGAACCACCCATCGACCCGCGCCGCACGGAATCCGCGCGGGACGGTACTCACGGACGAACCTGCAGCGGCCTCGGCCAGTGCATCGGCAAGGCCTGTCGCGCCATCCATCCCGGCCTCTACACCCGCGCTTGCCACGATCACGGCGCCCTGGGCGGCTTTACGCAGCACGGTCACCGCCGGATAGGCGCTCACTTGATGCTGGAATGCATCGGTGCGGTGCATCTCGATAACGGCATCAACACTGAAATTGGCGGTGATAAAGCGGCGCAACTCGGTGCCGTAGTGATTGAGCATCCACCGGTCGGCACAAATGAAGCCGCACACCCCACCCGGCTTGAGCTGGCGTAGCGCGGCCTCAAAGAAGGCGACGTAGATATCAGCGCGGCCGATCATCGTCCGGTACATCCGCCGATAGGCCGTGCCAATAGCACCAGGAATATCCTCAAGGCGGATATAGGGTGGGTTGCCGATCACGAAGTCGGCCGCCGGCGCCCGCGGCCACTCGATCAAGTAGTTACTGGTGTGAATCCAGGATCGGGCCAAATCGGTGGCCGTTTCTGTTTGTGCCCCAAGTTCGAGGAGGAGCCGGGCTACCTTGGACCGAAGGGCGACTGCCGCCGTCTCATCGATCTCGTACGCACGCAGGGACGCGCCAATCGCGGTAAGCGGGAGCGCTTGGCGCTGACACGAGGCGACCAGGCGCCGCACCATCGGTTCTAAGAACGCTCCGTCTCCTGCCGCCGGCTCGACGGCAACGCACGACACCAGGTCCTCCCCCGCACGGTAGCCGGCGAGGTCGAGTAGCAATTCCACGACCCACGGTCGAGTGTAGACCACGCCACTCTTCTCATTCGGCTGGGATGGACGGGGTGTGGTGAGCGGTGCAAAGGCAAGCTGGAGCGCGTCGGACATGGAGTGCTTTACCTGCTCATGTGGTAGGCGCCGAGAGGGGGCGCTGGCTACGACCAGCGTAGAAGTCTCAGGCGCGACGAGCAATGAACCCATGTCTCTTGGAACGGCAAGCGTCAGGGAGAGCACGACCGCGCTCCGGCATTCAACTGTCGAACGCTAGTCTAGGAGTGGGTTCCTGAACCCCGGCACGAAACCAGCACCAAGCGGGGCGACCCATCGGGTCGCCCTCGGCTCGCGGTCACTGGTAGCCGCTTCACGGCCACCCGCGCGTCAGACCGTCGTCTCTTCGCCGCGGACCTCGCGCACGAGGCCCTCCTGGACGGCAAAGGCGGCCGCCTGCTGGCGGTTACGGAGGTGGAGCTTGTCGAGGATGTTGCGGAGATGCACTTTGACGGTATTCTCGGCGATCACGAGCTGATTGGCGATCTCTTTGTTCGACGCGCCGCGGGCGACCAGTTCCAGCACCTCGCGCTCGCGGGCGGTCAGCTTCTCGGCTTCGCTCGGGCCTTCGCGCATGCCCTGCGCCAGTTTGGCAAACTCCTCCATGAGCCGGGCAGCGAGGTGAGGCGTCACGACCGAGCCGCCGTCGTTGAGCACCCGCAGGCCCGAGCAGAGATCTTCGAGCGCGACCGTCTTCACGAGATAGCCGCGCGCCCCCGCCCGAATCGCGGCGAACAGGTCGCTCTCCTGCTCCGACACCGTGAGCATACAGACAGCCTGCTCCGGCCGTTCCACCAAGATCTTGCGCGTGGCGTCGACACCACCGCCGAGCGGCATGGAGATATCCATCAGGACCACATCAGGACGCAACAGCGATGTCTTTCGCACGGCCTCGGCGGCGTCCTTCGCTTGGCCGATCACCTGCACCTCACCACAGCGCTCCAGAAGGCTGGCCATGCCTTCGCGGAACAACGCGTTGTCATCGGCGAGCAGTACACGAACTGGCATGAATGGCTTCCTTCCCTACGCGGTTGCGTGGCGCTTCGGCATGTTGGTTGTACTATACCGCGGGGCAGGCACTCATAACGCCTCAGAGGTATCATTTTGCTCTAAAGATTCGTGGGATAAGAGTCCGCACGCGTTGTTTGTACGCGAATGAACTCCGCCCACATCCGCCACGTCTGCTGCCGGTCCCGCGAACGCGGGGCGGGGACACGGAGGAGGCCCATGGTGGGGCAACCGGGTGAGGCTTGCCTCATCCGGCTGGCGACGCCTGACCGCTCGCGCGATCGTTGAAGCCGGTGCGCAGATGGGAGTTGTCACAGAAAGGCTTGCTGGCGGACTGGCCGCAGCGGCACAGCGCCATCCGTGTGTCGTGGCGGATGACCGCGCCGGCCTGGTCCACGACTTGGATGTCACCGCGCACATACAACGGCCCGCGCGGCACGACCTGAATCGCTGGATTCTCGCCCGGCTCGTCCCGCGGCCCGCCATCGAGCCGGCGGAAATGCAGGGCGCCGGTCGGGCAACTCATGACCGCCGCGGCGATGGCGCTGGCGCCGGCCTCGTCGATACGGATCCACGGCCGTTCGCGTGGATCGAACACCCGCGGTAGACCCCGGATGCAATTTGCCGAATGGATGCACCGCTCGGCATACCACTGCACCGCGATCGAATCGGAGCGATACTCGCGCGTCATGCCGTCCATCGCCGTCTCCGCTCGTTGTGCGCCGGCGCCGGCCGCCACATTAATGGATACCTCAAATCGACCGCGCACCCGCCTGCCGCGCCGCCAGCGCCAACTCAAGGGTGAAACCAAGGGTACCATGCCGGCGCCGAGACCGCGCCGGCCGGTTCGGCGGCCTGACCCGCCGCGCGCCACTGATATGTACCGCGCCCTCACCGCGCCGGCCGATTGACCTCCATGAGCGCATCGGCGGGTGCACGTTTGATATACCGCGGGCAAGATATGCGGAATACGCGGGGGTCGAACCGGGCGGCCGCTTCGAGGCAGGGTGGCAGCACCGGGCCGGCCTGAGTCGAGCACATCACAGCTTGGGAGTGGCTCCGGGACGGTAGGATAGCGTGGCAGCGATCGAGCCGGGGACCGCGCACGTCACAGCCGCATAGCGGAGGAGGCCCCCGGTTGTCTACCCTTGGTGTCGCCGGGCTCTTCGTCCTTTCGGGTGAACACGTCGCGACCGGCCTTGCGGGCGGGGCTGATCTGAATCCTGAGCCGGCCTCGCGCTCCGCCCGGTCCACGGTCTGGTCCACCGATCTCCACCGCAATGACGAAGAGTCCGTCACTGCCGTGATATGGCGACCGGACGCCTGTCATGGGTACCCCGGATGCGCGATGCCGCGGTGCGGGAAGCACCCTCTCCATCATGTATGCAGGAGGTCGCATAGTGTCGCATGTGGTCTATCAAACCTCGCCCTTCGGTCGCTTTTCCCGCTGGACGGCCCACGCGGCGGGCCACCCACGCACCTTCGTCGTGGCCGTGAGCATTGTCCTTGTCTGGGCCTTGACCGGTCCGCTGTTCGGCTTCTCGAATACCTGGCAGTTGGTGATCAATACCGGGACCACGATCGTCACCTTCCTCATGGTATTTCTCATCCAGAACACCCAGAACCGAGACAGCATCGCGGTCCAACTCAAGCTCGACGAGCTGGTGCGGGCCACCTCCGGAGCGCATAACGCACTCCTGGACCTCGAAGAGTTGACGGAGCATGATTTGGAGTTACTCCATGCCAGCTACGAGCAACTGGCCCGTGCCGCGCGCGTGGCACTGCAACGTGGGCAGTTCGACACTGATACCCCGGACACCGAGCGGTGACCGGCAGGGGCGCGCGGCGCACCATGGAAAGCATCATGCCGCACCCACAGAGGCCGAAGGTACGCGGCGCCGGCTTATCGGGAGCGCCGCCGTCGGCGCTTCCGGCCGACCTGGAGCGGGCGGCCCAGGAGTTGGGGCCGCGGCAGGTGGGCGTGGCGGAACGATTGACGGGACGGCGGTCGGAGGGGGATGGATGAGCCGGTTCTTGGAAGCGGTCGGCCGCCACTACGACAACAGCATCGTCGCCACCGGCAAGCAGCCGCAGGTCTTCATCCTCGTCGCGTTCCTCGCGACCTTCCTCACTGTGCGCGGTATCACTCACGCCATCCGGAGCGGAAGAGGCAGGCGCCTGTTCCGCAACCTGTCCGCCGGCGGGACCCACATCCACCACTTGGTCTGGGGTATTCTGTTGCTGCTCGCGACCGGCTACCTAGGGTTCGCCTTCGATCCCCGCACTGCACGAGAGCCGCTGGCGGTGCTGTTCGGCATCGGCGCGGCGCTGACGCTCGATGAGTTTGCGTTATGGCTGAACCTGGAAGATGTGTATTGGACCGAGAAGGGTCGCCGCAGCATCGACGTCGTGCTCGTCACCGGCGCCATCCTCGGTCTGGTGCTGGTGGGTCTCGGCTTCTGGGTCAATGTTGGCCGCGAGGTCGGCCGACTCGCCGGCCTCGCATGAGCGCCGGGCAGCGAGGATGATGAGGGCGGGCATGGTCCCCGCACCGGGGCTGGTTGAGGACCCTCGTGAGCGGGCCGGTGCGGTTCTACGCACCGGCGAAGGTGCTCGTCGCCGGTATCCTCGAATACGCGACGCTCCGCGAGCTGGGTCCATTCGCCCTC
>JBBQJF010000242.1:0-8113 GCA_038325665.1 Dehalococcoidia bacterium | reverse complement strand
CGGTCGAAGACGAATTCGCCATTGCGCTGGAACCAGCCGGTGAACGCCCGCGCGGTTTCGCGCACGTCCGCCTCGCTGTAATTGCCGATACCGATCGTGAATAGTTCCATCAACTCACGGGCGAAGTTCTCATTCGGCTTGTTCTTACGGTTCTGGTTGCTGTCGAGCCATAGGATCATCGCCGCACTTTGGGCGGCGGCGATCACCAAATCACGAAAGCTGCCCAACGCACGTTCTCGGTAGGCGTCGATCTGCTGGACCATCAGCTCGGGGTGGCCGCCGGTCTTGGAGATGCCGCTGGTGAGGTGGCCGTGCCAGACAAAGGTCATCTTCTCCAGGAGCTGGCGGCGGGTCGCGACCATCCGCAGCATCCACCAACGCACCGTGTCACCGCCCCGGCTGAAGTCGTAGAGTGCGCGCGGCGCCCGTTCCTCGACATCATCGTCCTGGCTCTCGGGGCTGAGCAACCGGTCAAGCGTCGCGGAGAGTCCGGCAGCGGTGGCCGCGTCGATATCGCCCGCGCTCGGGCCGAACGTCGCACGGCGCAGCAGATGGGCCACCTTGCCGCGTTCAGTGGTCAGTGCCATCACGGATCCTCCGCGCGAGTTCGAGCCTCATGTGTATCACGCGCGGCCGGTTAAACTGTTTCACGGCGGCGACCAGTTCACCGTTAGCATTCACTCTATCATCGTCGTCAGATCGGGAGCGTGATAGGCCCGTGGCCCGTTTGATTCCGCGTGGTCGTGCCCGCGGGCGCGACGTACAGCACCAGGACGACCGACCGGGTCGCCCCTACTTGGAGTGATTCATGGTGTTCGGTGGGGGCGAGCCGGTCGGTCGTCCGCTCCGAGCGGTCGCACCAGCACCCCGAAAACGGCTGCCCGGCGACGTGCGGGTCGCCCGTGGCCGCGATTCACCCGAACGGCCCGTGTGACGACGCCTCTCCGCGACGCTACCGCTTGGCGTACCACGGATGCGGCTGACCGGGAACCTTGACGCGCAGCGTGTACACGGAGGTACGCGCCGTGAAGAACAACGTCCGCAGGTCGGGACCGCCGAAGGCGAGGTTCGCGGGAATCTCCGGCGTGCGGATGATCCCCAATAGGGCGCCGTCGGGCGCGAATACCCATGTTCCGCCCGCGCCGGTGCAGTACACCCGCCCCTCGATATCGACCTTCATGCCGTCGGGGACGCCGTCCGTCTCGTCAGACGACATATCGGCGAAGATGCGGCGGCGCGTCACCGTGCCGTCGCGCGCCAGCTCGAAGGCATGGATGTATGCCGTCCAGCGCGTGTTGGCCACGTACAGCGTCCGCTCGTCCGGTGAGAAGGCCAAACCGTTGGGATACTCGCAGTCCGCGATCAGGGTGAGGGCGCCGTCGGGCGTGATCCGGTAGACGCCGGCGTACGGCAGCTCCCGCTCGGTCAGCGGCACCCGCAGCCCCGGGTCGGTGAAGTAGATGCTGCCGTCCGACCGGCACACGATGTCGTTGGGCCGGTTGAACCGCTTGCCCTCGAAGCGGTCCGCCAATACCTCGACCCGCCCATCGGCATGCCGGCGTGTTATCCGCCGGTTGCCGCCCTCGCACATGAGCAGGCGTCCGTCGAGGTCGAAGGTCGTGCCGTTTCCCTCGCCGGTGTCCTCCCGCACTATCTCAGGCGCACCTCCAAGAGCGAGGCGCAGCAACCGGCTGGCGCGGATATCGACGAAGTAGAAGAAGCCGTCCGGATGCCACAGCGGCCCCTCGGTGAACCCGAACCCCGTGGCCGGCCGCTCCGGTACGGTCGTCTCCAGAATGTCGGATAGGGTGTCGTTCATCTCGTATGCCTCCTGGCGTTGGTCCCGCGCGTGGCGCGCCGACGGGCAACCTCAACGCCCTCCATCATGGTCGCCGGTCGCGCTTCCCCGACCTGATGCCGAGCAACACCGATGCCGTCACCGTCGCCGGCCGGCTACTGGCGAAGGAACGGCGCGTGGCCGAGCGGCACGCGACCACCCTCCTGCGCCTCGCGCTGATCGCCCGCCACTGGCACGACTACGTCGCCCCGATTGAAGAAGGCCGTCCTCTGCCACGTCCGCCAGTGCTCGACATCTCTGACGTCGATATCGCCTCGCTGATGCGCTACATGCGGCGTGTCGGGCAGCGCGCCGCCCAAGAGTGCGCACTCCGCGACGGGACTTTGACGCGGGACGCTCCCGCCGTTGCCTCAGCTCGTGTCCTCGCCGAGCACCTCGACGATCTCGTCCGCCTCGCGGCCGCCGAACTTGCCCGAGCCGGCCACTCTCGCTGCCCTGCTCGAACCGGACCAAACCGGCACATACCTTCAATCGTTCAATCAACCAATGGGCGTCGCCGCGGATTCGGGGGCTGCTCCGGCGGCGCCCGCTCCGAATCTGGAACATGCGGGAATCGAAAATTCATACAATCAAACGCCCGCTGCCGTGCCCCCGGATGAAGCCGGACAACGGCAGGCTTGATAGACCTCGGCGGCGGTAAGCCCCATGATCGCGGGGAGCCGCGCCGGCCGGCGCGGCTCAGTGGCGGGCGCTCATCGCCTCACGGCCCAGGTCGCGCACCACGCCCTCGAGGTCGTGATGGAGTGGCTCGTGGTCACGCAGCATCAGCGCGGCGCGGGCGGCGCTGATCTCGTAGTGGTGCTCGTGACCGTGGAGCGAAATGAGGATATCGAGCACCAGATCGCCGTGCCAGCGATACTCCTCGAACGCCACGGTCGCGTCAGGATTCATCTCGGCGATCATGTGCCGCGCCAGTTCGGAGGTGTGGTCGAGCGCGTGGCGGTCTTCCGGGTCCACGGGCGGCTCGGCGCTGTCGGCCCGCGGCGCGTGGCCGGTCGCCGGTTGGTCGCGATCACCGTCGCCGTGAGCGGAGGCGAGGTCGGAGTTCGAGCGCAGTGGCGCCAGGTCGAGCGGCGCCCCATCGCCATGCGCCGCCCCGGACGCCTCGACCGCGGGCGACCCGCCGTGGCCCCGACCAGCGGCGGCGTCAAACCCGCTGGCCAGCGTGGATGCCGCGCTGACCTCGCCATCCGCCCCGGCGCGAGGGGAGCCACTCGCGACGATGAACGTCTGCCCTGTATCGATCCGCCCACCCGCCGCCGTCGCGCGGGTCGCGCCGTGCTCCGAAGAGGATGCATCTCCCGCGCCCTCACGTCGCATATCCGCGACTGCATCTTCGATATCGCGCCGGAGCAGCGCCGGATCGGCATCGACCGCGTGCAGGCGGGCGGTGGAGAGGTGGAGGCGGCATTGGGCGCGGTCGAGCGTCAGATCGATGTCGAGCGTGTCATCGCCGTCGCGTTGCCGGGGTGTGACCGATACCACGAGCGCGCGCTCCACCTCACGCGCGATGCGGAACACCTGCCCCACGACGCGGTCGATGACGGCGTACGCCGGCGTCCCCATGGAGGTGTTGCGATTTTCGTCGTCCATCGTCCTTACTCCCCCGGCTGGCAAGTGTGCCTTCCTTCCCAATCTAGGAGCGCCCGCCAGGGAGTGTCAACGCGTACGAACGTGTTCACCGACTCGCGGCGTTCTATTCGCGCTGTCGATGCTTCGTGCAGAAACCTTGGATGTCATCCCAAGGAGCAATGGACCACACCCGCGTTGGTGGTATACATGTGGGTGTGCGTCGAGTCCGGGCCGTCCACGCCGTTTGTTTAGGCGCGGGCCGGATGATGCACGGGTCAACCGTCGAGTCGGGGTCGTGCCCCCAGCACCCAGCACCCAACACCCAGCACCTATTTTGGACGGAGGCCGCTGCAAGCCATGGCGACGACAACGGAGCGCAAGCATATCTACGAGTTCGAGGAAGGCAACGCGGGGATGCGCGACCTGCTCGGCGGTAAGGGCGCCGGCCTGAGTGAGATGGTCGGCATGGGCCTGCCGGTGCCGCCGGGGTTCACCATCACCACCGCCACCTGCCGCGAGTACTATGAGCGCGGCAGGCAGATGCCCGATGGCTTTTGGGAGGAGATGCGGGGATATCTCTCAGACCTCGAGGTGAAGGCCGGCAAACGATTAGGCGACCCGGCCAACCCCCTGCTCGTATCGGTACGCTCCGGCGCCAAGTTCTCGATGCCCGGGATGATGGACACCATCCTAAACCTCGGCCTCAACGACACCACCGTCCACGGCCTCGCCCTCCTGACGAACGATGAGCGCTTCGCCTTCGACGCCTACCGCCGCTTCCTCCAAATGTTCGGGAAAGTCGTGCTCGAGGTCGATGCCGACCACTACGAGCACGCGCTGGGACGCATCAAAGAGCGCACCGGCGTCCGCACCGACGCGGAACTATCCGCTGACGCGCTGAAGGAACTGGTCCGCGAGTACAAGACGATCACCGAACGCGAGGCCGGCCGCGGCTTTCCCGACGATCCGTGGGAACAGCTCAAGGCATCAACCCTGGCCGTATTTGAGTCGTGGAATAACCCACGCGCGACCACGTACCGCAATTTCAACCGCATCCCGCATGACCTCGGCACCGCCGTCAACATCGTCGCGATGGTGTTCGGCAACATGGGCGCCGATTCCGGCTCCGGCGTCGCCTTCACCCGCGACCCGGCCACCGGCGAGCGCACTCTCTATGGCGAGTACCTCGTCAATGCCCAGGGCGAGGATGTGGTCGCCGGCATCCGCACGCCCATGAAGATCGTCGGGCTTCGCGACGAACAGCCGGAGTTGTACCAGCAGCTCGCGGACATCGGCCAGCGGCTCGAACAGCACTACCGTGACGCCCAGGACATCGAGTTCACGGTTGAGCGAAATAAGCTGTACATCCTCCAGACGCGGTCGGCCAAGCGCACTGGGCCGGCGGCCGTCCGTATGGCGGTGGAGATGGCGAACGATGGGCTGATCGACCGGGCCGAGGCGATCCAGCGCGTTACCCCGGCCGACCAGATCGTGCAACTGCTGCTACCGCGCTTCGTGACCGAGGCGGGCGTCGCGGCCGTGAGCGAGGGACGGCGGATGGCGACCGGCCTGGCAGCCTCGCCGGGCGCCGCCGCGGGCAAGGTCGTGTTCGACGCGGACCGCGCGGTCGAGATGGCCGGCCGGGGCGAAATTGTGATCCTGGTGCGGCCCGAGACAAACCCCGACGACGTTCACGGCATCCTCAAGGCCGAGGGTGTGCTCACCAGCCGCGGCGGCATCACCAGCCATGCAGCGGTCGTCACGCGTGGCCTGGGCAAGCCCTGCATCGTCGGCGCGGGCGAGATCGTCGTCGATCTCGATACGCGAACCTTCGCCGCCGCCGGGCGTACCGTTGCCGAGGGTGAGTTGATCTCGATCGACGGCGCGACCGGCGAGGTGTTCTTCGGCGCGGTGGACACGGTGCAGCAGAAGCTGACCGACAGCCCGCAACTGCTGACGTTGCTGACCTGGGCCGACGCCGAGCGAAAGTTGGGCGTGTGGGCCAACGCCGACTATCCGACCGATGCGGCGGCGGCGATCGCCCACGGCGCTGAAGGCATCGGTCTGTGTCGCACCGAGCACATGTTCTTCGAGAAGGTCCGCTTGCCGCACGTCCAGGACATGCTGATCGCCGCCCCCGATGCGGCGGCGTTGCAGGATGCCGTTGCCCGCGCATCGGGCGCGGCGCGTGCCAAATCCGAGGCCGAACGCGACGCCTCGCCCCTGTACCGGCAGTATCAAGCCGCGCTGTTGAAGCTCGAGGAGTTCCAGACGGCGGATTTCACCGGCATCCTCGAAACGATGGCCGGCAAACCGGTAATTATTCGCTTGCTCGACGCGCCGCTGCACGAGTTCCTCCGACCGCGCGAGCTTGACCTCACCGCCGAGATCGAGCGGTTGCGGGCCGAGGGGGCGCCATCCGAGCGAGTCGAGGAGCAGGAAGCGGAGTTGCGGCGGGTGGAGAAGCTGCACGAGGCCAACCCGATGCTCGGTCACCGCGGATGCCGTGTTGGCATCTCCTTCGCCGGACTGTACGAGATGCAGGCGCGGGCGATCACCAACGCCGCGATCGCGCTCAAGCGCCGGGGCATCGACGCCCGACCCGAGATCATGATCCCGCTGATCTCGCACGCCAACGAGTTGACCACTCTGCGCGAGCGGATCATGCCGCTGGTCGAGGGCAGCATCACCGCCGCCGGAGTGGACCTGCACATTCCCTTCGGCACGATGATCGAAACGCCGCGCGCCGCGCTAACGGCGGGAGAGGTTGCCAAGACTGCCGAGTTCTTCTCGTTCGGCTCGAACGACCTCACACAGATGACCTTCGCGTACTCGCGCGACGACGCCGAGGAGAAGTTCCTGGGCGACTACATCAAGCACGGCATACTCGCCGTCAACCCCTTCGCCGAGCTGGACCGGGACGGCGTCGGCCGCCTGATCCAGCTCGCCACCGCCGAGGGGCGAGCGACCCGTGATGATCTCTCCGTCGGAATCTGCGGCGAGCACGGCGGCGACCCCTCATCGGTGCAGTTCTGCCACGAGACCGGCCTCAACTACGTCTCGTGCTCGCCCTTCCGTGTGCCCGTCGCCCGCCTCGCCGCCGCTCAAGCCGCGCTCGGCTCGGAGCGTAAGGACGTTTGATTTTCGTCAGGGTGTGGAGTTGCGCTGCCCCCAGGGTGTGGCGATCCTGACAAACGTGCGCCGCTTTGGCATCCCGCCTTTAGAACGAAGCGGCGTCGAGCGGGTGCACTCGTGACATTTCGTACCAGCCTGAATGGAACCGGAATTGATGAGTGTGGTGACCGAGCGCTTGGCAAGACCCCTCCCCTGCCGTGTCCGTGCAATGGCGCCCGCTCAAAGCTGGTCGTCCACGACGAGCAAGAGGGACATATACTGTACAACAAGTGGGTACGTATGATTCTGCCGCTGTGGCCATGGGGGTCTGAACCGCCGGGAGGGACGGCTGGCCCGTGGAGGCAGCCGGTGTGTTGTCGCGTAGACGCTGGTGTTCCATTTGAACATCAATACGGTTCGGCGCCACCCTTGCGAACTCGCGACCCGCGACACAACGTGGGAGCAGTGAGAGCAGTGGGAGCAACGTTGGCTGCGTAGGAGGCCTGAGATGGTCGTAAGGAGAACGCCCAACCGCCTCGGTGACATCAGGCTCACGGGCGAGCGTGGCCGCCCGCTACGCCTGCGCACACCCGTGCTCCGGCCGGTGCTAGCCGTGGACCGGCGCCGAGCACGGCGGGAGCAGCGCCGGCGTGAGGATGTGCTCGACCGCGCCACCATCGAGCAGCGGCGGGCGGACCCGGCGAACGCCGTGCTAATCCCATGGAAACAAGTTCAAACTGAGCTGGGGCTGTGAGTGGCGCCGGGTGACTACGGGGTCACGTTCACCCGCGCCGCCCGCGATGACTTGGCCCGCGTACCCGTGACCGACCGGCGCCGCATCACGGACCGCATCGGTCGGCTCGCCGTCAACCCGCGGTCAGTGGGCGCCGAGAAGCTGGCCGGGTTCCCCCGGACGTACCGCATCCGCTCGGGGGATTATCGGGTGATTTATCAGGTGGACGATGGCGGGCGAACCGTCATGGTCGAGCGCATTGGACACCGGCGGGACGTGTACCGAGGGCTGTGACGGCATGTCGCCGAGCCGTCTCGCCCGGGTGAGCGCGAACGTCAGCACTGCCTCCGCCGGACGGGCGACGCGGGCCGACCTCTCCGTCGGCATCTGCGGCGAATATGGCGGCGATCCTTCATCGGTGCAGTTCTGCCACGAGACCGGCCTCAACTACGTCTCATGCTCGCCCTTCCGTGTGCCCGTCGCCCGCCTCGCCGCCGCTCAAGCCGCGCTCGGCTCGGAGCGAAGGGACGTTTGATTCTAGCCAACGCTGGGGATTGGGCAGCGAGACGTTCGGGACCGCCCCTAGCCGCGAGGTAGCATGTCAGGTTCCTAACCGAGGAACTCGGGCACCCAGGCGAGACGCTCCCGCTGTGGGTGCCTTCCGACTGTCGTTGCTCGCGATAGAAGTCCCGCGACGCAGGGTGATTTAATTTTCCATCGGGCCGCTCAGGAGCCGCAGGGCGATGGTCGGGTCCGCGCTGCAGGTGCGGCGTGCATCGGCGACGGTCCGCTCCCCGAGCTGACGCAGCAGGCCGATGACCAGGTTGCGCACGGTG
>JBBQJF010000241.1:0-8139 GCA_038325665.1 Dehalococcoidia bacterium | reverse complement strand
TGGTTGTATGCCCTGGGGCGGGCAAACCCCCCGGCGTGGGTCGTGGCGGGGTGTGCGCTGGGTGGCGCGCAACGGGGCGGGGGGCCCCCGGGGGGCGCCCCCTCGGCCCTGGGATAACCCACCGGCTGGCCCGACCGTTGTGATACGCCACAGGCTCATGCCGATGCCGGCGCCAGATGGGTTACGGCTGCCTCCGCATCCGCCGGCAGCGGCCCCGGCGCCGCACTCGCCTCGCCCCTTACCGGATAGTCGAGCCGCCGTCCACGTTCAGCACCTGGCCGGTGATGAAGGTCGCGGCCGGTGAGCACAGAAAGACCACCGCGCCCTTTAACTCACCGTCACGGCCGAGGCGGTCGAGCGGCGTGAGCGCGCGCATCCGGTCCTCGACCGTGTTGACCAGGTGCTGGGTCATGCGGGTGGGGAAGTAACCGGGGGCGATGGCATTGACGAGGATATTGTGCCGCGCCCACTTCACCGCCAGATCGCGCGTCAGGGCATCGACGCCTCCCTTGCTGGCGTTGTAGGCGACGGTATCTTGCAGCTCGGGGTCGAGGCCGACCTGGGCGGTGATCGAGCTGATGTTGACGATGCGACCGCCGCCGCGGGCGATCAGGTGTGGCGCCACCGCTTGGGACATGGTCCACACGCCGGTGAGGTTGACCTCGATCTGCATCCGCCACTTGTCGAGCGGGTACTCCAGCGACGGCGCGCCCCAGGAGAGGCCGGCGTTGTTGATCAGGATATCGATGCCGCCGAAGCGTTCGACGGTGGCGTCCACGGCGCGATGCACGCCCTCGGATTCGGCGACATCGGCCTCGACCGAGAAGGTCTCGAATCCGCGCCGGCCCAAGTTCTCCTCGGCCGAGTCGAGCCACTGCCGCCGCCGTCCGGTGATCGCCACCCGCGCCCCGGCCTCGGCCAGCCCCTCGGCGATCTCGAAACCGATCCCGCGGCCGCCGCCGGTGACGAGCGCCACCTTCTCACTCAGGTCGAACATCTCCATGATGTGCATCGTCGTGCCTCTCCGGCGGACGCCCTCGATATTCTCAACGGTCTCGACTGTACCGCGCTCGGGAACCGGGGCCAACCCCGGCGAGGGCAGCCGGTTCGGGCATGGCGAATCGCGGACAACCAGCCGCGTCCGGTCTACAACGCCGCCGCACCGAACAGCTCGCCCAGACGCTCGTCGCTGAGGCCGAGAAGGTCGCCGTACACGTCGGAGATGTGCTCGCCCAGCAGCGGCGCGGGGGCGCGCAATCGCCAGGGGGTGCGCGACGCCGCCACGGGCATGCCCTCGAAGGCGTGGCGACCCAACTCGGGGTGGTCGAACTCGGGATAGAAGCCGCGGGCGCGCAATTGCGGGTCGCGCTCCTGCTTATCGCCCCCGTGCTGCACCACTCCCGCCGGCACGCCCGCCGACTGAAGCGCGTACATCACATCGTAGGGGTCCTGCTCGGCGGTCCAGGCGGTGATATGGGCGTCGAGCGCGTCCTCGTGCGCGGTGCGGCCGGTGTTGGTGCAGAAGCGCTCGTCCGCGGCCCAGGCGGGGCAGCCCATCGCGCCGACCAGCGCCTCCCACTCGTCGTCCGAGAAACAGGCGATCGTCACCCAGCGGTTGTGACCGCCGCCGGGCGTGACATCGCCAGGGTCCTCGCCGCGACACTTGTACGTGTTATGCGGGGCAACCCGCGGATGGCGGGAGCGATTGCCCACGCGCCCACCGGCATCGGCGTAGCCGCGGCCGTTCACGGTATAGTCGAGCATCGCCGGACCGGCCAGCACCATGCCCGTTTCCACCTGCGAGAGATCGAGATACTGACCCTCGCCGGTGCGGCCCCGGTGATGTAGCGCGAGCAGCGCCGCCGCCGCGCCGTAGTAGCCCGCCGTGTGGTCGAGATAGGAGTAGCCCCAGCCGGCCGGCGGCTGGTCCGGCAACCCCGATATCGCCGTCAGCCCGGAAACGGCCTGCGCGGTCGGACCCCAGGTGACGTGCTCGCGGTCGCGGCCGAGATGGCCGAAGCCAGACAGTGACAGATAGATGATGCCAGGGTTGATCGCCGCCATCGTCTCCCAGGTCCAGCCCAAGCGCTCGAACACGGTCGCGCTGAAGTTCTCGACCACGATATCGGAGACCATGATCATCCGCGCCAGCAGGTCGCGTCCCTCCGGGTGCTGGAGGTTGAGTGTGACCGAGCGCTTGTTGCGGTTGAGGTTGTTAAAGAACCCGGAGGCGTTGGGCGAGTCGGGCACGGCGTTCGGATCTTGCATCCCAAAGCGGATCGAATCCGGCCGGCCGTCGTACTCCACCCGGATCACATCGGCACCGAAGTCCGCGAGGATGCGGGTCGCCTGCGGTCCGGCCACGATCCAGGAGAAATCAATCACGCGTACGCCGCGCAAAGGGTCCGGTGAGACGGTGAGACCGCCGCTCGCGGGGTGTGTATCGTTCATCAGAATAGCTCCCGTTTCGCAAGATCATGGCGCGTATTCGCCCCGGAACCGGGCGACCCATCGGGTCGCCCCTACATGGGTGTGGTCGGTGTTCTCCGGTGGGGTCGCCCCGACCCCTCCCAACATCCAACACCTATCATCCATCGTCCGCCTTCACGCAACTCACGAACGTGAACGCGTAGGCGCGCACGCCGCCGGTACGCGCCCTCAGACGTAGCTCGTGCTCCTCGAACGCCTCGCCGGCAATCAGCCGGTACATGCGCGGGGCGTCGATTCGCACGACGGTGACACCGTCCTCCGCGACCACGTCGGCGCCGCGCAGCGGTTCGGGAACGGGCGCGTCGTCCAGCTCGACTTCGACGGCAGACGCGCCGCCCTCGCCGGGATCGAGGACGATGTTGACCTCGGCGGCCTGGTACCAGACGGAGAGCGATGCGCCGGGCGCGGCCTCGGCGTGCTCGCGCCGCACCGTCCATGTACCGTCGAGATAGGCGGCGTTCATGGCACGGCGCGCGGATGCCTGGTACTCGGCCGGCCGGTCGTCGCGGATCGCCTCCTGATGGCCGAACAGGCCGCGGGCGTACCCCAGGTAGAGTTCGGGTGTGGGCCGGTAGCAGACGGCTCCGGGGGCGTCACGCCCGCGCAGCGGCTCCAGCAATTCCGGCAACACGGCGTCCGGGGCGATCTCGCGGATCAGCGTCTGGATAACCGTCTCTGTTTCGTCGTAGCCACCCTCGCCGAAGTGATAGTAGCGCAGATAACCACGACCATCGCCGAGGTACTTCGCCGGCCAGTAGCGGTTGGCATAGGCCTGCCAGTTCTTGTAGTCGTTGTCGATCGCCACCGGCCAGGTGACGCCGAGATCGGCGACGGCGCGCTCGACCTGGCCGGCGTCGCGGGCGAACGCGAACTCGGGCGCGTGCACACCGACGAGCCGCAGGCCGTGGTCGCGGTAGCGCTCGTCCCAGGCGCGCAGATAGGGCAGCGTCGCCAGGCAGTTGACGCAGGTGTAGTCCCAGAAATCGACCAGCACCACCTGACCGGCGCCCTGACGCACCGGCCCGCCGTTGAGCCAGCGCGTGGTGTCGATCTGCGGACAATGGACCGGTTCGTTGACCAGCGGCATGGGCGGGCCTCCTCGTGTCCCCTTGCTTATCGCACCGCCGCGCCTGCCGCAAGTGGCGCCGGTGTGAACGGCACCCATCGCGTCATCACCGGCCCCGCGCCATTCACGGGCAACGCCGAATGTCCGGTGCAGCGTGGAATCACGGTCGCGCGCCGGCGCGGGGCCGGCTCATATGACTATGCCGCCGCGACGGTAGCTCGAGGGTGCCGTACAGTGTGGCGGGGCGGCGGCCGCGCGACCGAGACGGCCGGGTGATCCCATCACTCCGCTATCACGGACGCGAGGAGAACAGGACAGATGGCTGACGTGAATATCACCGTGCGCACTAATGGTCCCTATCTGGTCAAAGGCCCAATCGACCTCACCGACGCCGACGGCAACTCCTTCCGGGTTGATCGGGAGACGATCGCCCTCTGCCGCTGCGGCGGCTCGACCTCGAAGCCGTTCTGCGACGGCACCCACTCGAAGATCGGCTTCGACGCCGCGACCAAGGCCGTGCAAGAGGCCGCCAAGCAAGAGGGCGAGTGACGGTACGTGAGGCTCAGACGCCGGCCGGTGGTTCAAGCGGCCGGCGTCAAGCGCGCGGAAGGCGTCAGGACAAACGACCCTGGCACGATGCCCGCGCGGCCACAACGCGGAGGTGTGCTACGCCGGGCGCGCATCCATCAGCAGCGGGTCGGTGGGCGTCAGCCGCGCATCGGCCACCAGGATGCGCGCCGCGTCGATGCGCCCCGGCGTGAAGGTCAGCCGGCACCAGCCGGACTCCCACGGCCACGGGCGGTCGTCGGTGTGGACCTCCGGCAACGCTCCCGGGCCTCGTAGCCACGGCCCTCAACACGGGGCATCGAGCGTCTCTGGGATCTCGCGGATCAAGAGCTGCCGGACGCGAGCGACGAACTCTGCTCATTCCGGTGGTGGCGAATCGAGCAGATCCTCCTCGACCTCCGGCAGCCCGGGAGGATACAGACTGACCACCAACGCCAGCGGCACGAGGGTTAGGCGGCGCAAAAGGTCCGGGCCGAGCACGAATCCCCCCTGGCCGCCCTCGGAGGAGAACGCGCACCGGATCTCCATGTAGTAGTCCGGTACGAAGCTCTGGAACAGCGGGAGCTTCTCTTCGACAAGGTCTAGCAGTTGAGCGCAATGCTCATCTAGCGGTTGGTCGTCCGCAACGCCGCTTTCCAGTATCCAAAAGGACTCCTCCCGTACGCGGGTGGTCGGGCGTCGAGACCTGACCGGGCTACCCCGTTCGTGTTGGTCCGTGGGGGTTGTCTGCAGCATGGCCGTCACATGAGCTGCCGTGTGTGTGCGACTCCCGATGCGCAGGTATGCCATGCTCCACTTCTTGTCCTGAAACGTTGTCTCATCCTCTGGTGATGACATACCACTCACCTCCGGCCGCGCGGTATCGATGGCTTGAGTAGCGTTGTGGTCACACCCACGACATGCGGCGGAATCCGTTGAAGCAGCGATCGTTCGCCTCGTCTCCACCTAATACTACAGGCCTAGAGGTAGTCCGTAAGGTTGCCGATGCTGTCCTGCGCCGGGCGGCCGTTCGGCAACAGCGGATACACCTCTCCAGTGCAGAAGTCTACCCACACGTCCGGATTTGTTTTGCCACCATGGCCGGGTACCTCCTTCTTTGCCTTCTCAATCGCCCTCCTTACTTCTCGCTCGGTGACAGGCTGGTCCACCAGGCCGCGTCTCGTTAATTCCCGTGCAATCCGTGTGGGATCTTTACTCAAGCACTTTGGATCGGGTGCACACGCGCCGCTCTCTCCCGAGGTCGAGACCCGTGTCCCGCCCGCGGTGGTCGAGCCACGGGCACACCCCTGTGGCGGAGCCAGTGGCAGCGGCCGACCGGCCTCTGGCTCCGGCGCCGGGCGTGGGCCGCGTCCGGGGGCCTGGCCGCCCGATTGTGGCGGGCAGTGGTCGACCGGGCGGTAGTGGCAACCGGCGTGTTGGGGCTGCCTCCACAACTTGAAGCAGTGGGCGCCGTCGCCGATCTGGAGGCCGCTCGGCCCCGCGCCCTCTACAGTCTCGATGTCCATCATGCAGGCGACCAGCGCGAAGGTCGTCACCGCCATGCCCGCCGTCTGGGTGTAGCTGTTCGGCGCGCTCACCAGCGCAATCCCACCGGCCAGCAGCGAGCCGCACCAGGCGGTGGTCATGCACGCCTGGGTCGCGTTCATGAGCGCTGCCGCCGCCAGTTCCGTCGCCACCACCGCCTGCATCGTCGTCAGTCCGGTGGCGGTGGGCGTGGGCGCCGTGACCAGATGCCCGCTGGGGTCGGTCCAGGTCGTGGGGTGGTTGGCGACGTAGGCGTAGCGGTTGTAGCCCTGGGTGCCGGGGGCGTTCGGCTGCACGGTGTCTGCTGACAGGAAGCGGCCACTCGCCGGGTTGTACGAGCGGGCACGCAAGAAGCTGAACCCGGTCTCCGGGTCGGTCTGCTCGCCGGTGAAGCCGAACGCACGGGCGGTGGTGCGGGTCCCGCGCACCGCGCCGAACGGGCTAGTGGTCGGCGCTGGTAGTCAGCCACCCACCTCGCGCCAGGAGGTAGTTCGCGTCATGAACTTGACCGCACACGACCGTACCGAAAGGGAACCGTGGTCGTTCAGTAGTACCGAATCGGATTGAGCAGATGCTCGCGGTTCAGAATGTCCCTCACCTGGTTCGCCGTGTGCATATGCGTGACGTTGTCAGTGTCGAAGTGCTCGTCGGTCAGCACGATCATTGTTCCATTGCTCTCGGAGGAGAATGCCCGCGCCGGCGCGGGTAGCGGAGGAAGGATCTGCACCGGAACCGAAAGGTAGGTCACCCAACTGACAAATGGTGCGTCTTCAGTGACTCGCGTGACGTTGTTCCGATACGCTCGAGAGCTGAGGACGGCCCAGTCGGGACTCCACGCTCGTACCACACACTCTACCATCGCGATCGCGGTCGAGATCGCGCGAATCCGGCTCGCGGCGGCGCCTTCATCCGGTAACTCGACTATACAGCTGTTCGGGATTGATACCGCGGGGGTTGATGCGTAACACCCGCACAGAAAGGAGACGGCAGCACTCGTCAGCCAGTCGTCATTGGTGCGGAAGCTATAGAGTTCAACACCCAGTTCGGGGATTCGCGGTTCGTATGCGGTCTTTCGCGCATACGCTTGCATGATCGCACCGAGGATCGTCTCCTCGTCGAGGTGAAGCGCATCCGCGCCGTGCAACCACGTCTGGAACAATTCGTCACAACCGCCGAGGCAACGGAGGACGTCGAGAACACGCCGAGCGCAGTCCCGCGCCGATTCTTCGCGGTTTCCCCAGTATGCGCCAATGTATTCCTTGGGAAGAATCACCATATCGTGTCTCTGTACGCTGAACTGAATCGAGATGGTCGGCTCACTACCAGTTGTGGCCCACAGGACGGCCCACCCTGCGCATGGATGGCAGGTACGCGTGCAGCCATCCGCTCCGACTTGGGAATACACATTCCCTGCCGGCCACCCCGACGTCGCTGAGGGCTGAACACGCACCACGGCATCACGAGAATTTGCATGGTGGCGCATGCACGGAATCGGGTTGTGTATGCACGACCCTCACGCCGGTAAGCCCAGCATTTCTCTCGAGTTCCCGCATGATATCCGCAGTGGTTTCCTCGGCGAAGTGCCACACCACCGGGCGGCCAGCCGCCGCCGCACTTTGGCGGCGCATCTGGTCGAGCATATCATCGATCCGCTCCTGGGTTCGAACGGGAGGACCGAACTCGTCAAGCATGCGATAGCAGTACTTCGCTTCGAGCAGAATCCCTCCGATGCAGCCGTCGAACTCGGTGGTCGAGCCGTTCACATAGAATCCCCATTCTGAGCCCACGCCGGTGATTTGTTCCTGGTAGCCTCGGGCGTTTCTTGTCGTACTCCTGTTCTGTCCCGGGCCAAAATCACCGATCCGCGCGCATGCCGGGTCGGGAGCGGGCTTCCCCGGTGGCGTGAGCGTCCCCCCGGAGCCGCCACCCCCACGACCGGCCCCGCCGCCGCCTCCGTTTCCACCACCCGACCGCGGCAGGCACCCTTCGTCGGCGGGGCGGAAGGCGCAGGTCCAGCCGCCGTTGCCCTGCTGCCACAGCACGAAGCAGTGATCGCCGTCGCCGATCTGAATGCCGGCCGGTCCCTGGCCAGGGCGGACCTCGATGTCGAGCAGGCAGGTCACCACCGTGAACGTGGACACGGTAAAGCCTGCCATCTGCGGCAGCCACTGCGGCAACGCGTTCAGTTCGATGCCTGCGGCCAGCCGGGGCTGGCACCAATCGGTGGTCAGGCACGCCCCCAGCGCCCGTGCCGCCGCGTCCGCCACCAACAGCTTCGCTTCGGACTTCTGCCACTCACTCAGGTGCCCGCTGGGGTCGGTCCAACTCGTGGGGTGGTTGGCCACGTAGGCGTAGCGATTGTAGCCCTGGGTGCCCGGCGCGTTCGGCTGCACGCTGTCCGCCGACAAGAACCGGCCGCTCGCCGGGCTATACGAACGGGCGCGTAAGAACACGAACCCGGTCTCGGCGTCGGTCTGCTCGCCGGTGAAGCC
>JBBQJF010000240.1:0-8166 GCA_038325665.1 Dehalococcoidia bacterium | reverse complement strand
TTCATTTTGTTGGGGGTGGTTCGTTTTCGGCGGTTCTTTTCCGCCCCTCTTTGGGTGGGGGGGGGGGCCCCGCCCGCGGGCTTCCGGGGGGGGGGGGGGCCCCCCCCGGGGCCCCCCCCCCCCCCGCCGTGTACGGCGATGGCATGGGACGCGGATCGGGATGATGGCCGCGCGGCGGAGAATCACATGGTCCACTCCGACTTGCTTGTCAGCTTCGTCGCCGCCCTGGTCGCCGCGTTCGTGGGTGGATTCGCCGCGGCGCGGCTGCGACTGCCGCCGATCATCGGCTACCTGCTCGCGGGCGTGGTGATCGGGCCGTTCACACCCGGCTTTACCGCCAATCCGGATATCGCGGCCGAACTGGCGGAGGTCGGCGTCATCCTGCTGATGTTCGGCGTCGGAATCCACTTCTCGCTACGCGACCTGCTCGCGGTGCGATCAATCGCGCTGCCGGGCGCGATTGGACAGATCACCGTCGCCACCGGCCTCGGCGTGGGGCTAGCGTTGTGGTGGGGATGGGAACTTGGTCCAGCGCTGGTACTGGGTCTGGCCGTCTCCGTGGCCAGCACCGTGGTGCTGTTGCGGGCGCTGGAGGACCGTGGCGCCCTCGATTCGAGCGACGGCCACGCGGCGATCGGCTGGCTGATCGTCGAAGACCTCTTTACCGTGATCGTGCTGGTGCTGCTGCCGGCGCTCGCCGGCCCGCTGGGCGGCGACACGGCGACCGGTGATACGGACAATATCGCGGTGGTGCTGGCGCTCGCGCTGGTCAAGGCCGTCGCGTTCGTGCTGCTGATGCTGGTCGTCGGCGCGCGGGTGATCCCGTGGGTATTGGTGCAGGTGTCGCGCACCGGCTCGCGCGAGCTATTCACGCTCTCTGTGCTGGCGGTGGCGATGGGAATCGCGCTCGGCGCTGCCGTGTTGTTCGATGTCTCGCTGGCGCTCGGCGCCTTTCTCGCCGGTGTGGTCGTCGGCGAGTCCGATTTCAGCCATCAAGCGGCGGCTGATGCCCTGCCGATGCGTGACGCCTTCGCGGTGCTGTTCTTCGTCTCCGTTGGGATGCTGCTCGATCCGGCGGTGTTGATTGACCAACCGGGCCAGGTGCTCGGGGTGCTGGCGATCATCGTGATCGGCAAGAGCGCCGCGGCGTTCGGCATCGTCGCTGTCCTGGGCTATCCGAGCCGGACCGGCCTGACTGTCGCGGCCGGTTTGGCGCAAATCGGGGAGTTCTCGTTCATCCTGGCGACGATGGGACGCTCCCTCGGGCTGTTCACTGACGAGGGGACAAACCTGGTGCTCGCCGGTGCGCTGCTCTCGATCACCATGAACCCTCTACTGTTCGCGGCGATCGAGCCGGTCGAGTCGTTGCTACGAACGCATCCGCGGCTCGCGAACATGCTCAGCCGGCGTACGGGCGGACGCGATCTCCCCGCCCAGGAGCCGGGCAGTCCGGCGATGCGCGACCACACGATCGTGTGCGGCTACGGCCGTGTCGGGTGGGTGGTGGTAGAGGCCTTGCACCGTCACGGCATCACCTGCGTGGTCATCGATCAGAATCGACGGCTGGTCGAGACGCTTCGCGACCGGGGAATTCCAGCCCTCTTCGGCGACGCCGCCCGACCGCACACACTGGACCAATCGAACCTCATGACGGCGCGTGCCCTGATCGTGGCGCTCGGGGACGCCCCTGCCACCCGCCAGATCGTCGCATATGCGCGCACGGTCAACCCTCGGCTCGATGTCATCGCGCGTACGCACAGCGACGGTGAGCGGCGATTCTTGCGCGATCATGGCGTGGACGAGGCGGTCTTTGGTGAACGGGAGGCGGCGCTGGAGATTGCCCGCCACGTTTTAACCCGCCGCGGGATCGATGCGGGCGAGGTACAAACGGTGATCGCGCGGCTTCGGGATGATGGCGCGCGTCCGGCCGGCGAGGGTGGACGTGATCAGCCGGTCTGATTCGGGCGGCAACATGGCCCGCTGTGTCCGCCTTTTCCTGACAGCGCACGTCAGGTTATTGCCGACACGCGGTGCGCGATCAGACTGTCCTTGTTCATCGCCGGCTCATGGAACCATGAGCGTGTGAGGCCAGGTGTCGCATGGCGCCGGCCGCATCGCTGGGCACGACTGGGGAGCACGTGTTCGGTCGGTGTGGTCGCTCCGTTGCTCACCTGGCTTCATTCTTTGCCGTCTCCCCCGTCCCCCACACCCAAAACCCAGCACCCATCACGCACACTTCCATACCGGCCGGTCGCGGCGCCCTCATGTCGGCCCCGTTCGCGACGATGTAGTACCTGGGATCGGCCGGCATGTGCCCGTCCTCGGAGGCTGGTATGCAGAGCAACACTGTCGAGAAGCCCGAAGACACCGATTTGGCACGCACGGAGGTCGTGAGCGCCGCGCCGTCATTGCCGGACGAACGGGGCTCGTGGCCGCTTCGCGCAGAACGCGGCGCGATCATGGCCGAGTACGCCTTCCTCATCGCGCTGATCGCGCTGGTAGCGGCGGCCAGTGTCACATTGGTCGGGACGCGCGTCCAAGGCCTATACACCGCCGCCATCGGCGTGTTTCCCGCCGGTTAAGGCATAGCCGGCCGATCTGGCGTGCGCGGACCTGCCAGCCGGTGCGGTCATGGATCGATTGCCCCCACATGACTCAACCATGCCCGCGCCTCCCATCGCGCGACCGTGCGCCGTCGCGATCCCAATCCGGCTGATGCGTGACGGTGGTCAGGCGCGGGGGGCCGGCTCCCCGAGGTTGCCCTGGCGGAACTCCTGAATCGCGCCCTTCAGGCCGTGCTCGCGAATCAGCCCGGAGAGCTGCTCGACCGGCTCGGAGGCGTGCAGCAGCGCGTCGGTCTCGGCGCCCATGCTGACGGCGGCGCGAAACCCCTGCATGTCGAGCATGCGATTGACGGCGACCTTCTTCATCTTCAAGATCTTAGCCGGCACCACCGCGATCTGCTCCGCCAGGGACCGCACCTCTGCATCAAGTTGGTCGGCGGGTACGGCGTAGTTGGCGAAGCCCCAGGCGGCGGCGGTGCGGCCGTCGATCTGACTGCCAGGGATGAACGACATTTGCTTGGCCCGCTTGGGGCCGATCAGCCATGCCCACATCGGTGAGATGTAGCCGCCGCCCACGGGGATCGACGGCCAGCCGATGCGGGCGTCCTCGGCCACCAGCGTGATATCAGTCATGATGCAGAGCTGGGTGGCGCCGGCCAGACAGAAGCCGTGTACCTGGGCGATCACCGGCTTGGGGAAGTCCCACACGCGCAGCCAGCGGTCCATATTGCCCTGGAGACGGTCGCGGTCGTCCACCGGATCGCCCGGGTGGTCACGGCCCTCGGCGCTCGGATTGAGGTCGTAGCCAGCGGAGAAGGCACGGCCCGCGCCGCGGATGATGATCACCCGCGCGTCCTGGTCGCGTTGCGCCTCGTCCAGCGCCTCCTCGAACTCGCGCAGCAGCGGCTGGCTGAGGGCGTTCAGCTTCTCGGGCCGGTTGAGCGTGATGTAGCCGAGGTTACCCTGGCGTTCCCACAGCACCGTGTCGTTCATGGTTGTCTCCTCCTCCCGGCGCCCGCGCTATCCGTGCCCGCGCGTCCTGAAGGCGCATAGTACCATGGAATGACCTAACCTCCCGTTCTCCGTCTCCGCGAGGACGGCAGGAGTCCGACCCTCCCCTTGCAGGCCCGTCCCGGCCGAATGGAGGGAATGGTCGGGCGAGAGGCGAAGCTCGCGCCACAAATCAGTGCATCGTTGGCTGAATGGAGACGGAGTGTTACCATCCACATCGTTCGCGGAATCAGGGCGTCAAGGAGACGTTGTATGACCGCGCCTCTTCTCGGCCTGGACGAACGTGCAATTCTGATAGTGGACGACAGCCCCGAGCATTGCAGCGTCGTTCGTACACTCCTGCGCCGCGATCCCACGACCTCCTATCGCTTTCTTGAAGCCGCACGCGGCGCGGAGGGATTGCGCTTGGCGGCAGAAGGCACTCTCGACTGCCTGCTGCTCGACTACCGTCTGCCTGACATGGATGGGCTGGAGGTGCTAGCCCGGCTGCGGTCTGAGAAGCCCGATATTCCGGTGGTGATGCTCACCGGGTCCGGCGACGAGCGCATCGCGGTCGAGGCGATGAAGCGCGGCGCCGACGACTATTTGATCAAGGATGGTCTGACGGCCGCCATGCTCCGACGGGCGGTCACGAACGCCATCGAGAAGCGCACACTCCGCCGGCGCCTGGAGCACCAGGAGCGCCGCACGACCCGCATCCTTGACGCCATGTCCGAAGGCTTCGCCGCGCTCGACGCCGAGCTGCGCTACACCTATGTAAACAGCGTCATCGAGCGCGACATCGGCATCGCCCGTGACCAGATACTCGGCAAGACGCCGCGCCAGGTGTTCGGCGATGTGGTCGATGGCACGCCACTGGTCGCGTGCTATGAGCGGGTGTTGCGCGAGCGTACCCCTGCCCAGCTCGAGTCCTTCAATCCACATACAAGCGTCTGGACCGAGGTGCGCGTCCACCCGACCGAGGATGGTGGCATCGCCGTCTTTAGTCGCGACATCACCGAGCGCACGCGGGCAGCGGAAGGGCTACGCCTTAGTGAGGAGCGTTATCGCAGCCTGTTCAACTCCATGGATGAGGGATTTTGTATCGTCGAAATGCTATTCGACGACAATCAACGACCGGTTGACTACCGGTTCCTCGAACTCAACCCGACGTTTGCACGACACACGGGGCTTGTAGACGCGGCAGGCAGGACGGCGCGCGAGCTACTTCCCGATCTCGAACCGCACTGGTTCGAGATTTATGGCAAGGTTGCGCGGACCGGCGAACCGATGCGGTTTATCGATGGGTCGGACGTGATGGCGCGCTGGTTTGACGTGTTCGCGTTCCGCATCGGTGATCCGGACGAACATCGAGTCGCCATCCTCTTCAACGACATCACCGAGCGCAAGCAGGCCGAGGTTGAGCGCGAGCGGCTGCTCGCGGCAGAGCAGGCAGCGCGGGCCGAGGCCGAGGCGTCGCTACGGATGCGCGATAAGGTGATGTCATTCGTGACGCACGACCTGCGTACCCCGCTGACGACAATTCGCGGCTACTCGCAGGTGCTTGGGCGACAGGTGAGGCGGCTTGCCCTGCCCGAGGGCGACGGGCTGATCGAGGGACTCACCGCCATCGAGGCAAGTACGCGCAAGATGAGTAGTCTCATCCAGGAACTGATGGACACCGCCCACATCCAGGCCGGCCGGCCGCTGGAGTTGACGCTCCGCCCCACCGACCTCGTGGTCCTCGCGCGTGGCCGCGTCGAGGAGTATCAGCGTATCGCGCCGGGTCACACCATCGAGCTTGAGATACGCGATGGCGAGTTGACCGGTGTGTGGGACAGCGCGCGGCTGGAGCGGGTGCTCGATAACCTGCTCTCGAACGCGGTCAAGTACAGTCCAGATGGGGGACTTATCACGGTGTCGATCGCGCGGGAGCGAGGAAGCGGCGGGTTGTCTCCTTCTCCTACCCCTGACTCGCACGCCCCGGCCCCGTCCTCTTGGGCCACGGTCGCGGTTCGCGATCCTGGTATTGGCATCCCGGCCGCGGACCTGCCCCATACATTTCATCTGTTCCGCCGCGCGGGCAACGTCGGTCAGATTGCGGGTACCGGCATCGGTTTGGCCGGCGTCAAGCAGATCGTCGAGCAGCACGGCGGCGCTGTGACCGTCGAGAGCGTCGAAGGGGATGGCAGCGCCTTCACCGTGCGACTGCCGCTGGCGTAATTCAGAATCAGATCACACCCGTCCACCCGCTTGCGTCTCCGCGTGCGCTGGCATACCGTACAGCCGGTCGCGATCATTCCGCTCCATGTTGCTCGTGTCCGTGGACAACCACGGTGAGCTGTTCTATTTCATCGGGCGATAGTATGGAGCGCCGAGGAACATTTGTGCTCACCCGCCTCAAGCAGGAGACCGCGGGACATCACGCGCGCATTGAAGCGACGGTGGATCTGTTCCACCGCGCTCGATCGATCACCGAGTACCGGACCCTTCTCGAACGGCTCCATGGCTTCTATGCGCCGCTTGAAGCGCGGCTGACGCTCCTCTCCGAGTGGTCGGCATGGAACTACGACTTCGCCGCACGCGCCAAAACGCCGCTACTCATCCGCGACCTTAACGCGCTCGGTCGTGACGCCGCCGATATCGCCGCTCTGCCCCGCTGTCGTGACCTACCACTGCTTGAAAGCTTCGCCGGCGCGCTCGGATGCCTGTACGTGATCGAGGGGGCGACGCTGGGCGGGCAGATCATCGCCCGCCACCTGTGGCGCACCCTTGGTATCGATGCATTAGGCGGCGGCTCCTTTCACGCGGGGTATGGCTCCGATGCCGGCCGCATGTGGCAGGCGTTTCGGGCGCTGGTCACGGCCTACAATGCGTCGGCCGCGCCTGACGACGAGGAACACGTCATCCACGCCGCCCGTTCGACCTTCGACTGCCTCGAACCGTGGCTGGCGCATAAAGGGGTACCCGCATGACCACCGAGTTCGTGCTGAACGAACCGCTTGACCTGACCAACTGTGATCGCGAGCCGATCCACATCCCCGGCCGCATCCAGCCGCACGGCGCCCTATTCGCGCTACGCGGACCCGAGATGAGGATCGTCCAGGTTAGCGCGAACACGGGCGCACTGCTCGGCCATGCGCCCGAGACGCTGCTGGGTACACCGATCAGCGCGGTGCTTCGGCCGGCCGATGTGGAAGCGGTGGAGCGCTGTCTGGCCCGGTCCACCCCCGAGGCGGGCGCGCTCTTTGCCTGTTTGGCGATGGTCCAGGACGTGACCGGTAACGGCTCCTTCGACTGCCTCGTCCACCGCGTGGGTGATTTAGTGGTCCTCGAGTTGGAGCCGGCCCACGCGCGTGAGCGGATTACGTCGGCCGAGGACGCCTATAGCCTGCTCAAGAACGCGATCGTGCGCCTGCGGGTCGCGCCCACCCTCACGGCCTTCTGCCAGACGGTGGCGGAGCAGGTGCGGGAGTTGACCGGCTTCGACCGGGTGATGGTCTACCAGTTCATGGAAGACGACCACGGCAATGTCATCGCTGAATCGCTGCGCGACGGCCTCACCCCCTACCTTGGTCTGCACTATCCCGCGTCGGACATCCCCAAGCAGGCGCGGGTGCTCTACCTCACGAACTGGCTGCGCCTGATCCACGATGTAACGTACCAGGCGGCCGGTCTGCTGCGGTCGGCGGATGAGCCTGATCTGCCGCTCGATATGAGCCTGTGCGTGCTGCGCTCGGTGTCGCCCATCCATGTCGAGTATCTCCAGAACATGGGCGTGGACGCCTCGATGTCGATCTCGCTGATCCGCGATGGCAAACTGTGGGGCCTGATCGCCTGCCATCATGAGTCGGGGCTGCGGTTTGTGCCCTACGATGTGCGCGCCGCCTGTGAGTTCCTCGGGCAAGTGTTCTCATTATTGCTGGGAGCCAAGGAAGATGCGGACGATACCGAGTACCGCCTGCACATGCAGTCGGTGCAGGCGCGTCTGACCGAGTTCATGGCACATACGCGCGAGCTGCCGGGCGCCCTGGCGGCGCATCTCGCCACCATTCTGGAGTTCCTCGACGCGGACGGCGCCGCTGTATGTCTGAAGGATGCCTGCGTCCTGCTGGGCGCCACCCCCGACGCCGAGCAGACGCGGGCGATGGCCGCGTGGCTGGCGGCCAATGTGCAGACGGACGTGTTCGCCACCCAAGCGCTCGGCCGGCTGTACCCGCCCGCCGAGGCATTCGCGGAGGCGGCGAGCGGTATGCTCGCGCTCAATATCACGCCGGGGAAGCCAGATTACGTACTCTGGTTTCGGCGGGAGCAGGTGCAGACCGTGACCTGGGCCGGCGACCCGACCAAGCCGGTCGAGGTCGTGGACGATGGCAGCGTGCGCCTCTCGCCCCGCAAGTCGTTTAGGGCCTGGCAGGAGACGGTGAGCGACCAATCCCGTCGCTGGAAGCCAGTGGAAGTGACGATGGCGCGCGAGCTGCGCGAGGTGATCGTCGCCGTGGTGCTGGAGCAGGCGGCGGAATTGGCGCGGCTGAACTCCGAGTTGCAGCAGAGCAACATCGAGCTTGATTCGTTTGCCTATGTCGCCTCGCATGACCTCAAGGAACCGCTA
>JBBQJF010000239.1:0-8176 GCA_038325665.1 Dehalococcoidia bacterium | reverse complement strand
GCCGTCACCGACATCGAACAGCCGTGGGAGCGGGTGCCGAACTTCAATTGGGTGAATCGCAGCAAGCGTGGCATCACGCTCAACTTGGCCGACCCACGGGGCGTCGATTTGCTGAAGCGCCTCGTGGCGGATGCCGACGTGCTGATCGAGAACTACACGCCGCGGGTGATGGGCAACTTCGGCCTCGAGTACGCGACGCTGCGCGCCCTCAACCCGCGACTGATCATGATGTCGATGCCGGGGTTCGGCGGCGACGTGTCGTGGCGCGATTACGTGGCGTTTGGCATGTCCACCGAGCAGATGTCCGGCATCAGCCACCTCACCGGCTATGCCGGCGGCCCGCCGATCTTCACCGGCATGAACGGCGGCGATCCGTTCGTTGGGGTGATCGCGGCGACCACGTTGTTCGCCGCGCTACATCATCGCGAGCGCACCGGCGAGGGTCAGCACATTGACTTGAGCCAGGTCGAGGCTTGCACCCTATTCGTCGGCGATGCCGTGACCGGGTGGACGCTGGCCGGGGTGGACCCGGGCCGCACCGGCAACGCCCACCCATGCCGTGCGCCGTACGGCATCTATCCGTGCCGCGACGACGGCTGGATCGCCATCGAGTGTCAGACTGACGGGCAGTGGACCACGCTTGCCCGGTTGATCGGCCGTCCAGAATGGGGCGTCGCGGGGTCGCCGCTCGCGACCGCGGCGGGGCGGCTGGAGCAGCGCGCGACCCTCGACACGGCGATCGCGAAGTGGACCGGATCGCGCTGCCATATCGACCTGATGGACGAGCTGCAGGCGCTCGGCGTGCCGGCGGGGGCGGTGCTGTCCGGACCGGAGTTGCTCGACGACCCACAACTCGCGGCGCGCGGCGGGTTCATCGAGCAGGACCGGCCGGATGTCGGCGTCAAGCATTACCCGAGCCAGCCGTACCGCTTCCGGTTCGCGGCGTCCGCGCCAAACCGGCGAGCGCCGCTGCTGGGCGAACACACGGCCGAGGTGCTGCGCGAACGCCTCGGCGTCAATGATGATGAGTTGACCAAGCTGGAGCGCGACGACGTGACCGGCACGCTGCCGCTGGCGGCGCGGTAGCTGAACAGTGGAGGGACCCGATGGCTGACCCGGAGATCACCATGCTCACCCGCGTCCTGATCGCCAACCGCGGCGAGATCGCGATTCGCATCGCCAAGTCCGCGTCGGCGCTGGGCATGGAATCTGTCAGTGTCCATGCGGCTGTCGACGCGCTGGCCCTCCACACACGCTTCACCACGCGGGCAGTGGAAATTGGTGGGACGAACGGACGCACGGCCGGCCCCGTGAGCGCCTACCTCGACCCCGCGGAACTGATCCAGGCCGCGAAGACAAGCGGATGTGACTGCGTCCATCCGGGCTATGGATTCCTGTCCGAGAACGCTGGATTCGCCGCGCGGTGCGCCGCCGGGGGCCTCACCTTCGTCGGCCCCCCGCCGAGCGTACTGGCGTTGTTTGGCGACAAGGTGCGGGCGCGTTCGTTCGCCCAATCGATTGGCATCCCCATCGTGCCGGGAAGCGATGCGCCGGTGACGTCGCCCGAGGAGGCGGCGGCCCTGGCTCGCGACCTCGGCTATCCGATCATGCTCAAAGCGGCCGCGGGTGGCGGCGGGCGCGGAATGCGTCAGGTCGAAGGCGCCAGCGAGATGGCCGGGGCGTTCGCGCGCTGCCGCGGCGAGGCCGAGGCTGCCTTCGGCGATGGATCATTGTTTGTCGAAAAGGTGATCGCGCGGCCGCGGCACATTGAGGTGCAGATCCTGGCGGACGCGTACGGCAACGTGGTCCACCTGCACGAGCGCGATTGCTCGGTGCAGCAGCGACACCAGAAGGTCGTGGAGATTGCCCCCGCGCCGGGGCTGGATGCCAAACTTCGCGGGCGGATCCTGGCCGATGCGACCAAGCTCGCCCGCGCCTCCGGGTACATCAACGCCGGTACGGTCGAGTTCCTCGTGGCGCCCGATACGGGCGAGCACTTCTTCATCGAGTGCAATCCGCGCATCCAGGTCGAGCACACCGTGACCGAGCAGGTGACGGGTATCGATCTCGTCGAGGCGCAGTTCCGCATTGCATCGGGCGCGTCACTCGGGTCAATGGGGCTTGGCGACCAGCAGGACGTGGGAAAGCCGCGCGGATTCGCGGTGCAGGCGCGTGTCGTGGCGCGAGGACCAGGCTCCTTCACCGCGTACAAGGAGCCGGGCGGTCCCGGCGTGCGGGTCGACGCCTGCGGGTACCTGGGCTACACGCCGCCGCCCCAATTCGACCCGCTATTCGCGAAGGTCATCGGCTCCTCTAACTCCTCGTCGTCGTTCGTCTCGGCGGTCGAGCGCACGCTGCGCGCGCTCGACGAGTTCCACGTCGCGGGCCTTCCCACCAACCTGGCCGAACTGCGCGCTATCCTGTCCGACCCGCGCTTTCGCGCCGGCGATGCCCGGACGACGTTGCTCGTCGAGCACCCCGAGATCACGGGTAGGGTATTCGCCAACGGCAGCGGCCCGCTCGCCCTCCTCGAACAACAGGTATACCTCGGGGCCGTCGGAGCCGGTGCCGGCGCGATACCGTCCACCGTCGCCCTTGCTAGGTCAGCACCGGTGCTGGATGTCGGGGAGGACCAGCGGGCGGTGGCGGCGCCGATGGCGGGCGCGGTGGTGGAGCTTGGCGTACGCGAGGGCGACACGGTCGCGGAGGGCGATATCGTCCTGGTGATAAGCGCGATGAAGATGGAGACGATGATCGCCGCACCGTGCGCGGGTGTGGTCACGGCCGTGCAGGACCTGAGCGTCGGTGACACCGTCGCGGCCGGACAGGTCGTCGCGGTGATCGAACCGGCCGGGGGCGACACGGGCGCATCTGGCCGCTCGCGACGAGACGACGCCGCGCAGACCTGGGCGCCGGTTCTGGAGGCGATCGCCACCTTGCAAGACATGGCCCGTGCGCGACTGGCGCCCGGCTCGATGGAACCGGGGGTGGTCCGTCAGCGCTCGCGCGGCAAGCTCACCTGTCGAGAGCGGATCACACTGCTGCTCGATGACGGCTCGTTTCGCGAGGTGGGCAGCATCGCGGGATTCGTGTCGCACGACGACGATGGCGGTGTGGCAGACTTCACCCCTGCCAATCATGTTGGCGGTCGCGGCAAAATCGAGGGACGCGCGGTGATCGTGTGCGCCGACGACTTCACGTCGCGCGGTGGGCACGCCGACGGGGCGATCGGCGCGAAGAGCGGCTATCTCGACCGCCTCTCGCTGGAACTGCTGGCTCCCTCGGTGCGGATGCTCGATGGCTCGTCGGGTGGCGGCAGCGTGGCGACGATGGTGCCGGCGCAGCGGCAGGACGGTGAGAGCAACGCGAAGGAGAGCACGGGCGCGATCACGGCGGGCCGGCCGCGGGTGACGGGAACCGGCGGTTCGCATTTGCCCGGACATTTGGGCAGCACGATGTTCGCGGAGCAACTGTCCACCGTGCCGGTGGTCAATATGTTGCTCGGCAGTGTGGTAGGCATCGGCGCCGCGAAGGCGGTGCTGGGACACTTCTCGGTGATGGTGCGCGACATCGCGCAACTGTTCGTGGCGGGGCCTCCCGTGGTCAGCCACGCGATGGGTTACGACATCTCCAAGGAAGACCTGGGCGACTGGCGCATCCACTGCACCAACGGCTCGGTGGACAACCTCGCGGAGACTGAGGAGGAGGCGGCCACCATGACCAGGCGCTTCCTCTCCTATCTGCCGTCGAGCGTCTATGACACGCCGCCGGTGTTGCCGCCGAACCCGCGCGACCCGGACAATCGCCGTGATGAGGAACTGTTCACGCTCATCCCACGCAAGCGCACCACGACCTTCGACATTCGCAAGGCGATCACGCTGATGGCCGACGCCGGGTCGTTCTTCGAGGTCGGGCCGCTGTGGGGCACGGATCAGGTCACCGGCTTCGTGCGCTTCAACGGCTATCCGATGGGCGTGATCGCCTCCGACAGCCGCCACATCAACGGTGGCGCGCTGACGGCGGACGGCTGTAGCAAGCTGACCCGCCACCTGGACCTGTGCGACTTGTTCCACATTCCAGTGCTCAACCTGGTCGATAATCCCGGTTTCGCCGTCGGTCGGGAGCACGAGATCGCCGGCACGATTCGCAAGGGCGGTGAGTGGATGATCGCCTTCGCCCAGGCCAGCGTGCCACTCTTCACCGTACTCATGCGACGCAGCTTCGGTGTGGCGGGCAACAACTTCGCCACGCCGCGGGCACGGCCGGCGATGCGCGTGGCGTGGCCGGCCGCTGATGTGGGCGGCATCCCACCCGAGGGCGGCATCGAGGCGGCCTACAAGCGCCAACTGGCGGAATCGGCCGACCCGGTGGCGCTACGGGCCGAGCTGAACGCCCGGATCGAGAGTGCGCGCGGACCGCTTGGGCCGCTGTCCCGCTTCCAAATCGAGGAGATCATCGACCCCCGCGACACCCGCCGCCTGATCTGCGAGTGGGTGGAGACCGCCTTCCGCGTGGCGACACAACCGGCCCGGCTCGTGCCCCGAGCGCTTCAATTCCGCCCGTAGAGCGGGTTCCACCGCACGGGCAGCCCGCGTGAGTCGCGGCTCCGAGAAGCCGCAAGCGGGAGCCGGACGAGATATACTTATGATGGCAGCATGCCGGTAGCGTGAGCCGCGACGGCTCGGTCGCGCCAGGCGCAAGGAATGGCCGTCCAGCCGTGGTGACGATCAGTGCCGGCCACAGCCGCCCACCAGAAGGTGAGGGGCAACGATGACGACCCATGAGCAGGCCGCGGCACCCGGCCACGATCTCTCCCTTGCAGAGCGCCGTGCCCATATGATGTTGCCACTATCCGAGCGCCGCCAACGACTGCTCACGCAGGCCGCGCCGATGGTCGCTCATTATGAGCAAGAGACCGAACAGGCCGAGCGCGTCGCCTGGCAAGGGGGCGACATTGTCGAGCCGTGATCCCGCTCTCCCGCGGCGTGGAGAGATTTGGCTCGTCAATTTTGACCCCACTATCGGCAGTGAGATCCAAAAGACCCGGCCCGCGGTGGTGGTAAGCTCCGATGCGGTTGGGCGTTTGCCCATCAGGCTCGTGGCGCCGTTGACGGACTGGAAAGTATATTTCGCCCCAAACATCTGGCATGTGCGAATCGATCCGGAGTCCGCCAACGGCCTGACCAAGGTTTCCGCTGTCGACGCCCTGCAATTACGCGGCATGGATCACCAACACTTTCTCCGTAAGCTCGGTGAGGTATCGCCGGTAACCATAGAGAAGATCAACTTGGCGATCGCGACCGTGATCGAATATGCGTGATGGTGAATAGCGACCGCCTACCGCGTGGCCTGCCAGCCGGCGAGTCCCGTGCCGCGGGCGCTGCAGCTCCGGCTGTAGACGAATATAATTGACCAGCCGTGGTTTCTCCATGGGACGTCAAGGGCGACTGGAACGAAGCATCTTGAAGTACACCCAACAGTTACGGCAGAAATGAAACGGAGTTCGTGTTGGCGAGCAATGATCTCATCATCTTGGATCAAGTACTTGAGCAGCAAAGGCAGACTGTGGCTCCAGGACTCGATGCGTCGACTTACTTCGAGGTTTTCACTGCCGAACAGGTGCTAAAGGACTACGACCTATCCTATGACGAGATAGAGTCTGGTATTGTGGGAGGTAGCGGTGACGGCGGTATCGACGCCTTTTTCGTCTTTGTTAACGGTGAGTTAGTCCAGGAGGACACAGACATAACCGAATTAAGGAAAAACATTCAAATCGAGGTTGTGATCATTCAGTCGAAAACCGCTTCGGCGTTTGCCGAAGGTCCTATGGATAAGTTTGCAGCGGTCGCAGACGACATTTTCGACTTGTCGAAGTCGCGGTCAGTTTTGACCTCCGTTTACAATTCCCGCCTGCTTGATACCGCCGAAAAGTTCCGAGGTACTTACCAGGGCCTCGCGGCCAAGTTCCCTCAGCTCTCGGTTCACTTATATTATTCCACCAAGGGTGAGCCACCTCATCCTAATGTGTCACGTAAGGTTGATCGAATTGAAGCTGCAATCAAGCGGCACTTTTCGGCTGCGGATTTCGCCTTCACCTTTCTGGGAGCGCGCCGACTGCTCGACCTGGCCAGCCGGAGACCTATCACCTCGTATGAACTCAAACTGGCTGAAAACCCAATCTCAGTAACCGGTGGTGTCGCGTTCGTCTGCCTTGTATCCATTAAGGACTTTTATCGCTTCGTTACGGACGGCCAAGGACGAATTCACAGGCACATATTTGAAGCGAATGTGAGAGATTACCAGGGAAAAACACAAGTGAACGAACAAATCCAGGAGACACTGCAACATGCCGGCACGGAGGACTTTTGGTGGCTAAATAACGGTGTAACCGTCATCGCAACTCGAGCGACCCAAAGCAGCAAAGTTATCACAATTGAAAATCCAGAGATCGTGACTGGTCTGCAAACATCCACCGAAATTTATGAGTATGTTTCAAGGAACAACACCGACAACGAGTCGCGTAACATTCTTGTCCGGGTCGTGGTGCCGAATGCGGCTGAGAGTCGCGAAAAGATCATAAGGGCGACTACTGACCTCAGCGATGGGGCGTAAACAGTAGAGCGTGGCCGTGCTATCCTGGTACGCATGGACGAGCAGACGGAACGACGACCACACGATTGGCAAGAGGGCCGGCGCCCGCGGGCGCTGGAACTGTTCGAGCAGGGCTGGCCGGGCGCGCGCATCGCCGAGGCGCTGGGGGTGACGCGGGGTGCGGTCAGCCAATGGCTGAAACGAGCGCGGGAGGGCGGACGGGCCGCGCTGTACCATCGCACGCCGCCGGGTGGGGCGCCGAAGCTGACCGCAGAGCAGCGGGCGCAGTTGCCGGACCTGCTGGGCAAAGGCGCGGAAGCGTACGGCTTTATCGGCCAGGTATGGACGACCGAGCGGGTGGCGACGGTGATTCGGCGGGAGTTCGGCGTGCGCTCCCATCCCGCCTCGGTCAGCCGCGTGCTGCACCGCATCACGTGGACCGTGCAGAAGCCAATCCGTCGCGCCAGCCAGCGGAATGAGGCCGCGGTCGAGCAGTTTCGGGAGGAGCAGTGGCCCTCCCTTTTCGCACAGCCCAGGACGAGGAGCGGACGATCCTCTTTGTCGATGAAGCCGGGTTCTATCAGCTCCCGTTTGTGACCCGAACCTATGCGCCGGTGGGGCAGACGCCGGTGCTGCGGGCGCCGCTCTCCCGGGACCATCTGGCGGTGATCAGCGGCGTCACCGCGGAGGGGCGGCTGTTCACCCCCATCCAAGACAAGCCGTTTTGTGGCGAGCACGTTGTCAGCTTCCTGCGCCAGTTGCTGCGGCAGATCCCTGGCAAGCTCCTGGTGATCGGGGATGGGGCGACCATTCATCGCTGCCAAGCGGTCAAGGACTTTCTCGCCGCGGGGGCGGCGCAACGGCTGCACCTGGAACGCTTGCCCGGCTATGCACCCGACCTCAATCCCGATGAAGGCGTCTGGAACCTGCTCAAACGCTGCGAGGTAGCCAACCGCTGCTGCCAGGATCGGGAGGAGTTGCGCTGGGAACTCCTCCGGGCCATCCGCCGATTGCAGCGCAAGCCGCATTTGCTTCGTGCCTGCTTCCAGGAGTGTCGTTATGTTTAGCACTCAATGCTGAGGTCAGTAATAGCCAAACAGCGATTCCACCTGCTTCGCTACGAGCCACAGATCGCATTCATAGAGACATAGAGCAACACTTAAGGCCATTTATGCTATACTATGATCGG
Source organism: Dehalococcoidia bacterium (assembly GCA_038325665.1). Lineage (GTDB taxonomy): Bacteria > Chloroflexota > Dehalococcoidia > CAUJGQ01 > CAUJGQ01 > CAUJGQ01. The sequence goes on along the minus strand of JBBQJF010000239.1, from coordinate 396 downwards.
CGAAAGAACTACTATAAGAACGAAGGCAAACCCATTAATCGAATTGTAAGTATCCCGCAGATGGCACAATCCGTAATGGCGATAACTCTTAGACGTCCTGACACTGCGCGTGCTCGACCCTCCTCGCTCATGAAGCAGGACGCTGAGTACCAGAAATTGTTCAACACAGACTATCCGATCAGAGTTTACCGGGCATGTAGCGAAGTTATGAAGCAGGTCGATGCGTTCTTGTCGCAGCATCCAGATGCCCCCTACTACTCCAGCCACAGTTGACGGCGCGGGTGAGGGAGGTGTACGTCAGAGGAGAGCGCGACTGCCGCTGCCGAGGCCGTGATGGACGATCATCCGCGTGAACCGGTGGAGCTGCCCGAGGAGGACTGGGCCGAGGCGTTCGCC
>JBBQJF010000238.1:0-8205 GCA_038325665.1 Dehalococcoidia bacterium | reverse complement strand
GCCGCCGCAGCACGAGCGCGACACGCTCCAGCTCAACGATATCGATGCCGGTGGTGTGCTGTGTCATATGGAAGCGCAGTGTAGCACAGGACGGCCGCATCCTTCGCGGTCGCGGCCGGTGTAGGATAGACAGCAACGGGGGCCGGCGCTCGGGCTGCCGGAGCGCGCGTTGCTTAGTTCTCGCGCCGGCTCCGCCGCGTACCCCGCCGAGACTCAGGAGAAATACATGACCACGCAAGAAGACCTCCAGGCCGAGCTTGAACGGCTACGCGCCGAGAACGAGCGACTCAAGGCATCAGCCGGACGGCCCACGTCGTTCAAGGTATCAGAGAAAGGCGGCGTCAGCGTGTACGGTCTCGGCCGCTTCCCCGTCACGCTCTACCCCGAGCAGTGGGAGCGGCTGTTGGGGATGGGCGACGAGTTGCGCGCGTTCATCAAGGACAACACCGCCAAGCTGAAGTGGAAGGAAGAGCAGACGCCGCGATGACCGCGGCCCACCGGCCCGCTCGCTCCACGTCATACCGACGCGTCAGGACCCGCGCGGGGCCGGATCGCCTCCTCCGTGGCTGCTATACTGGTTCCAAGGGTCGTGCCATCTGAGAACGCGGACCGCGCCCATGTGGGGGCGACCTGCTAGGTCGCCCTCGGCCGCGGTACACTCGAATGGCCGCTCACACGGCATAGGCAGCCGATCAGGCGAAAGCAGCGTCACACGCGTGAATGCGCATGATATGCACCGTTGGGATGTATCGCCGCGCGAGGCAGTCGAGATTCAGCGACGGTTGGCGCCGCTGGTCCAGCGGGACGGCGAGCCGGTCGGCGTGCGGTTCGTGGCCGGTACCGATATCTCCGCCGGCGGCGCGGGTGGCCCGGCGCGGGCGGCAGTAGTCGTGGTGGAGTGGCCCAGCCTCACGCCGGTTGAGCAGTCAGTGGTCGAGATACAGGTGTCGTTTCCCTACGTTCCGGGTCTGCTGTCGTTTCGTGAGATCCCCGCGCTGTTGCCGGCGTTCGCGCGGTTGCGCACGACCCCCGACCTGGTCGTGGTGGATGGACAGGGCATCGCGCACCCGCGCCGCTTGGGTCTGGCAGCCCATCTCGGCCTGATTCTCGACCTGCCGGCGATCGGCTGCGCCAAGTCGCGATTAACCGGCCGTGTGGAGGGCGAGTTGCCCGAGGAGCGCGGGGCACGCGCGCCCCTGATGGACCGGGGCGAGGTGGTGGGCTATGTCGTCCGTACCCGGGCGGGCGTCAGTCCGGTGTTCGTGTCCCTCGGGCATCGGATTAGTCTGGAGGCGGCGGCCGGCTGGATCATCGCGCTGGCGCCACGCTATCGATTGCCCGAGCCAACGCGGTTGGCGCATCAGGCGGCCGCCGGCAAGCATCTGGTCGAGCGGTCGCCGCTCTCGCAATCTGACGAATGAGGACAGGACGTACCACATGCAGGACCTAAAGCAGACGTTGACGGACACGGCCGAGCGCATCCAGCACATCCTGGTGCGTCTTTGAGGTCGGTAATTTAGAGAAGGAAGCCGCGCGCTTAGAGAACGAGTCGGCCGCGCCGGAATTCTGGGACGACTCACGGACAGCACAGGAGACCATGCGCCGCTTGGCCGACATTCGTTCGACCGCCGAGACGTGGCGCGGCATGGAGCGACGGGCGGTGGAACTGCTGGAACTGGTCGAGTTGGTCATGACCGAGGGTGACGATGATGAGTCGCTCCGCGATGACCTTGAGACGGGGACAGCGGACTTGGTCGCGCGACTCGATGCCATGGAGTTCGAGCTGACCTTCTCCGGTCCCTACGACCGCCGGCCAGCCATTCTCGCCGTCCACGCGGGCGCGGGTGGAACCGAATCGCAGGACTGGGCGGAAATGCTGCTGCGGATGTATATCCGCTGGGCGGAGCGCCACGGGTACAACGCCGACATACTCGACGTGACTCCGGGGGAGGAGGCGGGCATCAAGAGCGCGACGGTCGAGATCGCGGGACCGCTTGCCTATGGGTGGCTTCGCAGCGAACGCGGCTCGCACCGGCTCGTGCGTCAATCACCGTTCGACGCCGAGCACAAGCGTCATACGTCGTTCGCGTTGGTGGAGGTTATGCCCGAGGCCGACGAATCGGTGGATGTGCAGATCAACCCCGACGACCTGCGCGTCGATGTGTTTCGCGCCAGCGGTCATGGCGGCCAAAACGTGCAGAAGAACTCGACCGCGATCCGGATCACCCACATCCCCAGTGGGATCGTGGTGACCTGCCAGAACGAGCGTTCGCAGCACCGCAACAAGGAATCCGCGATGAAGGTGCTCGAGTCGCGTTTGCTCGAGGTCGAATTGGAGCGGAAGGCCGAGGAGCAGGCGAAGATCAAGGGCGAGTTTGTCAGCGCGGGCTTCGGCAGCGCGATCCGTAGCTACGTGCTGCACCCGTACAAGCTTGTGAAGGATCAGCGCTCCGGCTACGAGAGCACTGACCCGAACACGGTGTTGGATGGCGACCTCGATGACATGCTCAAGTCGTATCTGTCGGCGACGCTCGGCGCGGCGTAGCCCGTCCTCGCATCGCGGGCGAGGTGCGGCGACCGCTCCCAGACGAATGGAATGAGGGCCAGGACCCAGGGGCGACCGACCGGGGCGCCCTAATTGGCGGCACACCTGAACGGGGGCAGTCATGAAGCTCGGCCTGCTGGCGGTGGTGGCGGTGGCGCTCTTGGCGCTGGTGTTCGCACTTGCGCCGCGGGCGCGCGCATCCGCGGGCATTCGTGTGCTGGGCGAGCCGGGGGTCGAGAACCGCTTTCCCGACGGCATCGTGTTTAGCATAGACGCCGAAAGCGACGCGGAAATCCGCGAGATACGTCTGCGCTACACCTTTGTCCCCGACAACCGGCCGGCGACCACACGGGCCGAATTTGACCCCGGCGCCAAAGTACGCGCCAGCTTTAACCTCCGGTCGGGATCGCGGCAGTTGTACATCCCACCGGGCAAAGACATCCGGTATTCGTGGGAGATTCGCGATGCCGCCGGTAACGAGCTAACGACCGAGGAACGTCTCACATCCTTCGCTGACACACGATTCAAGTGGCAACAGGTCACCGATGGGCACGTCAATTTGTTCTACTATCGCGGAACGCCGCGTGACGCCGAGGTGATGGCGCAGGTCGCGAACGAGACCATCGTCAAGGCATCGGCGCTTCTGGGCACGGACTTCGAGTTCCCGATCAAGATGTGGGCGTATGCCAGCCAGCGCGACTTCCAAATCGCGCTGGCGCATTCCAGCGTTAGCTCCGACCCGGGAGTGCTCGGTCAGGCGCATTCGCCGGATACATTCATCATGGTGGTGGACCGGCTGTCATCGCCTTCCGCGCTCGACACCGCCCGCCACGAGCTAACCCACCTCGTGACGAACCAGGCGCTTCAGGGCGGGCCGTACAAGGATCTGTACCCGAGCTGGTTGAACGAGGGCACATCGGTCTACCTTCAGGTGTCGCCCAACGATGTCGGCTATATCGATTCACTTGAGAAGGCGATCCGCGACGACACCGTGATCCCGCTGCGCTCGCTCGCCTCGGGCGGTCGCATCGGTGGGATCGGCCTGTTCTACGGTCAATCGTACGCGGTGGTCAAGCACCTGATCGACACGTATGGCTCGGACAAGTTCGCCGTGATGATTGATGAGTTCAAGGCGTCCGGCGACCTCGACGCGACCCTTACCAAGACGTACGGGGTTGATCGCGACCGGCTGTATCGAGATTGGCGGATCAGCGTGGGGCTGAAGGCGGAGCCGGCCGCCGGTCCCGATCCCGGCGCTCCGCCCAGTGAACAGGCCGCTCGTGAGGACGGCAGCGACTCGGCAACCGTCGCGCTCGTCATTGGCGGCACGCTCGTGCTGCTGCTCCTGGCCGCGGCGGCGGTCGTGGGCGGCCTGCTGCTCGCCCGCCGGGCGCAGGCGGCCCGAGGAGAATGATGCGCAACGTGCCCGTCCGTCTGACATATCCGCGCCCGGCGCCGGTTCGCCCGCATGCCTCGGACGCGCGCCGTGTGGCCCGCGGGTTTCGGCCTTTGATACCGCTCGCCATCATGCTGCTCGTGTTGATTCCCGCGCGAGCGACGCCGATACGCGCCGTGTCAGGCGTCACCGTGCTCACCTCCGAGGCGAGCGTGAATTTTCCCTCGGGTGTCACATTCACCCTGGAGGCGGAGAGCGCGACCGCCATCACCGATGTTTCCCTGCAGCTCAACACCCCCACGCAACGTTACGGCGCCTACCCGCGCAACGTCCGCCCCGATTACCAACCGGGCAGTCGCGTGAGCGCATCGTGGACCTGGCGCCGCTTCGGCGGTAATCTTCCGCCGGGGACGCCGGTGACGTATCGCTGGCGGATCACCGACGGCACCGGCGCGGTCACCGAGACGCCGCTCGCCACCGTGCGATTGGACGACAACCGCTTTCAATGGCGCGAACTGAGCGACGGAACGGTCACGGTGCGCTGGCATCAGGGCGGCGACGACTTCGGGCGCGACCTGCTGCGCGACGCCGCCGCGACCATCGCGCGGCTGTCGCGCGACCAGGGCGTTGACGCTCAGTCGCCCGTGACCATTCATGTGTACGCATCGCAAAGCGAGCTATACGCGGCGCTCCCCGGTGTGCCCGCCTGGGTTGGCGGCATTTCCGTCGGTGAGTTCGATACCGTGCTCGTCCCGATCGCGCCGGGCGGAGTCGCCGAGGGCCGCAAGGCGCTGGCGCATGAACTCACTCATCAACTGATTTACCAGCTCACGTTCAACCCGACGTTGGGGAGCAAACTGCCGGTCTGGCTGAACGAGGGTCTGGCGGTGGTCTCGGAAGGGCCAACATCAGCGACCAACCGACGCCGGCTCGAACAGTCCGTCACGGCGGATTCAGTTCCGACGCTGCGCGGCCTCGGCACGTCATTCGGCTCGCTGTCCGGGTCACAAGCCGAACTGGCCTACGCCGCCTCAGAGAGCGCCGTCCGCCACCTGTTGGAAAGCGAGGGTCCGGACAAGATGCGCTCGCTCCTCACTCAGTTCCGTGACGGAGTGACCGCGGACGAGGCGTTGCGGCGCGTCTACGGCCGCGGTGTGGACGGCACGGAGGATGGGTGGCGGTCCAGCATCGGACTCGCGCCGCTCGACCGCGGCGCCGGTGAGGTCGCGCTGGATGACTCGGCGGCGACGGTGGTTCATTCCAAGTCCAGTTGGGGGCTCGCTCCCACCATCATGATCGTGACCGGATCGCTGATCGTGTTCACGCTGCTGGGATCAGCATTCGCCGTGCTGTTGCTCGTGCGCCGTCATCGCGGCGGCGCCGGGCTGTAGCCTCCGCCGCGGCCCGAGGAACCACGGGCATCCGAGCGGGTCATCAAACCCGGCGAAGACATCTCCCTCGCGGGCGGAGTGGTGTGCCGCCGCGTTAGCGCCCGGGGATAATCAGTCCGCTGGGCCTGACCGTGCCCCGTTCGGTCGGGGCCGGTGGCGGCGACGAGATCGGTGTGCCCGAACGCGTCTCGGCGCCGCTGATCAGGCGGCGGGCCGCGGGCACCGTCTGCATCTCGGCGGCGCGCGTGATCTGCTCGACCAGCGCGTCCGGCTCGATCATGCCGGTCAATGTCAGCTTGCCGTCGATGACCGTGGTCGGCACCACCTGGAGCGCCATGCTCTCCGCCAGACGTGGAAACTCGGAAATTTCAATGATCTCGGCGCGGATATGCGGGCTTGCCAGTCCGACAATCGCGGCCAGCAGCGCCATTTCCGGGCAGTACGGCGCGGCCGGCGTGACGAACACCTGGACGCGCACGTTCCGCTTCAGCCGCTTGAGCCGCCGTCGCGCGGCCGGCGGCGGTTGGGGCGCGTCGCCGGACGCCATCACCACCGCCTCGAGCACCACGGGGAAAATGTTGCCGGTGGGTATCCCGAGGAAGACCACCGGCCGGTTGATCACGCCGCGCACGACGGTCGCCGGCGCCCGCTCGATGCCGTAGCGCTGCTCCAGCGCCGGATCGTCGCCGAGTTCGTGGATGCGTAGGTCAATCTGGTCGCTGAGGTGGGCCATTTCCTCAAGCAGCGTCTCGGTTTGCGGACAAAATTCACAGTCCTCGCGGCCGGGCACGAACACCGGCGTTGGACGTTGCGTGAAGAAGTCGATCTTGACCCGGCCCTTCAATTCCTCCCGGAACCGCTCACGGATCGACTCCTGCTCGCGAAGTGGAATCACGGCCCTGCCTCACTTTCCTGTCTGATCTCCACCGGCCCGGCGTCGCGTGTCTTTTGCCATACATGATAGAGCCGCTGGAGGGCCGTGACATTGGTGATCACCGCCAGCAGCCAGATCGCGATCGTAACGCCTCCCGACCACCACGCCGACACGATCAGGGCAATTGCCGTGAGGATGACGCGCTCGGCGCGGGTGAACAGACCATCGCGCAAAGAATAGCCGAGAATCTCGGCGCGGGCGCGTACATAGCTGACCAACACCGAGCCGGTGACCGCGCCGAACAGCAGCACGACCTGCAGGTACGTTTCGCGGTCGGCGAAGTAGATCAGCAGTCCGAGCAGCACCACCGCCTCGGAGTAGCGGTCGAGCACGGCATCGAACACCGCGCCGAACACCGTCACCCGTCCGGTCGCGCGTGCCAGTGCGCCATCAATCAGGTCGAGGCCGCTGGCGATCAGCATCACGATGCCGGCCAGCGGTAGGCGGCCCGTCGCCACCAATACCGCCGCGACGACGTTCCCGATGAAGCCGAGCGCCGTGACACCGTTGGGCGTGATGCCCGTGCGCGCGACTGCCCGCGCGATCGGGTCCATCACGCGGCGAGGAACAGAGTGGGGAACGATGGTGATGCGAGACAGGGCGAACTCCCTTGGAAATGGGTGATGGGTGATGAGTAATGGGTGCTGGGTGATGGGACCGCCGCCGTCTTGCACGGGCCGGTGGCGCCCCGGCGGGGCATGAGCTATTCCCATTGAGAATGGATGCTGAGTCGTGGGTGTCAGGTGATGGGGGACATCTCCGTGTCATGGTTGGGGGTGACGGTCAGGACATCGGCGCTCCTGGTTAGCTGATAGGCGTGGTGTCGCTCCTGTGATGAGGCGCCGTCGGAACGAGGCTGCGTTCGTACAGTAAACGCTCGTAGTAGCTGAGCACACGTTGGGCGACGCGATCCCAACTGTACTGCTCGGCGCGCAGGCGAGCGCGGTGGCCCATCTCGTCGCGCCGGTCAGAATCCGCCAGCAGATGAACCATCGAGAGCGCGAGCGCGGCGCTGTCCTGCGGCAGCACCAGATGACCCTCGACGCCGTCGGTGACAACGGTGGCGAAACCGTCGATATTGCTGGCGATCACCGGTTTGCCCGATGCCATCGCTTCCAGCAGCACATATCCCTGACTCTCGTTTCCGGTATTGGGAAAGCAGCAGATATGAGCCGACGCGTAGTAGCGGGGCAAGTCGTCCGCGGGGACGAAGCCGGCGAAGATCACATCTTCCACGCCCGCCTTCCGGATCGACTCTTCATAGCCCTCGCGCAATGCCCCCTCTCCGACCACGATCAGCCGCGTGTCGGGCATCTCGCGCTTGACGGCGGCGAAGGCGCGCAGCAGGTACTTTAACCCCTTGCGCTTCTCCATCCGGCCCACGAACAGGATATTCAGCTTGCCATCCATGAATTGGGGCATCGGGCTGGCGCCGGTGAAACGGGCGAGGTCGATGCCGTTCGGGATGATGTTGTAATAACCGGGAAAATAGCGCGCGATCAGGCGCTCGGCCGCCGGCGACACCACGATTTTCCCGTCGAGCTTGCGAAACCAGCGGCGCAACAGTCGCTTAGAATAGGCGTACAGACGGTTCCCACCGTCCTTCGCGGCATGAAACGTACCGACATTCACGGCGTCGGAGTGTCGAAGAAACATCAGGGGCAACACGGGCATCAGCGGCTCATGGACATGCACGATGTCGAACCGCTCACGCTCGAGCAGCTCTTTGACCTGGCCGGAGATGCGTGGCGAGAGCGCGATGCGTACCACCGAACCGCTCGCCGGAATCGCCACCGGATTGCCGATGATCACCACGTCCTCGCTGTCGCCCATCACGGGCTGATCCGAGCACGGGCCGATGATCCGCACCTCATGCCCGCGGGCACGGAACTCGGCGGCGAGGGGGATGACGTGATTGTTCACCCCTCCCGAAACAGAT
>JBBQJF010000237.1:0-8268 GCA_038325665.1 Dehalococcoidia bacterium | reverse complement strand
TGACCAACAACGTGTACGAGACAACCTCGCGCATCCCCGAGTACAAGGTCTGCGCCGTGCGCCTCGATAAGCCGGGGCAAGTGCGCGAGTGGCGCCGCGGCCGCCGGCAGATGGACACGCGAACGGCGGGGGACTGATCATCCCGCGACCACGCGACATGTTTGCGCGGGCGCCACGCGGTGTGGCGTGAGGTTTGGTACGTCAAGCTAGCATTGTTGCCGGAGAAACCAATGAGGGCAATCGAAACGATTGGGACGGTGACCGCGGACGGTACGCTGACGGTGCAGGCGCCGGCGGGCGTTGCGCCGGGAAAGCATCGGGTGGTTGTGGTAATCGAAGAGGCGCCCGGGCCTGAGTGGGAGCGGTCGGCGTTCGATTTTCCCGTCCATGATTCCGGTCCATGGCCGGAGGGATTGTCGCTGCATCGGGAGGACATGTATGACGATTGGGGACGGTGATCCTGCCATCGTCGATACGAACGTTCTCGTGTACGCGAGCGAAAGCCGTGCGCCGTTACATGCCGTCGCGCGTCGTGCGCTCCAAGACCTTCACGATGCTGGCGTGGTGTTGTGGATAAGCCGCCAGATCATTCGCGAGTATCTTTCAACCCTCACGCGTCCGCAATTGTGGGGGAACCCGCTGCCCATTGCGATTCTCGGCGCCGAAGTCCAACGACTCGAGCGCCTATTCCGCGTGGCCGAGGATGGGCCAGAGGTCACTGCCAGACTGCTTGCCCTCATGCGACAGATCCCGGTGGGCGGCAAGCAGGTGCATGACGCAAACATTGTCGCGACGATGCAGGCGCACGGCATTCGCAGGCTGCTGACGCACAACACCGCCGACTTTGCCCGCTTCGCCGGTCTGATCACCGTTGTACCCTTGTAAGGGCCAGCGCGCATGGGGGGCCATGCGAGGCGCCGCGGACGCGGCGTAGTCGCCGTTCGCCCGTGCGGCCAGCGACGGAGCATGCCACCATTAGCGATGGATGAGCGGCCGGCGTTCGAGCGCGGTGAGGGCAGTCTGCACGTCGGTCAACGTGCCGTCGCCGCCGGCCACGCGGCGTGCGGTTAGGACAACCTGGTTGAGGATGGTATTCTCGCGCTGCAAGCGCTGTACCTCGGCGACCAGCGGCGGCACGTCGGAGGGAGAGCAGCGATACCGCGCTTCAGTCAGTTGGTGACCCGTCATGGCAAGACCTCCCGGTTAAACCTTGGCATTGTACGTCGTACCATGAGTATCGGGCGTACATGCCAAATCTTGAGCCGACCGCCGCTCGCGTCCTCCGCCGGTACGCCGGCCGGTTTATACTGGAACCCCTTCGGATCCGGCGATTCGAGGAATTCATAAACCGCCTGCCCGTGAGGTCCGCGGGAGTACGGCGGGGAGGCGTGTGTGGGTATTGAGATCACCAACGATCGTGGACTCTCGGATCTGCTCGCCGCAACCGACGAGCGGGTGCTGTGCAGCGGGTTCGGATTCACCGAGGGGGCGGTATGGGAGCCGCGGGGCGGCTTTATTCTGTTCAGCGACATCCCCGGCAACACCATCCATCGCTGGTCGCCCGGTGACACCGAGGCAGCGGCGTACCGCCGGCCCAGCCTCCACGCCAACGGCAACACGTTCGATCACGCGGGACTGCTGCTCACCTGTGAGCATTCCGGCCGGCGGGTCAGTATCGCGGCGGCCGGTGACGCCGCGCGCACACTGACCGACCGGTACGAGGGCAAGCGGTACAACAGTCCGAACGATATTGTGGTGCATAGCAGTGGCGCGATCTATTTCACCGACCCGACGTACGGCATCACCGGCCCGTCGGCGTTGACACAGGGAGACCCCACGGCGGTGCGCGAGATCGATATCCAGGGTGTGTATCGCGTGGCAACCGATGGCTCGGTCCGGCTGGCGCTGGACGGATTCAGCCAGCCGAACGGCCTGACTTTCTCCCCCGACGAGCGGTATCTCTACGTCGGCGACTCCCAGGATAAGTTCATCAATCGCTATGAGGTGCAGGACGACGGGACGCTGACCGGCGAAACTCTATTCGTCAATATGCGCGCTGACGAACGGCGCGGGGTTCCGGACGGAATGAAGGTGGACGAGGCGGGCCGGTTGTGGACGACCGGCGCCGGCGGTGTGTGGGTGGTGGCCCCGGACGGGTCGGTGCTTGGTCAGTTCGAGACGAACGAGCACGCCGCCAACCTCGCCTTCGGGGGACCAGACTTCGCGACGCTATACCTGTGTACGCGCACGACGATGAGCAGCGTCGAAACCCGCGTTCGGGGAGTCGCACCCGGCTCGCGGGGGACGACCTAACCCTCCGGCGTCCTCCCCTCCACGGGAACGGAGGTATGCGATGTGAAATTTGACGCGCGGATGGGAGGGAGCTGAAGGGGAGGTATCGGACCCACCTGGGATAGGGCGCCGCTGGCGACAGCGGCGCGGCCGGTTGAGCCAGCAGGGGGCCGTGGCGAGCATACCCGGCATCAGCGCGTCCGCGATCGGCTCCTCCCCGTCCACGACCAGAGAGGGTGACGGCACGCCGGCTTCCCGCACTATGCTCAGTTATCACCGGCCTCCCAGCGCCGTTCCGCGCGCGGACAGGCGCAGCAGATGGCGCGGCGGAGTTGGTTTCCCACCAACAATTCGATAAGAGGGTGTTAACGCGGGTCGGTCGGTATCTGTCGGGCGAGCAGTACCGCCGCCACTGTCGGCATGGCCGTTATCTCGCCGCGAACGATCAGTTGCAGGACCTCATCACGCGATATCTCCATCACCTCGGCAATCTCGTGCTCATCGCCGCCGCCCACCCGCTCACCCGAGAGGGTGCACGTCACCACGAAGCATGTTCCCTGGATGTAGCCGGGGCTGGGTTGGAGCGTGGCGAGCAGGGTCACGGTGTCCGCGATGAACCCGGTTTCCTCCCGTAGCTCGCGCCGCGCGGCGAACTCCGGCGTCTCGCCCGGTTCGATGATGCCGGCCGGCAGCCCGAGGTCGAGCCGTCCGACTGCCGCCCGGTATTCGCGCACGAGCACTAAGCTGCCTTCATGGCCGGCGACGATGATCACGTAGTCGTGGCGACGAATGACGTACAGGTCATCGATCACCGCGCCGTCGGGTCGCTCATACCCGTTCTTGAGGATCGACACCCACGGCGTCTCAAAGACGGTCGCCGAGCGCAAGAGCCGCCAGCGTTGGTCCATCAAACGGTCCGATGCTGCTCAATCGTGGTGAGCGGTCTGTTGTCGGCGATACGGGAGCGACCTCAGGCGTGCAATGGGGGAGCGGCGCCCTGCCGCCGGGCGCTGACCGCCAGACGCACAGGAGTTTCGGGTTTCCGCGTCATTGTTGGCGGGTCCGCGCGGGTGGGGGCTGGTCACTCGACGGCCGAATGGACGACACCGCCGCGACCACCTGGCTCCGCCGGACCAGGGCCGAGGCGGGCAAGTTCCCCGGTCGGAGGTTGGAGCGATTCAGGATCATCAACCCACATCGCGGCCAGCGCGCGGCGATAGACGTAAAATATCCGGTTCGTGCCGTACTCCTGAAGCTGGAGGCCGTCGGCGTCGTACGCGATCAGCGTCGTTTCAAACTTCTCACCGCCGATCAGGATGATTCCGAGTCGCTGTCCCCGCCGCTCCGGGCGGATGAACCCATTCTCAAGAAGCATGTCGGTCGTCACAAGACCTCCTCGCGCGATCGTGGCCGCCGTATCAGATCATGGCCGGCCGTTCCCGTGTGGTAGTTTCACGCTAACGTTCCGACCGCCGGTAGGCAAGCGCCGGTAGGCGGATGGACGCGACACATGATGATGCCGTTGTCAGCGGTTTCCGACGCCGGCCGGAGGTTGACGCGCGACGCCACATCGCGGTAACGACCCGACCATTCGCCAATGCACCCGGGGGCAGCTTGACAGGCGGGACCCATCGTGAAACCGTCAAGAGGCGGGTGGCACGGCAACACGTCCAGCCGCCGGTACGAACCCACGGCATGAGGCCCGGAGGCAGTGGCGATGGCAGAGGTGGAGGACGGCGCGAACGGCAACGCGGAAAACGTGGACGAGGGCACGCGGCCGCGAGCCGACATGGACCTACGCACGCATTGGTCGCAGGCGGGGTTGTTGCCTAACTTGTCGCTCAACTCCGCCCAGAAGCTCGGTAAACAGACCGAGGATGAGGTACTGCTCCGCCGGCAGGATCTGCTCCGGGGCGACCGGGCCGACTACACCACGTCGGATCCGTGGCGCATCATGCGCATCTCGAGCGAATTCGTCCAAGGTTTCGATGCCCTCGCCCATCTCAAGCCCGCGGTGACGATCTTCGGCTCCGCCCGGGTCGAGGCCGGCTCGGCGGAGTACGAGGCGGCGCGTGATGTGGCCTGGCGGCTGGCCCAGGCCGGGTTCGCGATCATCACGGGTGGCGGCCCCGGTGTGATGGAGGCGGCGAACCAGGGCGCCGCCGAGGGCGGCGGCGAGTCGGTCGGCTGTAACATCGAGTTGCCGTTTGAGCAGGGCACGAACCAGTATGTCCGTATCGCGGTCAATTTCCGCTACTTCTTCGTCCGCAAGACGATGTTCATGAAGTATTCCGAGGCGTTCGTGATCTTCCCCGGTGGGTTCGGGACGATGGACGAACTCTTCGAGGCGCTCGTGCTAATCCAGACCGGAAAGATTCAGTCGTTCCCCATTGTCCTGTTCGGAACCCGCTATTGGTCGGGCTTACTGACATGGATGAAAGAGACGATGGCGGCCGAGGGCAAGATCTCGCCCGACGACCTCTCTCTCGTCTATCCTACCGATGACCCGGTGGAGGCTGCCCGGATCATCGTTGATTGCTTTAACAAGCAGTGCTTTGAGTCGGGATTGACACAGACCATGATGCCCACGAATCCGGCGCCGCCCGTGGCGACCAATGGCCGCCGGCCCGCTCGGCGAACCGCGCGAAAATCGCGTCCAGCGCGCTGACCGGGCTGTCTCTCCGGCGAACCGCGGTCCCCGCGTACCCCGCTCACGCCTCACATGAATACGCGGCCGGTCGACCGGCGGTGAGGGATTGATGACAACCGCCTCGTTTCCACCGGCTCCGCCGCGGTTCGTCGCGGATGGAAATGGCGCCCCGGCCGCCGTGTATGCCGAGCGGGCCGCACGGTTTGGCCGTGAGCGCGATGCCGTGACGCGGCGATGGAGCCGGACCGCTGACCTGCTGCTGGTTCTGTTCGTGGCGGCGGCGGCCGGCCTGGGATGGGGCATACTCGCGCGGATGCCGCTCCTGATCGTGGCCGGCGGCGTGCTGTTCGTCGGGTATGGCGCCCTGGCGTTGCACCACGGCAGCCTCGGCGCCGCACGGCGGCGCTACACCGAGCTGGCGGCGATTAACGATGAGGCGGGCCGGCGGCTGGCACGCGATTGGGATGGGCTGCCGCTCCGGCATGTCACGCGCGGCGACCCCGGCCACGCGTACGCGGTCGATCTTGACCTATTTGGTCGGGCGTCGCTGTTCCATCTGTTGCAGCCGGCGATGACGCCGTTCGGTGAAGCAACGCTCGCGCGCTGGCTGCTCCGACCGGCCGCGCCCGAGACGATTACCGCTCGACAGGTGGCGGCGGCGGAGCTTGCCCCGCTGCTTGACTTCCGTGAGGAACTGGCGATCGGCGCCCGCCGCATGGACGCGGTGAAAACCGATCCCGAGCCATTCCTCGCCTGGGCGGAGAGCGAACCGTGGTTGCGCGGGATGCGCGCATCCGTATGGGCGGCACGGAGCAGCACGGTGCTGCTATGGGTGTTGTTCGTACTGCACGTTGCGCGCGTGGTTCCGTATCCTTTGTGGCTGCCATTTCTCGCCGCGAACGTGATTCTTCATGCCGCGCTCGGCGGCAGGGCGTACCGCACACTGGCGGGGGTGTGGCAGCAGGAGGGAGCTTTCCGTCACTACGCCGAGCTGTTCCGGCTGATCTCGTCCACCCGCTTTCAGTCAGGAGAGTTGCGCGGTGTGACCGAGGGGCTGACCGCCGGCGGACTGACCGCCGAGCAGCAGATGCGGCGGCTCAACCGTCTGACCAGCCTCGCAATTCCTCGCTCGGCGCCGCTGTACTGGCCGGTCCAGATCGCGACACTGTGGGACATCCACGCGCTCGCGCTGCTGGAGGGTTGGCAAGTGGTGGTCGGGGGCCGTGTACGTGGGTGGCTGACGGCGCTGGGTGAGGCGGAGTCGCTGGCCGCACTCGGTGGCCTCGCGTACGACAATCCCACGTGGGCATTTCCGGCCATCGACCACGATGCCCGCTCCATCGATGCACGGGAACTCGGCCACCCGTTGCTATCGGAGGAAGCACGCGTCGTCAACGACGTGACCGTCGGCCCGGCGGGAGCCGTCCTGCTTGTCACGGGGTCGAATATGTCCGGCAAGAGCACGTTGCTGCGCACGATCGGCGTTAATCTCGTGCTGGCCGGAGCGGGAGCGCCCGTGTGCGCCGCGTCGTTTCGGTCGCCGCCGGTGGAGCTGTGGACGAGCATGCGTGTGCAGGACTCGCTCGAGCAGGGCGTGTCGTATTTCATGGCCGAGTTGCAGCGACTCAAGGCGGTGGTCGACGCCGCCCGCGCGAACGCCGCGTCGGGCGATCGCTGCTTCGTCTACCTGCTGGACGAGATACTCCAGGGAACGAACACCGCCGAGCGTCAAATAGCCGCGCGCCGGATCATCGGCCATCTCGCCGGATTAGACACGCTCGGCGCCGTCTCCACCCACGACCTGACGCTGGCGGAGTCACCGGAACTTACGGCCATCGTCCGCCCGATCCACTTCTCCGAAACCTTCACCGAGGGGTCAGATGGGCCGTCCATGACCTTCGACTACACGATCCGCCCCGGCATCGCCACCTCAACCAACGCGCTGCGCCTGATGGAGATCGTGGGGCTGGACCTGGAGTGATGGCGCGTTGCTCGTGCCATGGGGTAGGGCTTGGTCCCACTCTGCGGCTCGTTGTCCTGCCGCGAGTGATTATTTGTGTGTATGGCTTCCACGGCTCAGGCATCTTCTGCTAAAGTGAGTAACGATTGTCACAATAATCATGTGGGTGTGGCGATGTATGGGTGATACTGATAAGGAAAACATGCGGATTACACGAGACGTACTACGGTCATCGACGCCTCGTGACCGTGCGGATCGTCGTGAGCACACTCAAGCTCAACTCTCTGCTCGTGGCACGCGGCTAGAGGTCGTGCGGATCGAGGAAGCTGCCCGGCTGTTGGAGCGCGCCATCCGCGCCGTGCAGCTCGTGGGAAGCGGAACTGAGGAACTTCAGGCGGCGCTCAACGGTTTGCTGAACCGGCATGATGCGACCGTCGGCCGTCTCGGCGGGCACATCACCTCGCGGAGCCGGCCGGCCATCCAAAAGAACTGGAGAGTGGAGGGTCCGCGCAAGCGGTTTGATCTGTATGTGGACGAGTCCGGCGGGTCGCGCCTCAACGTAACTCCCGAAGGCAAGTTCTTCCTGCTCGGTGGTCTTCTCATCTCGCAACCCGCGTATAGCGAATTCAACGAGAAATGGTCGGAATGGAAGTTGCACTGGGTCGGGAATCCGCGAGCAAAGATGCATGCATCGAGCCTCGGTACACGGAGTATACGTTACTACACCCACCGACAAGGTAACCCATCTGAAGCACTCTCAACTCTTGAACAACTAATAGAACAGGCAGACCTGCAACTATTCGTAGTCGCGATTGACAAAGAGGCCTTTTATAGGAGTTATCAGCGTGAGCCAGTGGATGCTTTCCTACCTGAAAGCCATTACAACATCTGCCTTGATCTTCTCTTGGAGCGTGTGGTCTACTGCCTCCTGGTTGATGATGATGCTCATGGAAATGTATATGCTGAATCTCGAAACCGCGCGGAAGATGCGACACTACAATTGGAATACCAACGGCTTCAAGTCGAGGGTACCGCGTTCCAGGCACCGACGTGGTTCCGTTACCAGCTTGGACCACACATCACGTTCCACCGTAAGGATGACAATGTGGCTGGCCTACAGCTCATCGACATTCTGTTGAAGGCCGTCGCCGAGAAGCTCAATGCGCCGTCGACTGACCCACTCCGATGGAGGGTGACCCGAAACAAACTTTACGATAAAGGACAGGCGCGAATTCAGGGATGGGGTCTGAAGGTCTTCCCACATTCTGACGAACTGTTTGCCGCGATGCTTGGAGAAGGACATGAAACAAGGGACGCCCCGTAGAACGCCCCCTGCCGACCGAGCAAAGTAGCGCGGTCTCCACTA
>JBBQJF010000236.1:0-8308 GCA_038325665.1 Dehalococcoidia bacterium | reverse complement strand
CTATCGGTATGTACTGGTCCGTGTCAGCAGCCCGAGCGAGGCCGAGGACATCGCCGAGGAAGTCTTTCTCCGTGTGCTCGAACATATCAATCGCTTCGAGTGGCAGCAAGACGTGCCATTCTCCGCATGGATCTTCCGCATCGCGAGCAATCAAGTGATCAGCCATTACCGTAAGCGGGCCGCTCGGCCCGTCGGTGTTTCGACCGACAACTTTGATCTTGAAGACAGCCAGCCCGGTCCGGAGCCGCTAGTCGAGCACGCGATGACGGTGCAAGAGGTTTTCAGGGCATGCGAAAAGCTGCCCCCCCTTCAGCGTCAGGTCATTGCCTTACGTTTCGGCTCAGGGCTGTCCGTACGCGAAACCGCCGAATCGCTGGGCAAGACGGAGAACAATATCAAGGTGCTTCAGCACAAAGCGATCGGCAAGCTGCAAAAGCTACTCGGAGCGCGTTGACGGCCTGACCCGATAGGCATCGCCAGGGGTTATTCACCGCCAGGGGTTATTCACCGCCCGGATAGTGTGACCGGCTCGGTGAGCAACAGCGTGATCGTCGAGCGCGGTGTCACGATCGGGCGGTTTGTGCTCCGACCGGGGATATACACCATCTGCAGCCCGCCCAGGGGCGTGAACTGCGCCCACGCGTACTTACCGGCGAACTTCTCCAGCACCACGTCAATAAATTGCGGCTCGCCCGCGTAAAAGAACTGGTACGGCCCCGCCGCGATGGTCATCGTGGTCGTGCGCTCGGGTGTCGGGGTAGGCGTCGGAAAGGCGGCCACGCTTCGCGCCGGCGTGGCGATCGGTGTCGCCGTCGCCACGGGCGCCGGCGTTGTCGTGGGTGTGCGCCGTGACGTGGTGATATCCGCCGGCGTCGTTGGAGCGGCAGCCGGTGTTGCCAGATCTGCCGTTGAGGGGAGCACGGGTGTGCTACTCACCGGCGGAGCCGCCGCCACCGTCGTGCTCGTCCGCGAGGGCGCCACGGTCGGAGGGCTTGTCGTCGCGGCATTCCGGACCGCCGCCGAGGACGCGCTCGGCGGTGAGGGCGCGACGGACGCGGTGGGGCTGGCGCTCGGCGACGCGAACGCGGCCACGCTGGGACCCGGCGACGGCTCGGAGGCGGGAGTGGGCGTGGCGTCCGGCGACTCGCGACGGCTCGCACGCGACTCGCGTCCCTCCGGAGTCGTGGTGACGCTGCCCGCCGGCGTCGTGCTAGATGACGCCGGCGCCGGCGTCGGCGTGCGCCGCACCACCTGCCCCTGTGTCGCCGTGCCCGCACGCTGTGTTGTCGCGGCCTCGGCGACCTCCGCGCGTCGCGCGACATCTACCGCGAGGTCGCGCGTACGAGTCGCGGCGTTGTACGCGGACTGCGCCGCCTGAAGCGCCGCGAGCGAGGGTTCCGACCCGGTCCGCGTGGTCGGTGGCGTTTCAGGTGTCGCTGTCAGGGCGGCATCAGGGTTCAATGGATCAGGCGCCGCCTCTGGCGCCACGGTCCCGTCCGGGGACGGGATGACCCTGCGCGGCGCTGGCACGACGGCCGCCGATGCGACTTCCTGCTTTTGGATCGCCGCGTCGAGCAGTTCCTGCTGCTTCTGAACACGGATCTCGATCTTTCGGGCTTCATTCACCGACGGCAGCGCCTGGGCGCGGAGTGGCTCTGTGGCTTTGGTTAGCTCTTGTTGATAGGCGCTCGACGCGGATTCAATCTTGCGTTCGTCGCGACGCAACTCGATCAGCCGCGCGAGTTCCTGCGCGCGTCTCTCTGCCAGCGTTAAGTGGAAGTCGAGCCGGTCGTCCTCGGAGGGCGTCAACACCAGACGGACCTGTTCGGCGGTCCGTTTCACCGAGTAGTTCCAATCGCCCGGCAACGCCTCATTGCTCGTGGCAGCGGCAGCAGGCAACCCGATCATGAGCACCACTATCGCCGCGACCGCGGCGGCCATCAGCGGGCGAACCAGCGGCACGAACACCTGTACCCGTGCGCGCGGGGCCGCGGGGGCGGGAGTCGGGGCAAGAGGACGCAATCCATTCGCCGCGGCGAGCATCCGTGCGCGCGCCCGTGGAACGAAGGCCGGGTCTGGCTCGGCGCTCAACGCGACGCGAAGGGCCGCGGCGGTGCGCAACGCCGGCTCAAGCCGCACGGCATGGACGGGGTGCGCGGACAGGCACGCGGCGATGTCGGTGCTGCCATCCTCGATCGAGGCAAGGCAACGCGCGAGCACGTCCTCGAACGTGTCCGCGGCGGTTATCCCTGCCCGACGAAAGGTCAACCTCATGAACCGACGCTCCACTTCCCGGTCCGCTCGATAGCGATCGGGTTCCATTCTATCAGCCGCGAGCTGGCTCACTGCTTAGAACGCGAGACGCGAGCCGGAGGTTAACGCTTTCTATAAGCCAGCCAGATATGAGATCGACACAATCTGTGCACTTATTGTACGTTTTTCGTGATTGAACGGCATTGATTGTCGCGCTAGGGGTCGCGTAGTCGGTGGGTGTGATGTTGACGCTGGCCGCCTCCACCCATACAGCAGTTGCGCCACGAGTTTCGTGAACCGCGACCTCGTGCAGAGTCGGACACCCCATTCGATTCTAAGCGGCAACGTCCAGCGGGGTACGGAACGAACCACCCGCGACCCGGTGAGCCACCTCGACGAGGGAACGCCGGCCATGCGCGTGTACGGGCGACCCTTCAGGTCGCCCTCGAGTCCGTGTAACCGAATCACTGGTCCGAAGCGGCCCGGCAACGTGGCAGCGGCCAAGGGTCCGGTATAATCGTGACAGCACGACAGCGCCGCCGAATGAGCGGTACGGAGGCCCAATGCGTATTCTTCTCTTCGCGCTGGCAGGCATGACACTCATTGTGGTGGCCTGTGGCTCCGAGAAATCCGAGCTAGCGCGAGCGACCCCCGAATCCCGCTCCACGGCCGCGGCCAGCACCGGACCGGAGGCGGTGATCACCACTGACGCAACCCAATTGGTACTCCCGGCCGACCAGATGATCGCGGGTACCTTCACGCCCCGGGACGGCTCGATCGCCACCCTGCAATGGAGCCGGTCATGGGAACGCGACCCCGCCGATCCAGGCGCGGCTACCGGCGCGACCTATGTCACGATCACCGTCGCGACCGACGCGTCGGTTGCCGATGGGATCACCGATTTTGCAAACGCGTACGGCCCAGTCGCCGGGGCGAGTTACGCGCAAAGCGCGATCGAGGTGCGCGGATTCGCCAAGCAGGACACGAAGATCGCACCTGTCACACTCGGTGTGACCGGCCCCGATGAACAGACAGCCTGGCGCGCGGAATTTGGTCGCGGCGCCTCCCAAACCTTCGTGCAGTACTTTGTCTTCATGCGGGTACGAAATGTCCTGGCAGCGATAACCACGTTCGCGCCGACCGTGGCCGGGGCCGAACCCCCGAACTTACTCGACGAGACACGACAGCTCGCAAAGCGACAAGCCGACCGGCTGCTCGCTCAGCCGACCATTCCCAAGCCGAACTGACAACCCGTGCCGGCGACCGGCGCCCGACATGGAGCGCGCCGCATGACGATCGCGGCGTTGCCTCCGCCTGTCCGCGGTGGTGAGCCGGCGCAGGCAACGCCGCTATGCCCGCCCGCGCCGGCGATACAGCGTGTATCCAATCGCCGCGGCGGCGGCGAGGACCGCCAATGTCACGATCACCACGATCGGTGTCGAACCCCCGCCCTCATCACCGTCCCGATTCGTGGCGACTTGCCCGACCGGTGTGGTCGTGAATTGTGCCGCGGCGCCTGGCGTGGCCGTGGCGCTCATCTCCGGTGTCGCGGTGGCGCTGACCTCGGGCGTCGGTGATGCCGCCGGGTCCGTGGTTGGGGTCGCCGCGGCGGGAGTGGAGGGGATCGGCGTTGCGCCCCCGGCAGGGGATGGCACGGGAGCGACAGTCAGCGCCAAGGCAGGCGCCGGGGTGGGACTCGCGGCAGAGGCGCCAAACGGCGGCGGTGTTGCCCCGGCGGCCGGCGTCGCGACCTGCCCGGTCACGGTCAGATCGCGACGCACGAACGTCCCGGTCTGATATTCGACCGTCTCGGCGGCCGCCACGCCGCCCACGCGGAAATTGACTGTCGCGCCTTCTACTCCACAGCCCTCCGTTGACGCGAAGTGCAACACATCGACGACATATCCCCGCGGCAGTTGGTCATTGACAAAGCGGACGACACCTTCGCCACAAAGCCGGTCGCCGATCGTCGCCTGCACGACCGTGCCCAACGGCGCCGGCTGGCCATCGATTGTCACCGTGCCAAAGGCGCGGGTCGGCGGCAATTGTGCGCGGGCCGTCGCCGCGCTGAAGGCGACGGCCATGCCGCCGATCGCGAGTGCCATGAACGCTATCCGTAGTCGCATTCGATTCACCATCCGTGTGTCTGCGCGCCAGAATCTCGCACACCATCGCTATCGTCCCGCGAACGACGGTGTGTGGGAATGACTCAACCGAGCGATCGTTCCCGCACACATGGGCGATATGCGCCGGCGTTCTGGAGGCGCCCCGACGCCGCCGACTTCGCGGAGCCGGTATGCTACGCTCGACGTGGAGGATCACGGCCATGCGTACCCGTGTGTTACTGTTCGCGTCGCTGCGCGAGGCCGCCGGCGCACGCGAGATCATCATCGAGATGCCCAACCCGGCAACGGCTGCTGAGGTTCGCGGCCGGCTCGCCGCTGACCATCCTCGCCTCGCCCCCTTACTGCAGACCGCGGCACTCGCCATCAATGAAGAGTATGTCGCGCCCGACCACCCCCTTCGAGACGGAGATGTAGTCGCGTTTATCCCGCCTGTCAGTGGAGGCTAGGCGACGCGAGGGACGTGACGCGGCGGCAGGCGGCGCGCGTCATGGTGTCGCCCCTCGCTACTGTCGTCCGTCGGCCTGATGCCAATTGAGGAGGACGCCCATGATCTGCCAGATCACCGATGCGCCGCTCGATGCAACGGCGCTAGTTGCGGATGTCCGCAAAGATGAATCCGGGGCAGTTTCGGTGTTCTATGGCGTCGTGCGTAACACGAACATCGGGCGGCGGGTGCTGTATCTGGAGTATGATGCCTATCCGCCAATGGCCGAGAAGAAGATGCGGGAGATCGGGGAGGAGGTCCACGCGCGGTGGCCGGTGAGCGGCGTCGCGATGCAACACCGTACCGGACGGCTGGAGATCGGCGACGCGAGCGTTATCATCGCGGTCAGCAGTCCCCACCGTGCCGACGCGATAGAAGCGTGCCACTATGCCATCGACCGACTGAAAAGCATCGTCCCGATCTGGAAAAAAGAGGTGTTCGAGGGCGGCGAGGAGTGGCTGGAAGGCACCGCGATCGATCCCGAGTCGCAACGCGCCCGCGAGACGGCCCAGACCGGGACGGACAACGGCGGATGACAGACCGGCGCGATATCGCGCGGGGACCGGTGCGCCAGTCGGCGTGGGCGTGCGTATGACAACAGAGGACTTTCATTCCGAGCCGCTCACATACGTTGAGCCACGGTTTTGCCCATGGTGCGGCGGGTCGCTGGAGCTACGTCTGATACCGGAGGAGGACCGGACCCGGCACGTCTGCGCGGGATGCGCGCGGATTCACTACGTGAACCCGAAGGTCGTCGCGGCGGTGCTGCCGCTGCACGAGGGCCAGGTATTGCTGCTGCGCCGTGCGATACAGCCCCGCACGGGCACATGGGTATTCCCCGGAGGATTCGTCGAATGGGGCGAAACGACGCAACAGGCCGCCGCGCGTGAGGCCGCCGAAGAGGTAGGAGTCGCGCTGGAGGTCGGTCCGCTGTTGGGCGTCTACTCGCGGCTCGGCCCCGGGGTCGTGATCGTCGTGTATCTCGGTCGCGTGATCGATCCGGCGATCTCGCTTGGACGTGAGGCGCTCGACGCCGCCTGGTTTGCTCCCGAGGCCATCCCTTGGGACGAGCTGGCGTTCGACACCACACATGAGGCGCTGCGCGCCTGGCTAGACAGGCTGGCTGGCCCGCCATGCTAGCTTGAGCGCGGCACACGGATGGGTTTTCCAGCGACAATATGGGGCGCCGCGTAAGCGTCAGCCGTCCCGCTCGCCTCCCGTGGGCGCCGCGGCCTACCGCGATGCACTCGTGATCGTCACGCCGCCATCCACCGGCAGGACCACACCCGTGATGTAACGCGCCTCGTCGGAGGCGAGGAACAGGGCCGCATAACCGATATCCCAGCCGCTGCCCTCGATCGCCAGCGGTGAGGCGAGGCGGCGGCGATCACGCAATTCCTCGGTCATTCCTCCGGCATAGACCATCGGCGTGTACACCGGCCCCGGGGCGATGCAGTTGACGCGGATGCCGTCCTTCGCGTGGTCAATCGCCATCGCCCGCGTGAGCGCGATCACCGCCCCTTTGGAGGCAGAGTAGGGAGTCAGCCCGCGGGGACGCAGGGCGGAGATCGATGAGATGTTAATCACGGCGCCGCCACTCGCCTCTTTGCCGGGGCCGGGGGCGATCATCGCCGGGATCGCGAACTTGGACGCGAGCATCATACTCTTGACGTTCACCGTCATCACCCGATCCCACTCGTCCTCCGCGACCTGCACGACGCTACCGGCGCCGCCGATGCCCACGTTGTTATCGAGAATGTCCAATCGCCCCCACAGCCGGACGGCTTCGTCCACCATCCCGCGGCAGTCATCAGCACGAGTGACGTCGGCGGCGAACACCGCCGCCACGCCGCCCTCGGCCTTGATCGCCTCCAATGTTGCCGCTGCCGCCGGCTCACTCTGGTCAACCAACAGCACCCGCGCCCCTTCCCGCGCGAACAGGATCGCGGTGGCGCGGCCGTTGCCGATCCCGGCAGCGCGCGAGCCGGCGCCCGTGACGATCGCGACCTTGCCGTCGAGTCGCGGGTTGGCTGCCATGTCTCACCTCCGAAGACGATTACGACTGGTCGATGAGGCGCATCGCTCGTTCCGCATCAGGCGTGCCGTGCCTCATGCGTCGCCGGTGTCGCACAACGGCACGAATAGCGTCATCCGTTCGGCAGTGCCGGCGCCGCGCGAGATGTGCCCCTCACCGGTGGTGTCGTCGGCCAGCAGCACCGAGCCGGGGCCGAGCCGGCAGACCTCACCGTCACCCGCCACGATCTCGACGTTGCCGGCGAGGGTAATCACGAACTGCCGCCGGGGCGCGCGGTGCTGGTCGTAGTAGTAGGAGGCCGGGCTGCGCCGGAAGAACATCTCGGTCGCCGGGATCGGGTCGGACTGAGCGGAGGCGCCGGCATTGGACCGGAGTGGGACCGAAACCTCCTCGAAGCGCGAGGCGCCATCCGATCCGGCGTAGATGCGGACGTACGAGGCGCTCGCCTCTCCGCTCGGCGCGTTCCCCGCGCCGGCACGCGGTTGCTCATCCACCAGCGAGACGAACAGGCAGCGCCAGGGCGTCGCGCCGGCCCCGCGGGTCAGGTGGCCTTTGCCCGTCGTGTCCTCGACCAGGAGGACATCGCCCGGATCGAACCGGCGGCGCTCCCCGTCGCTGGCCGTTACCTCCACGGCGCCCGCGAGGGTGACCACGAACTGGCGACGCGGGGCATGGTGCCAGTCACGCGCGAATTCCGACGGGGCGGACACGAAGATCACCTCGCTCGCCGGGATGGATTCGGAGAGATGCGACTGAACCGCGCCCGGCTTGAGTTCCAACTCCACCTGCTCGAAATGTGATTCGCCATCCGGCCCGGCGTAGAGCCGCTGGTATTTCATCCTGGCCTCCCTTCGTCGCCACGCCCTCGAGCGGTTATCGCTCGCGCGAGGCGAGCAGCGCTTCGAGTTGTGCGATCCGCGCGTCGGCCGCTCGACGGGCGGCGGCTTCGGCGTCCGCCCGCTCCGCTTCGGCATTCGCCCGCTCGGATTCCGCGTCCGCCCGCTCGGTTTCAGCCGCCGCCCGGTCTTGGGGGCTGAGCAGGTCGGCGCCGGTGCGCGCGTCGCGCAGGCGCAGGCGTCCATCCACCAGCATCAAGCGTGCACCCAGTGTCTCACTGATCAGCGAACCATCCGCTTCGATGTCCATCGCGCGGTACTCGTCACCCACGAGCCGGTAGCCTTGCAGCGGCGGATGGAGATATTCGGCGAGCGGATCGTACAGGACGTACTCGCGCACGCCGAGGCGGGCATAGAGTGCCCGCTTCTTGCCGCGATCCTCCCGCCGCGTCGAGAGTGAGGTGACCTCCAGGACGAAACCCGGCGCCGTGCCTTCCTCCCATACCTTGTAGATGCGGCGGGGCGGCCCCTTGGGCACGCCGAACGCCACCATCACGTCGGGCGAAATCGACGC
>JBBQJF010000235.1:0-8345 GCA_038325665.1 Dehalococcoidia bacterium | reverse complement strand
GCGACCCGCGCCCGCGCTCTCCATGACGGCCCCAACCTGACGGAGGCATGACCATGACGACCAGTAGCCCCACCCCCACGACGCCGCCCGCGCCGCCGGCGACCAGCGCCTACGAGACGGCGCTCGCCCAGTTTGACCAGGTGGCCGAGCAGGTGGGGTTGGACCCGAGCATGCGCGAGGTGCTGCGGACGCCCCGCCGCGAGTTGACCGTCAACTTCCCCGTCCGTATGGATGACGGCTCGGTGCGTGTGTTTACCGGCCACCGGGTGCAGCATTCGACCGCTCGCGGCCCCGCGAAGGGCGGCATTCGCTACCACCCGGCGGTTACACTGGACGAGGTCAAGGCGCTGGCGATGTGGATGACCTGGAAGTGCGCGGTCGTCAGCCTGCCATACGGCGGCGCCAAGGGCGGTGTCGCCGTCGATCCGAAGGCGCTGTCGGCGGCCGAGCTGGAGCGCCTCACCCGCCGCTACGCCTCGGACATCCAAATCATCATGGGACCGGAGAAGGACATACCCGCGCCGGATATGGGCACCGACGCGCGGGTGATGGCCTGGATCATGGATACCTACTCGATGAACAAGGGGTATGTCGTCCCGGGTGTGGTCACGGGCAAGCCGATCGCGGTCGGCGGCACGGTGGGGCGCGTCGAGGCAACCGGTCGCGGCATCCTCTATATCACCCAGGAGGCGTGTCGGGCACGCGGTTTGAACATCGAGGGCGCGAGCGTGGCGGTGCAGGGGTTCGGCAACGTCGGCTCGAACGCGGCGCGGCTGCTCCGCAGTCAGGGCTGCAAGTTGGTCGCCATCAGCGACGTATCCGGCGGAGTTTACCGCAAAGAAGGCTTCGAGTGGCACGAACTGCAGTCACTCAAGGAGGGCGGCGCGCTCCTGAGCACCGCCCGCGGCGATTTCGATCATGTCACGAACGACGAACTGCTCGAGCTGCCGGTGGATATCCTCATACCGGCCGCGCTAGAGAGTCAGATCACGGTGCGCAACGCCGCGCGCATCCGGCCGAAGATGATCGTCGAGGGCGCGAACGGCCCCACCACTCCTCAGGCAGACGATATCCTGAATGACAACGGCGTGCACGTCGTGCCCGACATCCTCGCCAATGCCGGCGGGGTGATCGTGTCATACTTTGAATGGGTCCAAGATCTCCAGTCGTTCTTCTGGGAGGAGGACGAGATCAATCTCAGACTGCGCCGGATCATCACCCGGGGCTTCGAAGAGGTCACGCGGGTCGCGGGCGAGCGCCGCGTCTCCCCGCGCCAGGCCGCCTATATGGTCGCCCTCCAGCGCGAGGCCGAGGCGCTCACGTACCGCGGCATCTTTCCATGACGCCGGGCCGCGCCGGTGTCGCACCAGCAGACATGGACGCGCTGAAAGGGTGCAAGGATGATTCCACGGCACAGCTATGACTGAACAGCCAACCGCGCCTCACGCGGCCGCGAGCACGCCGCTGTCCCGGGTGCCTGTCACGCCGGTTCGATTGGTCCCCGTTGATGTGGGCGACCTCCCTGACGTGGAGGCGTTGGAACGGACGCGGGCGGGCGAGGGCGATGCCTTTACCGCGGTCGTTCAGCGGTACGAACGGCCGTTGGGGGCATACCTGCGGCGGATGCTTGATGACCCCGAGCTGGCGGCCGATACCCTCCAGGAGACGTTCCTGGAGTTGTTTAAAGCCCTGACCGGCGAGGGGCCGTTGCCGACGCTCCCCGGCTGGCTCTACCGCGCCGCCACGAATAACGCGCTCGATGCGGTTCGGCGGCGTAAGTTTCGCGTGCGGCTGCGCGAGATGGTGATGCGCGAGCAGCCGGCCTCGCGTGATCCCGGCGCCGAGACGGTGGACCGGATGGCAGTGCGGTCGGCGCTGCGGCGGATGACGGCCGGCGACCGCGCGTGTGTGCTGCTCAGCGCCCAGCTCGGGATGGATTACCACGAGATCGCCAAGACGCTGGGCATCGGTGAGGCGGCGGCGCGCCAGCGTGTCACCCGAGCGAAAGCACGGTTTCGCAAGCAGTACGAACAGGAAACCTGACATGCACCTCTTACCACGCTTGCATCCCCCCGACGAGGAGTTGGTCGCGCTGCTCGATGACAACCTGCCGCTACCTGAACGCGTGGCGCTGGAACGGCATCTGACCGCGTGCGACCGCTGTCGCGACCTGCGCGAGCGCATGGATCGGGCGCTGCTGGCGCTCGCGGCCGAGATCGCCGTTGATCCGGTGGAGTCGCTCGATGACTTGCCCCGCTGGCGTGTGCGGCCGGCCGTCCCGGTCGGGATGCTGTTCGGCGCGCTATTGGTTGCCGGATGGATGCGTCACCAGCAGCGGCGCGCCGACCCCCGCATGCAAGGAGCGGCATAGCGCATCTGGCGCCGTGGTCGCGGACCGCCGCTCCGCGGACGCTGATCGCTGACCGCGAACCGTTGACGGTGTACACGGCATCTTCTTGCCGGCTGGCGGATGTTGACCGACACAGTGGTGGCTGACGGCAGAACGCGCGCTTGGCGGCGGTCATGGCATTGGTAATGAGGTTAAGAACTCCGTGCAAACGTAACGTGTATCTGTCGCCGCTCATATTCGGTGCGTTCGAGGAACCTGTTACATTAGAAAGGCAGGGGATAAACGTACCCTTGAGGATTTCTGATGGAGTCGCCTCCGCCGCCCGCGAATTCGCGGTTGGCCCTGCTCGTGCGGGCATCGGCCGCGCTTGCCGCGATGTTGCCGACCACCGCACCCGAGGTGGTGTTGGCGGCGCTCTATGAGCAGGCGGCCGACCTCTTTCAGATCCGCAATTTCGTCGTCAGCCTCTACGATCGCGATGCGGAGCTGATCCGGTGCGGTTACGCGGTGATCGAGGGCGTCGCGGCGTCCTTGGATCAGTTTCCCTCGTTGCCGCTCGGTGAGGGTCCAACCAGCCGGGTGATCCGGTCCGGACTGCCGGTGATTGTACCCGACATCGCGACCGAAACCAGCCACTGGAACGTCCGAATGATCGGCGACGGACCACCCGTGCGGTCCATGTTGCTCGTGCCCATGACCCGAGGCGGCGAGGTCGTCGGCGTCGTTCAGGCCCAGAGTTCCGACGTGGACGCGTTTACCGCCGATGATGCCGCCGCGCTGTCCGTGCTCGCCAATCAGACCGCGGCGGCACTTGAGGGCAGTCGCCAGCGCGAGCAGGCCGAGCGGGCCGCCGCCCGTGCGCGTCTGCTTGATGAGGTTGGCCGTGCGCTGGGGGAGTCGCTCGACCTGCGCGAGGTACTGGATACTCTCGCCGGTCACGTAAACGACGTGATGGGCGCGGGTTCCGGTCTGTATCTGCTTGATGAAGCGGGCGTGGGCTTCGAGGCGCACGCGATCCAGTATCGCGACCCGGTGCTGCGTCCCATGGCCGAAGTCATGCGAAACCAACCGCCGCCGCCCGCCGATTCGTTCATCGGCCGCGCGATCCTCCGCGGGCGGCCCTTGCTGATCGCCGATTTGCAGCGACTGTCATTGCCGCCAGGCGCCGCGCGAACAGCCGAATTGCTCGGTGTGGGTGAAGCGCTGATCGCGCCGATCCGCCGGCAAGATCGGGTGCTGGGCGCGATTCTGGTCGTTGGGACGCACGCCTATCCGCTGCACGAGGACGACCTCACTCTCGCGTCCGCGCTGGCGAATCGGGCGGCGGCGGCCGTGGAGCACGCGCGGCTGCACGCCGCGATGGCCGATCAGGGCCGTTTTCTCGCGCATCTGATCGAGGCGGCGCCGATCGGCATCGCGGTGCTGCGCGGGGCGGATCACGTCTACGAGGTGGCGAACGCGGAGATGCGCACCTACCTGCCGGCCCTCGACCCGATTGGGCGGACCTATCTTGACGCCAACATGCCGGGCGATGAGCGCGGTGCTTTGGCAGGTAAGCGGCTGCTGGAGGAGGTGGGAGGTAGCGGCCGGCCGCAGCGTGTGACCGACCAGCCCGGACCGCCCCGTGATGACGGCTCCCGACGGTTCTTGTCCATTGACCTCAGCCCACTGCCGGCCGGCCGCGGCCGGCCGGCGGGCGTGTTGATGCTGACGTGGGATAGCACCTCCGGGGTTTTGGCGCGGGAGCGGCTCCAGCAACTGGCATGGCAGTCCGAGGCTCACGCCGCCGAGATGGATGCGATCATCGCGGGAATGGTCGAGGGTGTGCTTGTCACCTCCGCCGATGGCACGGTGCGGCTGGTCAACGAGGCCGGGCGCCGCATATTCGGCGCGTCGATGCCCCCGATCCCGTTCCGTCCATGGGACCTGCTGGGGCGGCTCCCGGTCCATCGTCAGGACGGGGCGCCTTTTACAGAAGCAGATTGCCACGTGTTGTGGGAAGCGGAACACCCACTCGCGGGTGTCGAAATGCGCTTCCGTGCGCCGGATAGCACGGACCGCGTGCTACAGATGAACGTGGCGCCAATCCCGCGACCTGATGGCGAGCGCGCGGGCGCGGTCGCGACCTTTGAAGATGTGACGCACCTGCGGCTGTTGGAGGAATCGCGGGAGGAATTCTTGGCGCAGGCGAGCCACGAATTACGCACGCCGCTCACCTCACTGCTGGGCTACCTGCAGATGGCCGAGCGCCGTTTGGTGCGGCTGCCCGGGGCGCCCGCGGCGGTCACGGAACTGGTCGAAAGCGCGGTCGGCCAGGCCCAACGATTGCGCCAGCTCGTCACGGACCTGCTCGATACCTCGCGCATTCGCCAGGGCCGTCTGGACCTACGGCGTGAGCCGGTCGACCTCACCGAGTTGTTGACAGTCGTGGTTACCGAGCAGCGCGAAACCGACAGCGAGGGGTTGCATACACTTCACCTCGAGATGCCTGACCACACGATAGTCGGCACATGGGATCGCGACCGGCTGCGCCAGGTGCTCCAGAATCTGCTCGAAAATGCGATGAAGTACTCGCCACTCGGCGGCAACGTGTGGGCACGGCTGAGTATCGTTGGGCGCGAGGCGGTGGTCCGGGTGGAAGACGAAGGCATCGGTATCCCCGAGAGTGAGATACCCAAGTTGTTTCGTCCGTTTGGTCGGGCCGATCATCCACGGGCCCGGAACATCCCCGGCTTTGGCCTTGGACTGTACATCTGTCGCGACATCATCGAGCGTCACGATGGGACCATCTCTATCGTGAGTCAGTTGCACCGCGGCACGACGGTCACGATCGCGCTACCCTACGGCCCGCCCGACACCGTCGGTGACGAACGCGCACCAGAACCACCAGTCCCACGGGGCGCCACCAGCAAGCGCGCGGCGCGCATGGAGGGTGCTCCACGCGCCATGGTACCACCGGCGTAACGGCCGTCCGCCATCGGTTGCCTCTCGACCGGTTGCCATGGTGACGGTCGCGACCGGGGGACATCGCGTGTCACCTGGCTCGTGGTGGCGAATTCCTTGCAGAGCGGGTGGACGCCGCGCGAAGGTCTGGACTCTGCACGGGTGATGTCGATAATCAAGGTATCGTCCATATAGCTAATACTACGTACAAAAGAGGTCCACCACTATGACATCTACCGCTGGCCCGCACTCCAGTCCCGATCTGTTGCGTGGCGCTGCCCATTTGCTACGCTCGCCGCTGGGTGTGGTGCTCGGGCTGAGCGCGACGCTGCGTGACTATGACCACCGCTTCACTGCCGACCAACGCACGATGTACCTCGGTGAGATCCTCCAGGCGGCGGAGGAGATGAGCATTGTCCTCGATGGGTTGTCATTGCTGGCGCGCGTCGCGGCCGGCGCGCTCGCGTTCGCTCCCACCGCGATCGCTTTGGAGGATCTGACCGAATCGGGAGGGGGCGTGCTCGCCGGTGTGTGGGGCGCCGACGCGGTCGAGTCCCGTGTGCTCGCGGGCAGCACTGTACGGGTGGACCGCCAGCGCATCCACCAGGCGCTCGATGCGCTGGCGCGGATGTTCAGCCCGGCTCCCGGCGCGGCCCTCAACGCGATTGCCGGCCCAGGATTGCAGCTTGGGCCGGTGGTATTGCAGGCGCCTGGCGATGACATGATCGGGCTTATCGGGCAGCCGCTCACCCATCTCGATATGGCCGCGCTGGTGGCGCGTCCCGGTGGGTGGGCGCTGTTGCTTGCCCGCCACTTGCTTGAGATGCAAGGCGCATCCCTGAACGCCGGCCGCCACGGTGACGATGGCGCGATGTCCCTCGTGATTTCGCTGCCGGCCGCGGCATCCTGACCGCGGGGTCGCTTGCCGGATGATTCGAGCCGTCGTCGGGTCGCTGGCCGCTATGGAAATCCGTGGATGACTCGACAACCATTGTGAGCGGAGAATCCTGCTCTGCCCACGAAGTCAGAACCGTGGAGAGACTGTTCCGTGCCCGATCGCCGGCAGGGGCCGTGGCGATCCGGTGCTGACCGGTCCCTACCAAGTTGAGAGCGTGCGTCATGTCGAGCAGTCTGGATTTCAACCGTGTGTTGCCTGTTGATGACCAGGGACCGTTCGAGGACCTGGACCGTATCCGCATCGGCATGCTGAACGAATCACCGCCTGATCGCGCCGAGGCCCTATTCGCCGGCGAGCAGTTGTTCGGGGCGAAGGTGTTAGACAGCCTCAGTTTTTTCCGCTGGGTGCTGCACGACCTCTACGGCGGCAGCGCCTGGGGGTGGGAGGCTAGCCTCCAGCGGCGCGACGAGCGCCTGCGCGAGGTTCATCCGCCCGAGACGGAATCAACGGAGTAGTGGACAGTCAGACGAGTGTTGGGTTATACCGCGCTTCAGAGTGACCCACGACCCAGGGCGACCCAATGGGCATTCGCCCCTACAGGGGGTGAATGCTGCTCCCGGTTGCCCATGTCCCGTTCCGCGGACGGGGGTCGGAGCCACTCGGAACCGAACCGGTCGCCTAGGCATGCACTACGTCCCGGCATCCCCGGTTTGTCCGGGGTTCATCTGGCGAATCAGACGCGAACGCTCGGACTCCACGCTGTCGAGAAAGTCGTCGAGCCACTCATCGAGATCATCCTCGCCGACCGGCAGCAGAGCCGGGGGAAGGTCCGCGAGACGTTCCGGGTAGCGCTCGGCGAGGCGGGTGCGTAGATACACCCACACCCCCGCCGGGTCGGCCAGCACGCCCATCGCCGCCACCCGTCGCGCGATCTGCGCCGGTGTGAATCCATTGTGCTCGTTCATGCTCACAGCGTCGTCGCGGTTCGACGCGGCGTCAAGGCCCGCTCTGTCGCGTGTCGGACACCGCTCATCGCGCCGGCCGCGCTAGAATAGCGTCACGGTAACAACCGCCGTGCGCGGCAGAGGAGTGGACTGATGGCGATGCAATCCCAAGGCGCCGACGCGCCCGTGCGAAAATTCGTGGCGAAACTCGAGGCGTTCGCCGCCACGCTCGATGATGAGGAGCGCGAGATGCTGCGCGTGGCTCTCGGCATCGGCGTGGCCGGCGACGGCAACGATGTGCGCGGCTATCTGTCGTGGCTGACGCCGGCCGAGGCGACCGACACGAGCGGCGCGACCCGCGTGTGAAAGCCGGCCGGCCGTGGTGCCCGCCGCGCGGGCGGATTGGGCCGCGCCGTGGGGTGGGTGGAACGCTTACCGCTGGAAGGGGCCGACGCTCAGGCCGATCTCCCGCGCCACGCCGTCGCACGCCTCCAGCGCTGCCGGGCTGAGGCTGACGTCCGCGCCGGGCAGCGTCGCGTCGAGTTGTTCGGGTCGTGAGGCGCCGACAATCGCCGAGGTGACCGCCGGGTTGGCTAGGGTCCACGCGACCGCGAACGTCGCCGGATGGAGGTCGTGCTCGGCGGCGATGCTCGTCAGCCGGTCAACGGCATCGAAGTTGCGATCATTCCAGTAGCGTTGCGCGTACATCTCCGAGAGGCCGAAGCGCGTGCCCTCGGTGGGCGCGCCGCGCTGGTGCTTGCCCGTGAGCAGCCCGCCTGCCAGCGGGTTGTAGACGATCACGCCGACGGCCTGATCGGCGCACAGCGGCAGCATCTCGCGCTCGATCTCGCGGGCGACGAGGTTGTAGCGCGGCTGGATGGAGTCGAACCGGCTGATGCCGAGGCGGTCGCTCGTCCACAACGCCTTCGCCAGTTGCCACGCGGCGAAGTTGGAGCAGCCGATATAGCGCACGATGCCGGACCGCACCAGATCGTCGAGGGCACGCAGGGTCTCGTCCAGCGGCGTGGTCGGGTCGAAGCTATGCACCTGATAGAGGTCGATGAAGTCAGTGTTCAGGCGTTTGAGGCTGGCCTGCACCGCCATCATCACATGGCGGCGGTTGGTGCCCACATCATTGGCGCCGGGACCCATGCGGCCGGCGCACTTGGTCGCGAGCACGATCTCGTGACGATGGTGTGGCAGCCACGTT
>JBBQJF010000234.1:0-8393 GCA_038325665.1 Dehalococcoidia bacterium | reverse complement strand
GTCGCATCCGCGTGCGGCGGCGCCCCGCCGCGTGTCATCGGGGCGATCCGCGACCATGCGCCCTCCCTCGGACCGAACGCCCCGTCACCTGGACACGCGGGAGCGCCGGTCCGAGAAGATAGCCGCGCGCCGGCGCGGGTCGTGCCTGCTGCCGGTCGCGCCTAGCCCAGATTTGTCTCGAAGAAGGTGAAGACCTTGTTCCAACTGTCCATCGCCTGCACCTGCCGGTACGCCGGCCGGTCGTAGTACCAGAAGCCGTGGCCGGCGCCGTCGTAGCGGTGGAACTCGTAGGACTTGCCGTGCTTCTTCAGCTCCTCCTCGTGCTGATCGACCTGAGCCGGCGTCGGCGCCTGGTCGTCGTTGCCGAAGATGCCAAGCAGCGGGCAGTTGAGATCCTTGGTCATCGTCACCGGCGAGACGGGCTGTTTGTCGGTCAAATCGTCTTGCACCACGCGCCCACCCCATAAGTCGACCACCGCGTCGAACGCTTGCGACGTGCAGGCAACCATGTAGGAATGGCGGCCACCGGAGCAGGTGCCGGCGATGCCCGTCTTGCCATTGTGCCCCGGCTGTGCCTTGAGGTAGTTGAGCGCGCCGACGCAGTCACCCACCACCTGGGAATCGGGGACACCGCCCTCCGCGCGCACCTTGGCAGTGATGTCATCGGGGGACCCATGACCGGCGCGGGCATACAGGTTGGGGCTGATCGTCAAGTAGCCATGCTGCGCCAAGCGCCGGGTGGTCTCCAGATAGAACTCGTCCCAGCCGGGCAGATGATGCACCAGTACAACGCCGGGAAATGGACCGGGTCCGGTGGGGCGGGCATAGTAGGCGTTGATGGTAGCGCCGCCATCGCCGGTGATGTCCACCAGCGCGGTAGTAATGGTCGGCACGGCGTTTGTCTGGAACTGGTTCCACTGCATGGCCTGGCCTCCGTTGTATGGTGGGGAGCGGGGGGTCCGCTCCTGTAGTACCCGACCACGACCCCAGACGCAAGCTGGGACGGTCGGGGCGACCGACACCACTATCGCGCGCCGCTCGGATGGTGGACCGGGCGCGGTCCACTAGCGGCCAGCGGCGTCGGTGTGAGTTGCCGGTCAAATCCTGATGGTTGCCGCGAGGCGCGGATGGGATGGCCGGTGTGTTGGATGTGAGAGCGGGAGGCAGGTGATATGGCAGCGTACATGGTGCTTGACATCGAATGGCACGACGAGCAGGTCATGGAGTCGTACCGGCAGACGGTCGCGCCACTTCTGGAGCGGTATGGCGCGAAGCTGGTGCTGCGTGGGACGACGACGGTCGCGCTGGAAGGTGATTGGACGCCGGCATGGTTGGTCGTGTTCGAGTTTCCCAGCATTGAGCGGGCGAGGGCGTTCTACGACGCGCCCGAGTATCGCGAGGTGGTGCCGCAACGCCTGCACGCGTCCACCGCGAACGTGATTCTGGTCGAGGGCGTGGAGCGACGGAGCTGACCACCGATACCCTGATCTCGTGACCTCGGCGCCCACGGCGACGCGGCGACCGCCGCCCCGCCCGAGCCGGTTCGTCGCGACCACGGCACTCCCGAGGCGCGAGGCGGCTCACCCAGCCGGCCGGACGGCGCATTGAACCAAGGCGGGAACTATGCCGGGGACCACGCCGGAACCATCCGCGCCCGTGCCGTCGTGCCCCGACGACAAACGGCCGCAACCGACGCAGAATCGCGCGCTGGGACGCGCTCGCGCGCCACAGAACGTGCAGAAGCCCGGCCGTTCGTCTCGCGCCTCGCCGTTCATGGGCAGCGTCTGGCGCGTATCGGGCGCTAACTGGCCCATGACCAGCGCCGTGTATTTCCCGCCGAGGGCCAGCAGTTCCGCGTGCGTGCCGCGCTCGACGACACGACCACCATCCAGTACGAGAATCACGTCCGCGTTGCGAATCGTGCTCAGTCGGTGCGCGATCACGATGCGCGTACACGACAGGTCACTCAGCCGCTGGTCCACCACGCGCTCGGTCACCGCGTCGAGATTGCTGGTAGCCTCATCTAGCAGAAGGACCGCCGGGTCGTGCGCCAGTGCGCGTGCAATCGCGATCCGTTGAATCTGACCGCCGGAGAGGCCGGCGCTGCCCTGACCGACAAGCGTCTCATACCCCATCGGCATCCGCACGATGTCGTCGTGGATGTCCGCTCGACGCGCCGCCGCCTCCACCCGTGAGAGCGACATGCCGGGGTCGTTGAAGGCAATGTTGCGCCGGATCGAATCGCTGAATAGGAACGGATCTTGCAGGACCACGCCGAATTGGCCGCGCAGCGAACGATAATTGAGACGCTCCAGGTCAGTGCCATCGAACAACACCGCACCCTCGGAGGGTGGGTAGATACCCAACAACAGCATGCCGAGCGTGCTCTTGCCCGAGCCGGTCGTTCCGACCAGGGCCACCTTCTGCCCCGGTTCAATCGCGAGTGAGATGTCACGCAACACCCACGGCCCGGATGCATCGTAGCGGAAGCTCATCTGCCGCAACTCGATCCGGCCGCTGAGCCGCGGGGCGGGCGCCACGGCGCGCTGGTCCTGCTCGGGTTGGGCATCGAGCACATCGTCGAGCCGTTCGAGATTTGCCCCGACGACTTGTAGCAGTTGGACGTTGCCGAGCAGCGAGGTGAGCGACGAAAAAACCGTGCCGGCCAGTGCGCTCAGAGCCAGCATTGTCCCCAGCGGCATCGTCCCATCCAACACACGTTGCGCGCCGGCCCACAGCAGCAGCAGCGGCGACAGCACCCGCAGCGCCGCCATCGCCGCATCGACCATTGCCGCGAGGTGGCCGCGCTCCAACGCCAGGTTTAGTTCGGCGGCGAACAGGTCCGACCAGCGGTCCAGCGCCCGATCCTCGGCGCCGGACGCTTTCAAGGTGGCGATGCCCGACAGCGTCTCGAATAAGTAGCTCTGCGAGGCCGCCTGCGCGATTAGGTGTCGCTGTGTGAGCCGGTGGACCCGGCGGGTGGGGGCGAGGGTCAACCCCGCGTGGACCGCGCCGAGCGCCACGACCAGCAGGCCGATGGTGGCGTCTCCCACCAGCAGGAGGACGAGGTAGGTGAGGACTAGTGCGCCGTCCAGCACGGTGCTGAGCGTCCTTCCGGTCAGAAGTTCCCGGATGAGGGTGTTGCTGCCCAGCCGCATGAGCAGGTCGCCGCTGCCGCGCTGAGCGAAAAACTGAAATGGAAGCGCGAGCAGGTGCTCGAAGAACCCGAGCATCATGCGCGTGTCCAGACGCCGCTGAAGGTAAATCAGCAGCGCCGCGCGCAGATACGTGGTCGCCAGCTCCGTCAGCGCCAGCAAGCCGATGCCGATGGCGAGCAGCGGCAGCAGACCGGTCAGGCGAAAGGGAAGGATGTGGTCAATCAGCACGGCCGTCACGGCGGCCGGAGCGAGGCCGAGCACTTGGAGAAAGAGAGATGCTCCGAGCACCTGGAGCAATAGACCACGGACACCACTCATGCGCAGCATGCCCGTGAGGTAGTTGCGCCACGGCCGCGCGCCTGCCCGCCGCCGCGGCGTGAAGTGAACGCCCGGCTCCAGGGCCAGCACGACGCCGGTGAAGCCGGTATCAAACTCCCCCGCCGTCAGCCGCCGCCGCCCGAGAGCCGGGTCCACCACCGTCACCCATTTCGGTGTCCAGCGCTCGACGACGATGAAGTGGTTGAACTCCCAATGCACGATGGCCGGCAGCGGCACGCGCCCGAACACGTCAGGTTCCAATGAGACAGCCTTTACCCGGAGGCCGTGGGCGCGCGCCGCCCGCGCCAGCAGTTGCGCCGTGGCGCCGTCGCGGCCGGCGCCGCACTGCTCGCGCAGGTCGGCAATGCGGGTGGCGCGGCCGTGGTAGCTCAGAACCATGGCAAGGCAGGCGGCGCCGCACTCCGCCTGACTCATTTGCAGCAGCACCGGTGTCGGCCGGCGGCGACGGGGCAGGACGCCGAGCACGGCGGCAGCGACGAAACGGATGAGCCACCATCCCCGCCGGGGAAGGCTCACGCCGGCAGGGGTGAGGGGGGTAGATGCGGTGACGGCCTCGTTCATGGCTCAACCTCCCAGCCGCGGCCCAATCAGCGGAACCAACGATAGCAGCCGGCGCGACCCGACCTGCACCCGCGCGTCGAAGACGCTCCCGGCGTACGCCGAGGCTGACAGGCCGGACGGGAGCGGCTCCAGGGCGAGGAGGACGACCACGACCGGTTCGGTGATGGCGTTCGCGGCGGCGGGACTCAGACCAGACCGGCCCCGCGCGGCAGCGGGGCTGAGAACCTCCCGCTCTACCGCCATCACGGGACGGGCCACCCGGACGTCGGCTAGATCGACAAACACCGTCTGGTCAAGGCGCAATTTGTCGCGATACGGCGCGGGCAGGAACGCCATGCCGAGCGCCTTGCCCACGAATGGCGGCGCCTGCTGCTCCGCGACCACGACCGGTCCGGCCGCGTAGATTGGCGCCCGCGCGAACCCTGCCGCCACCCCTGCCGCCGCGACGAGCGCTACCGTCAGCCACAGTGCGACGAAGGTCGGCGGTGACACGAACCGCGGCAGCACCGTCCGATCTCGGCTCTCGGCGTGGCGGCGCACCGCCTCGGCGCGAAAGATCGCCTGCCCGTTCTCGTTCATGCCGCGTCACCTCTCTCAGGGCTATCACCGCCTTCGTCACCACGGGCGCGCGGTGCGGCTGCTCGCACCTCAGGCGACCGCGTCCGGCGCCTCATCGGCGGCCCGTATGGCGTTCCCCCAGTTCCATGCGATCCGCGCTGACCGGCGGCGCTCCTCCAGCCACTGGTCGAATAGGAGCCGCGCGATCGCGGTGCGGACCGGCTCATCCAGGCACGCGGGCGTGAGGTCGAGCACTAAGGCCACGACGAACCCGTCCTCAATCGGCGCCGGCCCGACCACGTCATTAGGCGCGGCGCCAAAGACGGCAGCCGCGAGAGCGGCCGGGGCCTCCCCGCGCCGGAGAATAGTGAATAGACTCCCGATTGTCCCATCGCGCGGCGTGTCCGCTTCGAGGAAACGGCGCCGCGCCGCCTCGAAGAACCCTACCTCACCAGCCCGGATCTGTTCGTATACTCGGTGGGCGTCGCCCTCGTCGGTGAAGTCGATACGCGCGACGCGGGCGCTGTCGAAATCGGCCCGGTGCGCCGCGAAGTGCGCGGGTACATCTGCATCGGTCACGCGATGCCGCAGCCGGGCGACGAGTGCTTCATCGCCGGCGTACTTCTCCAATTGTTCATGGGTCATGCCGCGGCGCTCCATCCAGCGGTGGGTGGCCTCGGCGGTGTACAGCCGGTGCGCCCGGCGGAAGCCGTCCATCGCCTGCTGCAACTCCTCGGAAGAGAGGTCAATCGGGTCGCGCGACAGCTCCTCCTCGATCAGGCACACGTTGACCAGCCGGTCCATGAGCCGCCGGTCCTCCCACAGGAAGTCGAGACAGCCGATCGCCTGATCAACCTTGAGAATCGTGGCGTTGACGCGCACGAGGTCGGCGTCGCTCCAGCGGTGTACACCGCGCAGGGGCCACGGCAGCCCCCGGTCAGCGCAGTAGCTGAGCGCGACTGTCCCCGAATCGGGAAGTTGGAGGAGCGCGTCATAGTGAACCGCCCCGTCGTACGCCTCTTCTTCCCAGACCAGATCCACCGGTGTCTCTGGGTGGCGTTCGCGCACGGATTGGAGGCGCGCTAACGCCTCCGGTGGGCGCGCTCCATCATGGCTGAGTGTGATGAGCGCGGTGAGCGTGTCGGTCAGCGCGCGCTGAAGGTTCTCCGTCATGGCGGTTCCTCCTGATGCTCGTTGTGGTAGCCGGTCAGCCGGCCGCGATACCCGCGGGCGTCCGCATCCTTCCGGTGGGGATCGCGCTGGCAGGGTCGCCCGGACGGGTGGACCGGCTCATGCGGCAACGCCTTGGACATCCGCGGTGGACATCAAGAGATCGCACAGCGCGTCGCTGATCGGCAGGCCGGTCAGCTCCTCGATCCACAAATACTGGCCGTTAGGGTTGATCTCGATGAAGACGTAACGCCCGTCCGGGGTCAGGATCATGTCAATCGCGCCGTACTGCAGTCCGAGTGTCTTGACGAGCCGCACACAGCGCCGCGCCACCTCGTCCGGCAGCTCGTGGGGCTGGTGAGGCGTCTGTTCAAGGTCGTATCGCCGCCAGTCATGGCGGGTGTGGTTCGTCGCCTGCGAGTGGATCTCGGCGGCGAACACCTGGTCCGCCACGACCGTGATGCGCAGTTCGACCCGCTTGGGTACGTACGCTTGAAAGATCACCGGCGCGTGGCGGACCGCGTGCGAGTACCCGACATCGCGCGGCGAGACAATTTCTGTGTACCGGCAATAGGTTGTACCGGACACGTTGAAAAAGGCCGTACCAGCCAGCTTGCTGATCACGTTGCCGTTGTGTTGTCGATAGAAGTCCCGGAAGTCCGCCGGGCTGTTGGTGACCAGCGTGGGCGGCAGCTCGAACCCCAGTTCCTGGGCAACCCGCAATTGCGAGGCCTTGTGCTGCGCCTCCCGGATCACGGACGGCGGGCCGGGCAGCCAGACGCAGCGGAGCGACGCCCACAGGTCCTGTACGAACGCGCGGCACTCCTCGGTCACATACCGGTGCATCGTCGGGTCGGTGATCGTCGGAGCGGGGATGGGCGGCTCCGGACGGCGATA
The DNA here is from genome assembly GCA_038325665.1 of Dehalococcoidia bacterium. GTDB lineage: Bacteria > Chloroflexota > Dehalococcoidia > CAUJGQ01 > CAUJGQ01 > CAUJGQ01. The sequence goes on along the minus strand of JBBQJF010000234.1, from coordinate 1,710 downwards.
CCACGCCGCCGTGACACGTCCGAGGTCGATGCATGTATCACCCGATCGCAGGGTGGTGGCGAACCCGCCACCCGCCGACGAGAGTGAGATTTCCGCGCCGGCAGGGAAATCGGCAGGGTTGAACCGGACAACCTCGGCGCCGCGCTCGTCCAGCTTGCGCGCGATGTGGTTGGCATGCTCGTCGTCGTGATTGGTGAGGATCAGAATCATGGTGTTCTCCTGCCGCGCAACTCACGCGATCAACGTGTGATCATGGAATCCTTCACGAATGTCGCCCGCCAGGGCGACATGTGTAGGCGGCCAGGGGCCGGATCCCCGATCCCTGGCCGCGCCTTCAGCGGAACTACCAGTCGAATCGCTCATCGAACAGCCGTGGGCCGCCGGTGGTGACGTACTGTTCTACCGTCCTGGGCTTGGGTACCACGATCGGGAGTCCCCCCGCCGCGAGCGTCAGATGGTGCTCGGTTAGTTCGTGGCCGAGCGTTGACAGCTCGTCGATGTGGGTGTGTCGGGTCATCGTCATGGTTCTCACCTCCTCTCGTCTGACGGGGAATGCAGATCCCCGGCCGGGATCCGTCAGGCGCGCTCCCGCGGAAGCACGACCCCAACGGGCTAATCGGGTATTAATTGTATGTCCACCATCTGGCCGTTCATGTAGCTCGGATCCAGGACGTACGTCCCGAGTGGGCGCCGGCCTCCGGCCGCCAGTGTCAGGTGACGCTCCGGTAGTTCCTGACCGAGCGTCGCCAGGTCATCGATGGTCGTTCGCCGTGCAGTCTGCATCGTGTACCTCCGGCCCGCGGCGTTCAGTGTCGCGATCAGTCGTCGCTTCCCACATCGCTCTGACACGCGATGTAGGTCCGGTAGGTGGTGCGCGGCATTCGTCCGCCCGCGGCTAGGGCGAGGTGCACGTCGATCAACTCCTGCCCGAGCGCCGCCAGGTGGTCAAGCCGTGTCAGCCCGCGATTCGGCATGGGCGTGGTCTCCTTCGTTCGGGTGTTGCAGGTCGCGCGCCGGCCCGAAGCCCGGCTGTTCACGCGTAGTAGTCATATTCGACATCGCCGCGAGGAGTCACGTCGGTCCTGATTTTTGTCCCCGGCCGGGCGCCGCCGGAGGCGACTGCCAAATGCTCTTCGGACAGTTCGTGCCCGACTGTTGTCAGGTCATCAATGAGGGTCTTGCGTGTCGATTTCATGGCGCTCAGTCCTTCGCTCAATCGCCGGTGGCGCGTCACGTCTTTAGAAGTCGATCTCAACGTCGATGCTGCCGTCGGGACGATCGTTTTGGTAGGTGCCGTTCGCGGTCACCTTCCTGCACATGCCGATGCGACCCCCGGTCACGAGCGGGAGGTGCTCGTCGGCCAGTTCGTCACCGAACGCGGCTAGGTCGTCAATGTGGGTGTTTCCCGCGTTTGCCATAGTGTGTTCCTTCCTTCGTGGTGTGATGAGTGGCGGTGTTTTCCATCGCGACGATGCGCGATCCCCGCCCCCGTGCGTCGACAGTCGCGCCGCGTCCAACACCGGGGCGGCCTAGTCGGTGCAACTGTCGACAATCTCGCGGTCACGGTACGTCGGCGCGACCCGGTTGGTGCGGCCGCCCGTGCCGCCCGGAGCCAGGCCGCCGGTTGCCAGCGGCAGGTGCTCCGCGGGCAATTCGAATCCGAGCGCCGCGAGGTCCTCGATGCGGGCGTGCTGCTGTTTGTGCATGGTT
>JBBQJF010000233.1:0-8401 GCA_038325665.1 Dehalococcoidia bacterium | reverse complement strand
GGGTTGCCCGGCGTCATCGCGGCGTGGGTGTCGATTGTCGGCCTGAACATCTATTACACCGAGGTCGAGCGCAAGGGCTGATGCACGCCGCCGCGGGTCGTCGCGCATCCAGCGGCCACCGTCGCGAGACACGACCTCATCGCCCCGCGCCCGTGGTCAATCTGACGCGATCAGCCAGTCCAACAGGGGCGACGGGCCGGCGCCCGGGTTTCAGTTCTCGGATATGCAGGCGCGACCTCGCCGGGGGCGCCAGGGCCGCCCACCGTGGGGACCAGGGCGACCCACCGGGTCGCCCCGACCGGGGACCGTGGACCTCGCCCATGTAGGGCGACCCGGTGGGTCGCCCTCGGCCACGGGATGCAGCTAACTGCCGGTCTGAAGCTCACTGATGCATCCCGCGACTCGGGCGTGTTTGCAACGCCGGCTGTCGGATTCGAGGATGCTGCCCGCTGATTAAGAGATGACCGGCGGAGGCGCGCTCATGTCGCTCAATGCTGCCCTTCGCGCCATCGCTCCCGACGTGTTCCAGGTCCGCGTACCGCGCTCAAGCGTGTTCGTGTTGCTCGACCGAAGGGTCACGCTGGTGGACACCGGACTACCCGGCAGCGCCGCCCGCATTCTGCGCGCGCTGCGTGCGTTGGGGCGCTCCCCCGATCAGGTCGAGCGGATCGTGATCACCCATTACCACATCGACCATGCCGGCGGTCTGGCGGGCCTGCGCCGGCATGTACCGGCCCGCGTCGCCGTGCATGCGCTCGAAGCGCCGTTCGTACGGGGAGAGCAGCCAATTCCCGCGCCGCTGGCCCCGCCGCTGCTGGCGGCGGCGCTACGGCCGCTACGCGGCTGGTTGACGCCGCGTCCAGCACACGTCGATACGCTGCTGCATGACGGCGACGAACTGCCGGTGCTCGGGGGGGTGCGGGTGATCCACACTCCCGGCCACACTCCCGGTCACATCGCGCTTCATCTGCCCGCACGCGGACTGCTGATCGCGGGCGACGCGCTTCAGGTGCGAAAAGGCGCGATCACACCACCGCACCCGCTGTTCACCGTGGACCGGGCCGCGGCGCGACGCTCGATGCGGCGGATGGCCGGCATTGACTTCGCGCTCCTGGCGCTCAGCCACTTCCCGCTTCAGAACAAGGAGGCGCATCAACGATTATGTCGTGCCGCTGGCGTTCCATCGCGGGCCGGCTGAAGTCGTTCACGGCAGGCCGGGCGGTATGCGGCCCGCGCGACCGTGGGATAGGCCGCCGTCGCCCGCGACCCACATGATCCGCTCACCGGGATGCGTTGGCCGGTAGGTCGCGCACGTTGAGGCCATGGCCAGCGTACCCCCGGCCCAACCGCGGGTCGCCGGACGCCGTTATGACAGCGCCTGGCGGAGTCGCCGCGCGGCTTCTGCCGGCTGCTCGTCCGCCACGAGGTCGTGGGCGTCGCGGGCGGCCTCCAGCAGTCGCTGGAGGCGCACGGCTTCCGTCCCCCCAGTCGCGCCAGCCGCCTCGTTGACCGAGACCTCGATCAGCCGCCACACGGCGTCTAGCTCGGATTCACGATAGATGAAATGCTCGAACGTCGTGGACGCGTCGAGATGGGCGATAATCGTTCGGAGCGTATCATCGGAATGGTCATCCACGCGCACGATATGGTCAGGATTCATGCCGGTTCGCCTCCGCCGCTCCGCGCGGCGGCGGCGACGGCCGCGTCCCTGCCTTTGCCATTCAAGCCGGCCCCCGCGGGCGTCGCGATCAGCGCGTTGCCCACACCATCGGCCAGCGCCACCGCGCGATCGAGCAGCAGCGACGCCGAGCGCACGCGGTACACCGCCCCGTGGCGGCTGGCATGAGGCGCGACACCCTGGTCCAGTCCCTTCAACTCGCGCAGAAGCAGGCGGCGCATGGCGATGATCGCGGTGTCGCTCGTGCCGAGATGCTCGCGGCTGCGATCGACGATCCGGCCCATACTCTCCTGGACGGCCGAATCCTGTTCGCTGACGCCTTCGATGCCCGTGAAGGTTTGGGTGCGCTGTCGCTCACGGTCGATCTGGTAATCGTTGTCCTTGTTGCGGAAGGGGCGGCCGGTGCGCGAATCGACGCCGGCATGGATGCTGTTGCCCGATTGCAGCTCATCGATCTCGCGCGGCGTCAGCGGCCGGTCCGGGTGCCAGGTGATGCTGTAGTTCCAGCAGTTGTCGTCGTCGATGAGCACCCAGACGTGACCGTTCAGGGGGTCGCCCGGTTCGAGCGAGCCGGGGATCATCGTCGCGGTTGGCAGCAAGTACTGTGTGATGCGCCAGTAATAGGAATCGGCCTCGGCGTCGCGGCGGGCGCCGATCAGCAACCCATAATCAGTGCGGTTGACCGTGAAGCGGGGCGCGCGGTCCTGCCACATGTACGGAGACCGAATCCCAAGTGTGGCGGAGGCGTGTCCCTCGGGATGCGCCATGCTGTGCAGAAACGAAACGTGGCTGGAGTCGATACCGCCCTCCACTGCCTGAAGGAAGTTGCTCTCCTGCAGCCGCTTGGATACGTACAGGTGGCTAGAAGGTACCAGCGCCCACTCGTATTCAGGCAATTGTGGCAGCGCATCATCTGGCCCGAGATACGCCCAGATAAGCCCGCCCCACTCGCGCACCGGGTACGCCGCCGTCTGGATCCGCCGTTTAAACTCATAGCCGGCCGGCTCGTTCGGCATATCGACGCAGCGGCCGTCCACATCGAATTTCCAACCGTGGTAGACGCAGCGCAGGCCACACTCCTCGTTGCGCCCCCAGAACAGACTCGTGCGCCGGTGCGGGCAGAACTCGTCGAGCAGGCCGATGCGACCGTCGCTGTCGCGGAAAGCGATCAGCCGTTCGCCCAGCGCCTGCACGCGCACCGGCGGGGAATCCGGCGCCGCGATCTCACTCGCCAGCAGCACCGGCTGCCAAAAGCTCCGCAGATAGCGTCCCATCGCCGTACCGGCATCCGTCCGCACCAGCAATTCGTTCTCGTCGCGCGTCAGCATCGGTTTCCCCCGCTCGCTCGACCTGGCGTCTTGCCCCGGATCCTCCGCCGTCCGCGCCTACCCCATCCGTTCCATCCGCATCTTGTCCACGTCAGCACGGATCGTCCGCGAAGGGAGTTCACGAACGATCGTATTGTACTCTGCCGCGTGATCGGAGGCGCGCCGGCGCATGAATATCGGGCGGATCGCGACACCGCTCCGCGTCGAGGCGCGCGACCACGGGCAAACCATTCGTTTACCCGCCGGCATGGGGCGCACGCGCGAGGTGATCGCGGGATGCCGAGCGCCCTCGTAACCAACTTGCAACCTCGGCCCACTTGCATCCGTCCGCGCGACACGCCATGCTGAGGGCCGCTTCCTGCCGGTAGGCGGGTACGGCCGTATGCCAGCCTACCGAACCGCACTCCCGCATCATGGAGGTGTGTCATGCCCGCTCGGTTCCCGGCCCGCCGCGTTGCGTTGCGCGGTCTGGTCGCCGTCCTCGTTCTCGTCGCCGGAGGACTCGCGGCCCCCACCGTCGCCTTCACCCCCGACACCGAGGTCTCGGTCGGCAGTCCGTCCACTCCCTTCTCCCAAAACAAGCAGAACGAACCCGCCGTTGCCGTCGATGTCAGCCGGCCGAACATCCTCGCTGCCGGCGCGAACGACAACATCGATATGGAAGCCTGCCCTGCCGGTGACCCCACAACCTGCCCGTTCACCGATGGGGTCGGCGTTTCCGGTATCTATTTCTCCTTCGACAGCGGCACGACGTGGACACAGCCGGCCTACACCGGCTGGACCGCCCGCCACTGCGTCGGTCCGGCGGCTTGCGCGCCGGCGCTCGGCCCAATCGGTACGTTGCCCCTTTACCACGAGAACGGTCTGGTGTCCGATGGTGACCCGGCCCTGGCCTTCGGCCCGCGTCCAGGTCCCGACGGCCGCTTTGCCTGGGCGAATGGCTCGCGGCTGTATTACGCCAACTTGACCGCCAACTTCAGCGCTGCCCGTGATGAACAGACGATCAAGGGCTTCGAGGCGGTGGCCGTCTCGCGGACCGATAATGTTGAGGCGGCGGCGGCTGGTAACGCGACTGCCTGGATGGCGCCGGTAATCGTCACCAAACAGAATGGCGCGTTGTTCTCGGACAAGGAGCAGATCTGGGCCGATAATGCCGCCTCCAGCCACTACTTTGGCAATGTCTACGTGTGCAACGTCGCCTTCCGCAGCGCCGGCCAGGGCGGCGCCCCGGAGCCGGTCGTCGTCTCTCGTTCGACCGACGGTGGCGACAGTTGGACGACCCGCCAGATCACGCAGGCGGCCAATACCAGCAATCGTGCCGGTCGCTCCGGCGGGCGGCAGGGCTGCACGGTCCGTACGGACAGCACGGGCGTCGTGTACGTCGTCTACAACGGCAGCCTTCAAAACCAGGATGTGCAGTACCTGGTGCGCTCCTTCGACGGCGGCCGCACCTTCACGCGGCCACGGCCCGTGGCGAACGTGGTCGAGGTCGGAGCGCCGGACCCGGTCCAGGGGAGCTTCACCTTCGATGGCGTCGCTGGCTCCCGTACAAACAGCTTCCCCAGTGTGGATATCGCCAACGGCGCGCCCACCGGCGACGGCGCTCCGAACACGATCGTTCTCGCCTGGCCGGACGCGCGGCTGGGGCTGAACAGCGAACAAGCACTCGTCCAGCGCTCGACCGATCAAGGAGAGACGTGGTCGGCGCCCGTGAATGCGGCGCAGGCGGGGGACCGCCCCGACTTCCCGGCCATCGCTATCTCCCCGGACGGGACGGATGTCTACTTGGTGTACATGGGCTTCCTGGACCCATGGCGCACCACCACGAGTGAGCCGCGCCGCATGCAGGGGGTCGTCCGCCATGCGTCCGGGACGACGCTGAGCGGTTGGACGACGCTCCACCGGGGCACCGTGGGAGACGCGCGGGGTTCCAGCGCCAACGGACTGACGACGGAGTTCCTGGGTGACTACAACTACGCGGTGGCGACCAACGACTACGGCGCGGTGGTGTGGAACGACGTGCGGGAGGCGGCGGTGTGCCCGACCATCAACGCCTATCGTCAGTCGCTGCTGACGGCAAGCCCGCTGCCGCGTCCGGCGCCGGCGACCGCCTGCCCGCCGGCGTTCGGCAACACCGACATCTTCGGCGGCAGCTATCCCGACCCCACACCGTAAGGGCGCGCGGGGCGGGCCAGGGCACGGTCAGCGAACAATTCGGGGGCTGAGATCGCCTACGGCATCCCAGCCCTAGCGCTTGCATCGAACAGGGCGTGGCCGATCATCGTGACCGCCCACCTCGTCCCGCGCGGCAGTGGAAAGCGCGACCGCGGACGGCCACGCGCCTCGCCCCGCACCGCTATACTCCACCATGACGCGCCGGCCAGGGAGCGATGCTCCGGTGACGCCGCGATCAACGCTGGAGGACGTGTGTGACGCCGGTTGCCACGATTCGCGGGATCGCCCGCTATCCCGTCAAGTCGATGCGCGGGGAAGACCTCGCGACGGTGGACCTTGGTCTGCAGGGGCTGCCGGGCGACCGGCGCTATGCCTTTGTACAGGCCGGCTCACATAGCCCCTTCCCCTGGCTGACCGGGCGCGAACTTGCCGCCCTGCTCGTCTACCGCCCGCGCTTCGAGGACGACTCACCGCGAGCGCCGCTGCGTGTCAGCACCCCGGCGGGCGACACGCTCCCGGTGGACAGCGAGGAGTTGCGGCGTGAACTTGAGGAGCACGCCGGCCGGCCCCTCTTCCTGCTACGCGACCACCGCGGCAACTACGATGTGGCCCAAGTGTCACTGATCACCGCCGCGACGGTGAACCAGATCGCCGCGGAAAGCGGCACGCCCGCCGCGCCCGCCCGCTTCCGCGCCAATTTCTACCTGGAAACGTCCGGCAGCGCGCCGTTCGACGAGAATGCCTGGGTGGGGCGCGTGCTGCGACTGGGGGAGACAGCGCGCGTCGCTGTGACCGAGACGGACGCCCGCTGCCTCATGATCACGCTCGACCCGGATGGAGGCGACGCCCGCCCCGACGTGCTGCGCGCGGTGGCCCAACTCCATGGCAACCGCGCCGGCGTCTACGGTTCGGTGCTGACACCGGGGACTGTACGCGCGGGCGATATCGTGTCGGTGGAATAATCTCGCGGAGGCGGGCTGAAGTTCGACGTTGTCTTTTTGGCGTGTCAGCGCGGTAGGGCAGGCATCGGCATCCCTCCGGGCCGAGAGATAACGAGCCTACTCTACCGCCTGCCATGCCACGGCTGAAGGCGCCGTTTGCGCCCCACTTGTCGGCTCGTGGCAGGTGGCATCTTCTGGTGTTGCTCGCCGGCGCGATGGCGGCGCCTGGTCACCAGACGGTGATACCGACCGCTAGGAAATTCCCGCCGCCCAAACAACGGTGAACCGACTTCGCGAACCTGTCTTGCGTAGGATGTTACTCACATGTGATTTCACGGTGCTCTCCGCGACTCCGAGGCGTTGAGCGATCTCAGCATTTGAGTAGCCGGCGGTGAGTTCGTGCACCACCTCCCTCTCGCGGGCACTGAGCCGGTCTAACCAATCCTCCTGAGCCGGCCGCGGGACCTCCACGCGAAGCGCCTCCATGAGCGATCGCACGAGGGAACGGGAAATGGGGGCCTCCCCACGTCCCATGCCTTCGAGTGCCCGGACAAGACTACCCGGTGCAATGGTGAGTGGCAGATAGCCGTCGGCGCCCGCGCGCAGAGCTGCTATCACCTGTCCGGGCTGGCTATCCGAGCCGAGTATCACGATCTGTGCTGTTGCAAAGCGAGCCAACAGTCGGTGTACACCTTCGACACCGTTCATGCCGGCGACAGCGCTATTCGCAAGGATGACATCAGCGACGATAGACTCGGGCAGCTCTTCCGCCGCACGCAATGAACACACCGCTGCCGCAACGACGTGGTCGCGTGCGCCCAAAACTGCCTGCCCAAGTCTTTGCTGAAATAGCCTGTCTTGCTCAATGATCACGACGTACTGGGCCAATGTCTGTCTCCCTCGCCAATAGCCATGCCGGAGTTCCGCGTACCCCCGTATGCCCGACGACGAGCACAAAAGATCAGTTCATCGCCGCCACGATGCCAGGTGGAGCGCGAGCGGACGCGTGGGCTGCTGGCTCATGTCCGCGGCGCACTCCCACTTGCCGCGGACAGCGACACGCCCAACGCGAGGAACTGAGCACTATCCTTCTCCCGCTGTATGCGCTTGAATCCGGCGCTGAACACTAACGCTGACACTACCATGCTGGACACTTCTTGTACTCACCATATCGATGTATGTGCCAATGCGTAACCGCCCCCCTCGGATTAGCCGTATCACCCAATTCGACGACCGGTGGCGCGCGAACAACGCGCCCAGCCGCTAAACAGCAGCGGCCGCGCCGCTGCTATCGCCGCCGATTGGCAAGTTACCAGACGGGCCAGCGATGCCGGTTCAGCGCACGCGGCCGCCATCGATGTGGCGCCACTGCCTGGGATCTCCTCGAAGGAAGGCCGCACGTTTCGACTCGTCAGTCGGTTCGTGAGCCACCTCGCTCCGCTCGCACATCCGACCGAAAACAGACTCGCAGCCGTACCTTTGCAGCTTCCGCTGGATGCCCGTGGCCGAGTCACGGTGACGGAACATCATGTGCCACGATGCGCGGTTATCGAGCAGCTTTCTATGGCCCGCCGGGGAACGGGGTTCAGAGCGGCGAAGACAGACCGATACTCAAATCACAGCACGATGAAAGGGCTTTGATACACGCTTCTTAGATTTCGCTAGGACGAATCGGCAAACCCGCCGTGAGGCGGGGACGCAAAGCCACGGATCCCCCCCTCCCACGAGGGGTGGATGGCCGGGCTACCGAATCTTGCGAGCAACGGCAAACCAACGTCCGTGTGCCTCGCATCCCATGAGGGGTACACGAATGCGCTTGTCATCAATCGCGTCAGCTTCTTCACGTTCATCTTCAGAGGCCGCGCGAACCACGAAAACGCCCCGCGGTCGCACGTCGCGTCGCTTCTTCGGCGCCGCGGCGGCAATACTCCTTGGCGTCGGCGCCGCGTTTACTGGCGGCAGCGATTCTGGGCGACCGGACACCGCGACGGCGCAGACCGCGTTCGATTTGCGGATGCAGCTCGGCGCGGAAGAGCCGGGCCTGCCTGCCGACACTCAACTCGGTTCCTGGCCCGACACGCACATCTCGATGGTGCGCTCGGCCGAAGGCGTCTCGCTGTTCATCTCCGCCGAGGTACGCGGCTACTATTTCCGTGGTCCAAGTTTGGAGGAGTTGCGCCCCCATGCCACCGACGGGGCGGGCCGGCCGCAACCCGTGCTGGCACCGAGCGGCAGTGGGTTTGACAGTGACTACGCCGCCTTCGGCGCCGTGCTCCCCA
>JBBQJF010000232.1:0-8417 GCA_038325665.1 Dehalococcoidia bacterium | reverse complement strand
CGTCCCTCGGTTAGAGTTATTCTGATAAGTGCATACATTGATGACAGCGATATCGGAAAAGTGATGGAATTAGGCATCATTGACGGTGCCATGCGTAAATTGAGTTCAATCGAGACAGTACAGAGTATCCTCACAGAGATTCAGATGGCGAATGAGATGCCAGACGATGATACTGATTGGGTGCAGTTTGCTAATGCCCGGGTACGTGCAGGGAACGTTTCACAGGAGGACCTTGATAAGCTTGACGAGTACTTGGGTCAACATCGAGCACCCAGCTCATGACTCCACTTCTTCCCGTCTATCTAGAAACTAGTGCACTTGTGCGCAGGGCAGAGTTAGACAGCAATAATCCGTCTCCTAGGAGTATGCACGCTGGCCGCCCAGTGATCGAACTTTGTAGTATGTTAACACCGCTTGCTACTATCACGCCACTGACACTAGTTGAGTTTCACGGCGTGTTAGCTAGTCATTGGCGAAATACGCACCCAGACTATGTACACTATGGGTCACACTGGGTCGAGGCGGCACAAATGACAGTAATGGGGCTCATCGCAAGCGGCAGGATCTTTGTCCGACGCACCCCTCCCCGTGCAATGGAGCACGCGATGGCCCTAGTAACATTGGCGACACGAGACCACAATAATGGACTGCGCCCCTGGGATGCGCTTCACCTTATTTCGGCGGCGGCATGGGCGCACGAAATGAGTACACCAGTCGAACTGTGGACGACGGATTCGGATTTTGACCGATTCGTGCAGCTATTTCCTCATTTTGGACGGCTGGTCATCGTTCGCAATCTTGATCACTAGAGGCTGGTTTGGACTACGGAATTCTGAATCTAGCGCGATCCCGGATCTCGCAAGGATTCGAGCAAAATCCGAATCTGGCAGGCACGAGTTCATAACAGCCTCTAGCGCCCAGTCATCGTTGATGCCACAGGGGCGCGACTCCCGCCAGACTCTGAGTCGATGGCGCCCCTGTGGCATCACTACCGACCTGCATGCTCCCATTGCGCCCGAGTTCCTGTGCGGCGCGGCTGCGGTGCGCTTGGATGGGAGGAGGTAGCGGGCGGAGTACCGCCGGACACAGATGGCGAGAATCCATCCAATACTAGATGGAATCTGAAGCTGAAGACTCGACCTTCGTCCCCCAGCGACCACGCGCTACCACCAGATCTTGCTGTCGGTGTCCGCGGGCAGGTCGTCGTACTCGACGGTCCACAGGTTGGTGGAGAGGTATTTCCAGCCGCCGTCGGCCAGCAGTACCACGATCTTGCCGCGCTCCATCCGCGCGGCGATACGCTGCGCCGTCTTGATGGCGGCGCCAGCCGAGATGCCGGCGAAGATGCCCTCGGTCTGGGTCAATTCCTTGGTGGCGGCGAACGAGGTTCGGCTGTCTACCACCACGCGCCCGTCGAGCAGGCTCTCGTCCAGCACCGGCGGAATGAACCCCTCTTCCAGGCTACGCAGCCCCGATACCAGATCGCCGGGATGGGGAACGGTGGCGATGATCTTGATGTTGGGGTTGTATTCCTTGAGGAAGCGCGCCGTGCCGGTCAATGTCCCGCCGGTGCCGAGGCCGGAGACGAACACGTCGATGTCCGGGAGGTCGCGGGCGATCTCGGGGCCGGTGGTCTCGTAGTGGGCGCGCGGGTTCATCTCGTTGCCGTACTGATACGGCATGTAAAACCGTTGCGGAGCCTCGGCGGCCATTTGCCGCGCGACCGCGATCGAGCCATTGCTGCCCTTGCGCCCATCGGAGTACACGATCTCGGCGCCGTATGCCAGAAGAAGCTGCGTCCGCTCCGGCGATACGTTCTCGGGCATGACCACCATGACCTTGTAGCCCTTGAGCTTGCCGATCATCGCCAGCCCGATGCCGGTGTTCCCCGACGTTGGCTCGAGGATGATCTTCTCCGGGGTCAGCAGGCCATCGCGCTCGGCCTGCTCGATCATGTACTTGGCGATGCGGTCTTTGACCGAGCCGGTCGGGTTCTGGCCCTCGAGTTTCGCGTGGATTTCCACGTTGGGATTGGGACTGGTGCGCGCCAGCTTCACCAGCGGCGTGTTGCCGATCATGTCAAGGATGCTGCTGTACAGCATGTGGACCTCCTATCCACCGGCGAGCGCCGGCAGGATCGAGACAACATCGCCTTGCTTAAGGGTGGTGTCGATCTGGTCGAGATAGCGGATGTCCTCGTCATTGAGGTAGATGTTGACGAACCGATGCAGCTTACCGTCCTGCATGACGTTGGACTTGAGTCCCGGATATTTCACATCGAGGTCATCCAGCAGCCGGGCGATGTTATCGCCCTCGGCCTGTACTGTCCTCGCGCCATTCGTGAACTTCTGCAACACGGCCGTCACGCGCACTTCTACACTCATTGTGCATACCTCGAGGGGAAATGAACCGCCAAGATGCCAAGGATGCCAAGGATATGACGTGATGAACGTGGCGTCATCGAATCGTCGAACTCATTCGCCATGGCGTCCTTGAGGTTGCTTGGCGTCTTGGCGGCTTCGTAAACTCTGCTAGTGTGCCGCCGCCGCGCCAACCGTGGTCAGCGGCGGGCCACCGCAAAAGGCGTCGTAGTCGATCAGTTCGTCGATCGTCGGGTTGTCGCCACACAGCGGGCACTTCGGATCGCGGCGGGTCTTGACGATCCGCACTTCCATGTTCAGCGCGTCGTACAACATCAACCGTCCGGTCAACGGCTCACCCACACCAAGGATCAGCTTCAGCACCTCGGTCGCCTGAATCGAGCCGATTGTGCCGCACACCGCGCCGAGCACACCGGCCTGGGCGCACGACGGCACCATGCCGGGCGGCGGCGGCTCGGGAAACAGACAGCGGTAGCAGCCCTTGCCGGGAATGTAGGTCGAGGCCTGTCCATCGAACAGTAGGATCGAACCGTCCACCAGCGGCTTGCCGGACAGATACGCCGCGTCGTTGACCAGGTAGCGCGTGGCGAAGTTGTCCGCGCCGTTGACCACGATGTCGTACTGGCGGATGATCGCGAACGCGTTGTCCGAGGTCAGCGGCTCCTCGTGGGTGATGACGTTGACATCGGGGTTGGACGCGTTGAGCGTCTCCCGCGCCGAGACGACCTTTGGCCGGCCGATATCATCGGTCTGGTGGAGAATTTGGCGCTGAAGGTTCGAGAGATCAACCATGTCGAAATCGACAATGCCAATCGTGCCCACACCAGCGAGCGCGAGGTAGAGCGCGATCGGTGAGCCGAGGCCGCCGGCCCCGACGATCAGCACCTTCGCGCCCATCAGCGTGCGCTGCCCCACCGGGCCGACCTGCGGCATGATGATGTGCCGCGAGTAACGCATCACCTGATCAGGGGTGAGCGCCCGTGCACCGCCTGTCTGTTGCTGCTGCGCGCCGTTCGTTGTCATGTGCTCCTCCGCGCCACCCGCGATCGCCGGGATGACCGCGACCTCGTCGCCATCGGCGACGGCAGTATCGGCTCCCGCCAGCGAGTGAATCTCCTTATTATTGACGTAGACGTTGATATGCGCCGGGATGCGCCGCTCGCTGTCGAAGATCAGATCACCGATCCCGGGGAAGCGCGCGTCGAGGTCGCCGAACACCTCGGCTATGGTATCGCCATCGGCCTCGACGTGCGTGCGAAATCCGGTCAGGCGGCGGAATGGGCTGGGGATGTAGACATTTACTGGCATGTGAGGGGGCGTCCTTGGGTCCTGGCAGTGAAACAAGCATGACTGCCTCTATCTACTTTACAATGTATAGTAGCTTACTGTCGAGGGGTGGGTCGTGTCCTCGGGATTCTGGCGGCGGGATGACCCTGATGTCCTTCGCATCGATCCGGCGCTCGCCGCGGTGTCGCGCGCCCGGCGCGGAGCACCTACGCGGTGCTCAGATAGCGCTCGCCCGTATCACACAGCACCGTGACGACGCGCTTGCCGCCGCCCAACCGGCGCGCGACCCTGAGCGCCGCCCATACGTTCGCGCCGGCCGATATACCCACGAGCAGGCCCTCCTCGCGCGTCAACCGGTGGCTGGTGTCGATCGCGTCATCGTCTGAGACGGCCATCAACTCGTCATACACCTCGCGGTTGAGCACGCCTGGGACGAAGCTAGCGCCGATGCCCTGGATCGCGTGCATCCCGGCGCGCTTGCCGGCCAGCACCCGCGAGCGCGCCGGCTCGACCGCGACCACCAGGATGTTCGGGTTGTGATCTTTGAGCACTTCACCCACGCCGGTGATCGTGCCGCCGGTGCCGACGCCGGCAACGAACGCGTCGAGCTGACCGTCGGTCGCGGCAAGGATCTCCCGCGCGGTCGTGGTCCGGTGAATGTCGGGATTGGCGGTGTTCTGAAATTGTTGGGGCATGAAGTAGTCGGGGTGGGCGCGCACCATCTCCTCGGCCGCGTACACCGCCCCGCTCATGCCCTCGACCGCCGGGGTCAGCACCAGCTCGGCGCCGTAGCGGGCAAGCAACTTGCGCCGCTCGGTGCTCATATCCTCCGGCATCGTCAGTATCAGCCGGTAGCCCTTGACCGCCGCCACCATCGCCAAACCAATGCCGGTGTTGCCGCTGGTCGGCTCGACGATAGTCGCGCCCGCGGCCAGCACGCCCCGCCGCTCGGCGTCCTCGATCATTGCCAGGGCAATCCGGTCTTTGACCGAGCCGGCGGGGTTCAGCGATTCAAGCTTGCCCAACACCTCGGCCATTCCCGGCTCGACCATTCGATTGAGCCGGACCAGCGGCGTCCCGCCGATTAAGTCGAGCACCGAGCCGGCGATGAGGGGATGCACAGCGGTCATGGCGATTCCTCGTGAGAGCCGCGGGCCGGCGATCAACCGGCCGCGCCGGGACGGGTGGAAGATTGGTGTGTCAGATGTAGTAGCGCGGGCCGACGGTGAGCTGGCGCTCGCGGGCGGCCAGCTCCTCGATGGTGACACCGTTGAGAATCTCCCGCGTGGCGCGGCGCACCTCGACCCACACGTCGCGCTGGGCGCAGACTCCTGGCTTCGGACACTCGTCGGCGTCGAGGCAGGCGATGGGCGACAACGACCCTTCGAGCGCCTCGATCACTTCGGCTAGGCGAATGCCGGCCGGATCGCGAACCAGGGCGTGTCCGCCCTGCGGTCCGCGCACGCTGCGGATGAAGCCGGCGCGGCGTAGGCCGGTCAGCAACTGGTCGAGATACGGCTCGGGGATGCCCTGGCGCGCCGCGATCTCGGCGCTCTGGATCGGTCCCTCGCCGTAGCGATGCGCCAGTTCAACCAGCGCCCGTACCCCGTAGTCACCCTTCGACGATACACGCACCCGGCGTACTCCTTATTCACTCCAAAAAGGTGACTTCCCCTGTCAACAAACATACCATGTTTTCGCTCGCGTGAGCATGAGCGCGGGAGCTACACGCGAGGTTGCATGACTCTAGCCTCTGGCCGCTGGCCATGGTCGCGGGGTACATGCCGGCTCATCGCGTTATGTGCCTCCGGCGGTTGCTTGCAACCCATGTTCAAGCTTGGAGTCATCCTGTTTGTGGGTATGACGTGGTCAGTGTACTTTTAACTGACCGCACGAACGTCGTGAGTCCGTGCGCTGGTGGACAAGCGCCGATCCCTCCCACGGGAGCGCCACGCACGAGATATGCTCGGGGTCTGGCTCTTTCGCCGCCCGCGCGTCCATAATCGGCGTGACTTTGTTTAGCGAGGGCTTTCATGACCACGGCCACCACTAACCCGACCCGCGACGTACTGACACAACAGGAGGCGGAATCGCGGGCCGCCCGCGTGAGCAACGTCAGCTATCAACTGTCGATCTCACTGACCCGCGGTTCGCCCACCTATCGCGGCGACGTCACGATCCACTTCGGCGACTCGGGCACGGGCGACCTGTTTCTCGACCTGCGCGGGAGGACCATCGAGACGCTGACGGTCAACGGCGCGGATGTCGCGCCGAATTGGACGGGATACCGGCTAACGCTGCCCGGCGAGGCGCTCGCTCCGGTCAACACGGTCCATCTGGTCTACGAGAACGAATACGACCATACCGGCGACGGCTTGCACCAGTTTGTCGATCCGGAGGATGGTCAAGAATACATCTACACCAACTTCGAGCCGTATGAGGCGCACCGACTGTTTCCGTGCTTCGACCAGCCGGATATCAAAGCCACCTACGACCTCTCGGTCGAAACCCCCGGTGAGTGGGTGGTGATCGCTAACGGCCGTCAAACTAACACGGAATCGCGCGGCGACAGTCGCGCTCTCCATACGTTCGAGAAGACGAAGCCGTTCAGCACCTACTTGATGGCGATGGTAGCCGGTCCATACCACGCCTTCCACGACGAGCACAACGGGTTGCCGCTCGGACTGTTTTGTCGTGAGTCGATGGTGAAGCACATCGATATCGACGAGTTATTTACCCTTACCAAGCAAGGCATGGACTTCTTCCAGGAGTTCTTCGCCTATCCCTACCCGTTCGGCAAGTACGACCAGGTGTGGGTGCCGGAGTTCAACCCCGGCGCGATGGAAAACGTCGCCGCGGTCACCCACCACGAGAACTACATCTTCCGCGACCCACCGACCGAGAATCAGCGCCGCACCCGTGCCGAGACCGTGCTACACGAGATGGCGCACATGTGGTTCGGCAATCTGGTGACGATGAAGTGGTGGAACGACCTGTGGCTCAATGAGAGCTTCGCCACGTACATGTCATTCCTGGCGCTCACGGGGGCGACCCGCTTTACCGACGCGTGGAAGGCGTTCAACTCCGACATTAAGTCGTGGGCCTACCGCCAAGATCAGCTCGTGACCACGCACCCGATCGCCGGTACCGTGGACGACACGGACCAAACATTCCTCAATTTCGATGGCATCACCTACGGCAAGGGCGCGTCGGTGCTTAAGCAACTCGTGGCGGCGATTGGCCTAGACGCCTTCCGCGAAGGCATGCGCCGCTACTTCCAACGTTATCAGTTCGGCAACGCCACGCTTGATCAGTTCCTCGATACACTCGGTGAAGGCGCCGGCCGCGACCTGCGCGCCTGGGCGAAGGTGTGGCTGGAGACGCCCTCGCTGAACACGATCGGGGCGTCGTGGGAGAGCGACGGCGCGCGTATCACTCAGATGAGCGTCAGCCAGACCGCCCCGGCCGAGTACCCCACGCTGCGGCCGCATCACATCGAGATCGGCCTGATCCGCGAGGACAACGGCGCGCTCACCGCGGAGGCGATCGCGGCGGACGTGGACGGCGCCGAAACGGAGATACCGGACGCCCGCGGGAAGGCCGCGCCCCAACTCGTGTTCCCCAACTACAACGACCACGCCTACGCCAAGATCAAGCTCGACGATGCCTCGGTCGCGTACGTGCGCGGCAACCTCGACCGCATCACCGACCCGCTGCTTCGCCAGAGCTTATGGTCGTCGCTGTGGGACATGGTGCGCGATCAGCAGCTTACGTCCACGGACTTCCTCGCCTTGGCCGGGGATAAGGTGCGCGCCGAGCACGACTTGTCGCTGGTGCAATCGATCATCGACCGCTGCCTGGGGGCGCTGGGCCGCTATGTGCCCGACTCAAAGCGCGATGCGTCGTTTCATGCCTTCTTCGAGGTCGCGCGGGCGGCGTTGCAGGCCGCCGCGGCGGGAGACGAGCAGATTACGTGGGCGCGCGCCTTGATCGGGTCGGCGGTCACGCCCGATGATCTCGCGTACGTGACACGGATCGCGGACGGCGACATCACCATCGCCGGCCTGAACCTCGATCAGGACATGCGCTGGGGAATCGCCGTGAAGAATGTTGGCTACGGTGTGCCGGGGGCGCGCGAGCGGATCGCGGCCGAGCGCGAGCGCGATCCATCCGACCGTGGGCAACGCAATCAGTTGCGGGCTGACGCGGCCGAGCCGTCCGCCGAGGTGAAGACCGCCGCCTGGGAGCGGTTCACGACCGAGGGATACGGCTCGCTCGCGCTCAACTCTGCCGCCATGTCCGGCTTCCACTGGTATCCGCAGAAAGACCTGCTCGCGCCCTACACCGAGCGATTCTTCGCGGACGTGCGGCCCGTGTTCGAGGGGCACACCAAAGAATACGCCTCGGCCTTCTTCCACAACCTCTTCCCCGGCTACCGGGTCGAGCAGGCCGTGCTCGACCGGTCCGAGCGGTTACTCGCCGATACCGGTGACGACAACCTTCTCCTCACCCGCATGTTGCGTGAGGGCAACGACGACCTCGTCCGGGCAATCAAGTGCCGCGCCTTTGCCGAAGGGTGAGCGCGTCGCTGGCACGAGCGCCAGTCGCCCACCCGCGACCAATCACACCGAAAAGGGGACCCTCTCGGCCGCCGAGGGGGTCCCCTCCCGTCACCAACCGCCGAACCGGCTCGTCCTCCGCGGCAGACGCCCGGAGCACGGCGCACCAACAGCGAACAAGCCTCTGACC
>JBBQJF010000231.1:0-8435 GCA_038325665.1 Dehalococcoidia bacterium | reverse complement strand
TCGCGCGCCGCGTCCCTCAGCGTCGCATCAATGATGTCGACAATCTCGTCCACATCCTCGCGGTTTGTGGTGAGCGGCGGCGCGATGTTGATCGCCCCGGCGGCGCGGCAGAGCAGACCGCGGTCCTTCAGGCGAGCGCCGACCTTGGTGTTCATGTCGTCGGCCTCGCCGAATGCCTCCTTGGTCTCGCGATTCTTGACCAGCTCGATCTGGGTCATCAGGCCGATACCGCGCACATCGCCAACGATGGGATGGCGGCTTTGCAACTCCTTGAACTGTTCCAACAAATACGCCCCGGTACGGGCGGAATTGTCGATCAGCCCCTCGCGCTCCAAGATCTCAACATTTGCCAGCGCGACCGCACAGGCGACCGGGTGCGTACCGAAGGTGATGCCATGCGTAAACGTGTTCTTCTTGTCGCTGGCGAAGGCATCGGCCACCCGCCGTGTGGCCATCGTACAGGCGATCGGCGCGTAGCCCGAGGAGAGGCCCTTTGCCGTCGTCATGATGTCCGGCGTGATGCCATAGTGGTCGATACCGAACCACTTACCCGTGCGGCCGAAGCCGTTGATCACCTCGTCGGCGATCAGCAAAATGCCG
This sequence comes from Dehalococcoidia bacterium, assembly GCA_038325665.1. Taxonomy (GTDB): domain Bacteria; phylum Chloroflexota; class Dehalococcoidia; order CAUJGQ01; family CAUJGQ01; genus CAUJGQ01. The sequence goes on along the minus strand of JBBQJF010000231.1, from coordinate 7,835 downwards.
TACTTATCGCAGAGCGCGCGCAGCGTCTGCCAGTACTCCTGCCACGGCACGAAGGCGCCGTTGGCGGTGGAGATTGGCTCGGCGATGATCGCGGCGATCGTGTCCGGCTTCTCGAAGTTAATCAAGTCCTCGTAGGCGCGGGCGCAAAACACGTTGCACTCGGGATACGTCTTCTCGTAGGGACAGTGGTAGCAGTTGATACCGGGGATGAAGCGCGCGTTAGGCGACAGTGGCTCGAACGGCGCGCGGCTGGAATAGGTCGTGCCGTTGACACTGAGCGCCATGCCGGTCGTGCCGTGATACGAACCGCGCCGCGAGATGATCTTGGTACGCTTCTTCTCACCGTTGATGAACTGCCACTGCTGCGCCATCTTCACCGCGGTCTCTACCGCCTCCGAGCCGGAATTGACGAAGAAGAACCGCTCAATGCCGTCGGGCGTGACCTCGGCGAGCTTTGCCGCCAGGTCGATGGCGGCCGGAGTGGTGTAGGCGAAGGTATTGACATAGCCGACGCGCGACATCTGCTCGGCGGCGACCTGTGCGAGTTCCTTGCGCCCGTGGCCGGCGTTGACAACCCACAAGCCCGACATCGCGTCGATGTAGCTCTTGCCGTTCACGTCGGTCAGTCGGATGCCGTCGCCCTCGGCGATGATGATCATGCCGCCAGGCTTCTCGAGATCGAGGTAATTGGTGTTGTGAATCCAGAGGTGGTCGAGGCCGCGCCGTGTATAATCGGCGACCTCGTGCTCCATCAGCGGCAATTCCGCGGCGTGCCGGCTTGAAAGGGTTCCCGCCATCATCTGCCTCCAAGCAACTACGGCGCCGCCCATCCAGTCCGTCTCATCGCGACCGGCCAAGCGAGCCTCTCTGCCTCCCGGAACCGTACCTTTACTCCCCGGCGCTAGTCTCTCACACCCGTCAAGCGAGCGTTAGTGGAACCACCCCGCGCGCCGGCGTCGCGCACTCATACCCATGGCAGACCATACACCAGTCGCGTCACGACACGATCACCTACCGATCGATGGCGCACAGTACTGCCCCCTCGATCGGCAACCGCCGCTGCCTTAATCGAGCGTGAGCCGTCGCGCCGGCACGTCTAATCGCCGGTCATGTCGCCGATTGTCACCGGTTCCAACCCGCGCGCACGCATCGCGTCGATCACCTGGCCGAACACCGCGGCCGTGGCGACCCGGCTGCGCGGGCTGTCGAGGTGGAACACGATGATCGCGCCGTTCACGGCAGAGGCGAGCGCCCGCCCGAGAACGACATCGGCCGTGACATCGGTGCGCCAGTCGGCGCTGTCCCCCGTCCACAGGATCGGCCGGTAGCCCAGCCGGGCGGCGATACCACTCACGGCGCGAAGATCTCCGCGAGTGCCGCGAGCACCTTGCCAGCGGTAGTCGTGTCGATCCGTCCCAGGCGCCGCACAAGTCTGTGCCGGTCCACCGTCCGCACCTGGTCCAGCACGATTTGGCCGGCCCTTCGCTGAAATGTGACCGGGATTCGAGTTGGATACTCCCGTCCGCGGGTGGTCATGGGCGCGACAATGACCGTTCCGATATGTCGATTCATTTCGTCGGGCGAGATGACGAGGCACGGCCGCGTCTTCTGGATCTCATGCCCCTCGGCGGGATCGAGCCGCACCAGGAAGACATCGAACCGTGCGACTACCATTCCCATTCCGTCCGGTCCCATTCGCCGGCAGATACGGGCTCATCATCCAGCAGCGTATCGTCGCCTTGCTCGCGCATCCGGCGGAAGGCATCATCCCAACCCAGCCGTGGTCCTTCGGCCGGGCGCACCACCAGTTGACCGTCTTGCACCTCAAGCTCGACCGCATTGTCCAGATGGCACTGCTCCAACATCGCCTTCGGGATGCGAATCCCGCGCGAGTTGCCAATGCGGACAATAGTAGTTCTCATCTCGGTGATGCTCCCTCATCGATCCGTATCTACATAGTGGTTACAACCGGCCACTGGCGTTGTCAAGCCGGCCGTGGTGTGCGGTGCGCCTAGCATCGCGTGAGGCTCTGCACGGCGTACGTATGCATCATCACCGTGGGCGAGCTTCCACGCGAGGCACGACCGCGTACCCACCCAAGGCTCCACGGCCATTGCTCACTCGCCAATCATCTCGCTGATTGTCATCGGTTCCAACCCGCGCGCACGCATCGCGTCGATCACCTGGCCGAACACCGCGGCCGTGGCCACCCGGCTGCGCGGGCTGTCGAGGTGGAACACGATGATCGCGCCGTTTACGGCGGAGGCGAGCGCCCGCCCGAGTACGACATCGGCCGTGACATCGGTGCGCCAGTCGGCACTATCCCCCGTCCACAGGATCGGCCGGTAGCCCAGCCGGGCGGCGATGCCGCGCACACGAGCGTCGCGATATCCGGCCGATGGACTCCACAGCGGTCGCGTGGTCACGCCGGTGATACCCGACAGCACGGCATCGGCGCGCTCGATATCGGCGGCGACAACGGCGTCGGAGACGAGGGTGAGGTCAAACTCGCGGTAGCCGTGGCTGGCGATCTCGTGGCCCTCGGCGTGGATGCGGCGCACCAATTCCGGGTTCTTCTCGGCCCACCAACCCATCAAGAAGAAGGTGGTATGCACCCGCCGCGACGCCAAAATGTCGAGCAGTTCGTCGGCCGGCGGGTAGCCAGAACCGGCGTTGATCACGAGGCTGACCTTCGGCGCGTCCGTCGGGCCGCGCAGCACCTCGGCGGCGGAAACGGCAACGGTCTTCTTCGGCGGTGGCGGAGGGGTAGGCTCGGCGATGGGTTCGGGCGACGGCTCATCCGCGGGCTGAGCGCCAGAGATCAGCAGTTCGATACCTGGCACGAGATCGTCGCGACGGCATGCGCTGATCGTGGCGGCGACGCACGCGACCACCAGGAGCAATGGAAGCAGCATATGTGTGGCGGTGCGCATCATCATGTGGTCTATAGTGAACCCCGTGCGCCTAGCACGCGCAACTTGAGTAGCCGCGTGCGACTGTCGGTGTCGGCGCCACTGCCGCACCGCGGCTGGACGACCCTGGTCACTGTTCGTCACCGTGCGCCCGAGTGATCACTCGGCACGCGAGGCCAGCAACGCTTCGAGTTGCGCGATCCGCGCCTCGGCCGCACGACGGGCAACGGCTTCAGCGTCCGCCCGTTCCGCTTCGGCATTCGCCCGCTCGGCTTCGGCATTCGCCCGTTCCGCTTCGGCATTCGCCCGCTCGGACTCCGCGTCCGCCCGCTCGGTTTCAGCCGCGGCCCGTTCCTGGGGGCTGAGCAGATCGGCGCCGGTGCGCGCGTCGCGCAGACGCGGGCGTCCCTCCACCAGCGCCAAGCGCGCGCCCAGTGTCTCGCTCACCAACGCGCCATCTGGTTCAGCGATGACCGCCTGATAGTCGGCACCAACGAGCCGGTAGCCTTGCAGCGGCGGATGGAGATACTCGGCGAGCGGATCGTACAGGACGTATTCGCGCACGCCGAGGCGAGCGTACAGTGCCCGCTTCTTGCCGCGATCCTCCCGCCGTGTCGAGAGCGAGGTGACTTCCAGGACGAAACCCGGCGCCGTGCCTTCCTCCCACACCTTGTAGATGCGGCGGGGCGGCCCCTTGGGCACGCCAAACGCCACCATCACGTCGGGTGAAATCGACGCGCGGGGATTGCCCTCCTCGTAGTAGAGCAGCATGTTCCCCACGACGTACACATCAAGGCGGGCGGCAAACCAATCGACAAGAGTGAGAATCAGGCGCATCATCTCAAAGAGATGCACCTCGGTCTCCGCCATCGGCTTGCCATCTCTCTCCGGGTAGAAGACATCCCGTGGGACACCGTCGGGGTTCGGCTCGCGACCGCGTCGCGCGGCTGGCAGCTTACGGGTTGTCGTCATGGCGACAGCATCTCCTCGCTCACCCCCAGCGTAGCGCCAAGCGAGGGGGCCGGCCAGCGTGAATCGGTCACAGGGCGTGCAGGTTCTGCCGGCGCGGGTACACACCCCACCCCCTCACGCTCACGATGCCATCGGGGCGCCAGGGACTTCGGACGCGCTCACACGCACCGTCCCACCACCTCACCGTCAGGGTTGACGATGAGCAGGGGCACATCGTCAACGACATGAGGAGTCCGACAGCGCGGCCCCGTGGGGGCGACCCGCGAGGCCCTCGGGAGCCGCTAGGCGCCCCCACACGCGATCATCCTGCCACGTTGGTTGGTTGGCGCGGATTACCATGCCTGGCGCAGCACGTCCATCAACTCGGCGGCGTCGCGCACAGGGCGAGGGTTGTTGCGCAGGAAGAAGTCGCTCATCGCGCCCTCGGCGATCAGCGGCAGGTCGGCCTCGGGCACGCCGATGTCGCGCAGCCGCACCGGCATCCCCACCGATTCGAGAAACGCGACCACAGCGCCGGCAGCGGCATCGGCTGCCTGGCGATCGGTCATGGTCGGGCGGCGGGCGCCGAGCAGATTGCCAACGCGCGCCTGTCCCACGGTCAGCACGTCGCGGTTGAAGCGCATCCCCGGCGCGAGGAGCACGCCGTTGGCAGAACCTTGGTCGATGTGGTGGTAGCGGACGTGAAGTTGATGGGCGAGGCCGTTGGTCACTCCGCCGCCGCCGCCGGCGGCCGCATCGGCGGCTCGATTGGCGAGCAGGGCCGCGGTCGCCAGGTGCAGGCGAATATCAGGGTCATCCGGCCGCGCCACCAGCCGCGGCATGTGCGTGAGCGACAGATCGAGCGCCTCGCGCAGGTCGGCATGGACAAAAGGGTTGAGGTTCTGCGATTGCAGCGCGCCGATCAGGCCGCTGAACGTGGTGGTGGCCGTGCTCAGATACAGCTTGACCGGGGCCGTCAACAAGGCGTCGGGGTCGAGGATCACCGCCGCCGGACGGGTCTTGGGGTCGAACAACTCCAACCGGCGGCGGGCCGTCGGGTCCATCACGGCGGCGCCGGCGCGGTTCGCGGCGGTGGTCGGCGTCGTGAGCACGATGACGTTGGGCAGCTTCGGTTGCATCAGTCGGGGGCTGACCGGCGCGCGCCCCTCGGGGTATTGCGTGCAGAGGTCGTGTGCGCTGCCCGACTCGGCGAGTAGGATGAGAGTCGCGCGGGTCGAGACGACTGCACTTCCGCCGCCCACGCCGATCACCGCGTCGGCGCCGCACGCCCGCGCCGCCTCTACCGCCGCTTCAACCGAGGGCAGGGGCGACTCGGCTTCTATCCCATCGAACGTGCCGGCGTGAGCCTCACCGAGCGCGGCGACTACCCGCCCCAACAGGTCGGTGCGGTGCGCCACGCTCTTGCCACACAGCACCAGCGCCCGACGCGCCCCGGCGCGGCGTAGCTCCTCGGGGAGTTGCGCCAGAGCGCCCGCGCCGGCGTGGATGCGCACCGGCGAGCCGGCGTATCGGTACGATGCAGCAAGATCCATGGTCGTCACCTCGTCCCCTGCACTCTACCGGCCGCGCAGCCTGGGGTCGAGCACATCGCGGAGCGCGTCGCCAAACAGGTTGAAGCCGAATACGGCGAGGGTGATGGCAAGACCAGGAAAGACCGCGAGCCAGGGTGCGATCTGGATGTAGCGCTGCGCGGCGCCGCTGAGCATCGCGCCCCACGATGGGTTGGGCGGCGGCGTGCCGACCCCGAGGAAGCTGAGCGATGCCTCGGCCAAGATTGCCCCTCCGAAGCCAGCCGTGGCGAGGATGATGATCGGCGCCATGCAATTCGGCAGGACGTGTTGCGCCATCATCCGCAGGTCGCTGCATCCCATCGCCTTCGCCGCCTCCATGTACGGTTGCGACATCACCGACAGCGCCGATGAGCGTACCACGCGGGCGATGCGCGGCATTGAGGTAATGCCGACCGCGATGATCACATTTTGAATGCTCGGCCCCAGGACGGCGACGATCGCCAGCGCGAGGATGATGGTGGGAAAAGCGAACAGCGCATCTACCAGGCGTTGCAGCCAGAAGTCCGTCGCACCGCGAAAATAGGCGCTGGACAGACCAATAAGCGTACCGGCGATGATGCCGACGCTGACCGAGATGAAGCCCACGTACAGCGAGATACGCGCGCCATATACGACCCTGCTGAACACGTCTCGCCCCAAGTCGTCGGTGCCGAACCAGTGCGCGTCTCCCGGCGACACCAGACGTTCCCGCGCATTGAGCGTGTACTGATCGTGCGTGGCGATCAAGGGCGCCAGCGCGGCGACGGTCACTAACATCGCCACCATCGCGGCGCCCACGAGTCCGATCAAATTGCCATGGACGAGTCGGGTCAGGCTGGTGCGCCACAACGAGCGGGCGGGTCGCCAGGAGAGCGGCTCCGCCGTGAGTGTGCTGTTCATGAACTGGCTCCTCGGAGAGATGAACGGCGTGGGAGGGCCGCTCAGGCAAAGCGGATGCGCGGGTCGAGCACGGCATAAAGGAGATCGACCACCAGATTGATCAACACGAACTTGAGCGCGAACAGCAGCACGAGCGTCTGCACGACGGGATAGTCGCGGTGGCCGATGCCGTCAATCAGATAGCGGCCGACGCCCGGCAACGTGAAGACGGTTTCGAGTACGGCCGAGCCACTGAGCACGAATCCGAGCTGGATTGCCGCCACCGTGATGATCGGCAGCATGGCGTTGCCGAGCGCGTGGCGCAACACGACCTTGCGCTCGCGCAGGCCCTTGGACCGGGCGGTGCGGACGTAGTCCTCGCGCAGCACCTCCAGCAGCGACGACCGGGTGAGGCGGCTGACCACCGCCGCCTGGGCGTAGCCCAGCGCGAGCGCCGGCCAAATCAACTGCTGCAAATTTCGCACGGGGTCGTCAAAGAAGTCGACGTATCCGAGCGGTGGCGACCAACCAAATTGGTACACCAGGAACAAGATGATCAGGGTGCCAACCCAGAAGTTCGGCATCGCCAGGCCGACGATCGAGAATATACGCGAGACATAGTCGAGCCAGGTGCCCTGCTTTACGGCCGAAACGATGCCGGTCGGGATAGCGACCGCCATCGATATCACGGTCGTGAGCAGCGCCAGCTCAAGTGTCAATGGCAGCCGCCGCCAGATTTCGGTGAGCACCGGCTCGCGGCTCCACAACGAATTGCCCGCGTCAAGACGCACCAGCCCCAGCATCCAATTCGCGTACTGGATCGGCAGCGCTTGGTCGAGGCCCAACTCCTTCTTGATCGTCGCGATATCTTCCGGTCTTGCCGCGCCGGAGTCGCCGCCCGGACCCATCAGGATCATCGTCGCCACATCACCGGGAAGAACGCGCATCACGGCGAAGATGATCATCGAGACGAGCAACAGCGTCGGCACGAGCACCAGCAACCTGCGCGCCACGTACTGGAACACGGGCTACTCCCTATCGCTCCGCCCTCGGGGAGGGGGAGCATACCTACATAACTCGTCGCCGCGCGAGCTGGCCGCGCGGTAACACTCGGCAGAGGAACCCCGGCGCCCTCGCGATCACCCATGATCCGCGAGTCCAGAATCAATTCATATCCCGTGGGTGAGGGTTTCAAGTCTGGACTCGCGGATTACAGATCACCCCCCCCCTTCCCTTGAAGGGAAGGGGCGGGGGTTAGGTCTTATCCACCCACACATCCGCCCGCCGGTTGTTGTTGTAAAGGCCGACATGCGCGGTAAAGTTTTTGACCCGGCTGGACGTCACCCACCGGCGCAGCGTCCACGAGAGAATGATCTTGCCATACAGCGGCAGCGCCTTCTTCTGCATGTCCTTGACGAGGGCGATGCGCTGCTTTTGGTCGAGCGTTTGAGACTGCTTGACGAACAGGTCGTCCACCTCGGGCGAGCTTAGCTCCGAGTAGTTCCGGGGGGCTTGGTTGATA
>JBBQJF010000230.1:0-8437 GCA_038325665.1 Dehalococcoidia bacterium | reverse complement strand
GGCACTCGCCGATAGCCGTTACCGGCATGCGAAAGCCGAGCGAGCGCTCGCTTGTTCATCGTCAGGAAACGCTGTACTGTCTCTACCCGAAGGGGCAGTGGCCGGCACGTCGGGCGCCCGTACCCGGCCCGCCGGCTCGTCTTCAACGTCGCGGCGCTGCAGCAGTCAACCGGCAGGCGACGTGCCGGATGCAGCTCGACGGGAGATCGCGAACTGATGGGATCCACAAGCGACGCGCTCGCCGGCTTGAAGGTGGTTGACCTCACCTCGATGATCGCCGGGCCGACGATGGGGCGGCTGTACGCCGAGATCGGGGCGGATGTGATCCATGTGGAACCGCCCCATGGCGACGATGGGCGCAACTCCACGACGCCCTTCCTCGGTCAGGAGGGGGTCATTTACTCCGTCTCGAACCGGAGCAAGCGCGGCATCGTCATCAATATCAAGACGCCGGGGGGCCGCGAAGTCCTCACGACCTTGGTGAAGAACGCCGACGTGTTCGTCGAGAACATGACTCCGGGGACACTTGATCAGCTTGGGCTAGGCTACGCCGACCTGTGCGCGGTCAACCCGCGCATCGTGTACGTCTCGATCAGCGGCTGGGGCTCCGCCGGCCCGCTAGCGCGGACGCCGGGGTACGACGTGATTATCCAGGCGTTCAGCGGCGCGATGCGCCGGCCAGCCGAGGACATGCCGCCGATGCTCGGCGCGATGGTCGGCGACCCGACGGCTCCGCTGATCGCCGCCTTCGCGACGATGGTCGCGTTGCGGACGCGGGACGCCACCGGTCGCGGCACGTACATCACCACCTCCCTTCTGCAAGGTGCGCTCCACGTCATGAGCACGGGCATGATGGTCGCCGAGGCCGACACGACTCCGCCCGCCGCGACGCCGCGCGGCCTACCCGGTGGCGCCGGTGTATTCTCAACATCCGACGGCCTGTACTCGGTCGTGTGCGCCTGGACCGACCGGCAGTTCCAGCGGTTGTGTCAGTTGGCAGGCTTCGAGCACCTCGCCGCTGACCCCGCCCACGCGAACCGGCTCGCCCGCCAGCAGGCCGCCCAGCCGCTGAACGAGGTCTTCTCGGCCTGGATCGGCAGCATGACGCGCGACAAGCTGCTGGATATCCTCCATGAAGCGGAGATCCCCTGCGCCCCGGTCAACAGCGGCTTGCAAGACCTGCTGCATGACCCCCATGTGCTGGCGAACCAGATGGTGACGCCGGTCGATCATCCCACCAAGGGACGCCTGTGGCAGGTGGGCACGGCGTTCGAGTTCGATGGTGAACGGGGCGCTATCCGCCCGGCCCCGTTGTTAGGACAGCACACCGACGAGATCCTGCGCGAGCATGGGTTCGCGGCCGGCGATATTACGCGGCTCCGCGCCGAGGGAGCGATCGCGTAGCGCTACCGCGCGACCGATGGGGACGCCGCCCCGCGCCAAGATCTCGGTCCGCATGATTGCCAGCGGCGCTCGGCTCACGAACCGCGACCAATCAGCAGCCACAACAGGGAGACTGCCGTGAAGTTCTACTTCTTTCACCTGATGCCATACCGCGACCTTCCCGACGACTTTCGTGACGCGCACCACAGTGTCTGGGTTGATATTCCATCCCATCTGTTCGACCCGGCGAAGGCATCGACCTTGTACAACGAGTACATCGACGAGCTGATCTTCGCGTCGAAGTTGGGGTTTGACGGCATCTGTGTGAACGAGCACCACCAGAACGGCTATGGCCTGATGCCGTCGCCAAACATCATCGCGTCGATTCTCGCGCGCAACACGAAGGACGTCGCGATCGTACTGCTCGGCGACAGCATCGCGCTGTATAACCCGCCGATCCGCGTCGCGGAAGAGGTCGCGATGATGGATTGCATCAGCGGTGGGCGCATCATCGCCGGCTTCCCCGTCGGCACGAGCATGGATACGAACTACTGCTACGGCGAGAACCCGATCACTCTCCGCGAGAAATACCGCGAGGCGAACGATTTGATCATCAAGTCGTGGACCACGCCCGAGGTGTTCGCGTTCAACGGCAAGTACACCCAGCTCCGCTACGTCAACCTATGGCCGCGGCCGCTGCAACAGCCGCACCCGCCAGTATGGATCCCCGGCGGCGGCTCGGTCGAGACGTGGGACTGGGTCTGTGAGCAGAACTACATGTATGCCGCGCTGGCCTTCTCCGGTTATAAGCGGGCACAACACACCTTCGACGGCTACTGGAAAGCGGTCGACCGCAACAACCGGCCTCGCAATCCCTACCGCGGCGGCTTCATCCAATTCGTGGGCGTGGCGGACAACGAGGCGATGGCGGCCGACATGTACGGCCCGCACCTGGAATGGTTCTACAACAAGACCCAACACGTCTATGGCGGCTTCATCGACGCCCCCGGCTACCGCACCTCGGCCACGATCACGGCCGGATTGACGCCGGAGCTGGCGGACGTGCGTATCACTGACCGTAAGTGGCCGCAACTCGTCGAGGAGGGTGTCGTCATCACCGGCTCACCCAGCCAGGTCACCGAGCAGGTCGAGGCGCTGATCAACAATCTGGGCGTCGGCGTGCTGATGTTCATGTCCCACTTCGGGAACATGTCGCGCGACACGGCGGAGTACAACACGCGCCGCATTGCCCTCGAGGTCATCCCCAAGCTGCGCCACATGTGGCCGGAGTGGGAGGACGAGTGGTATCCACGCAACGCGCGGAGGGTGGTCAATGTCGAATAGCGTGACGGTCACGATCCGCCAGGGCCGCTGCTCCACCACCGTCGAGACATTCGGCAGCGGCGAGCCACTGCTCTATCTTCACGGGCCGTTCGGGTTCGTCGAGCGGGAGTTTGTCGAAAACCTCGCCCGCGACTTCCAGGTGTACGTGCCGGCGCATCCGGGCTATGAAGGCACGACCGGCTTCCAGGAGATCGACGCGACCGTCTTCGATCTGATGCTCTACTACGACGACGTGATCGAGGCGCTCAATCTCCCGACCCCGGTGCGTGTCGCCGGCCACTCGCTGGGGGCCTTCATCGGCGCCGAACTGGCGGCCGTGTACCCGGTGCGCGTGCGGCAGCTCGGTCTGATCAGCCCGCTCGGTGTGTGGTGCGACAGCCGTCCCCAACCCGACCTGTTCGGCCTGACCCCGCGCACGCTGGCAGCAGAGCTGTTCCACGATCCGGCCGGCCCGGCGGCGCGGAGCATGTTATGGCCGCCCGAGGATCGCGAGGCGGCGGGGCAGTGGAATCGGGCGCGGCGTCAGAGCGCGATCGGCAGCGCCAAGTACTTATGGCCGCTGCCCGACAAAGGCTTCCGCCACCGCGCCTATCGCGTGAAAGCGCCGACGCTCCTGCTATGGGGCGCGGGCGATAAGGTGGTGCCGCCTGATCCGTATCTGACGACGTATGAGGGGCTGCTCGCCTCCACGACCGCCGAGCTTTGCCCCGACGCCGGCCACATGGTCGTGCTCGAACAACCGCGCGAGGCAGCGCGACTGCTGGCGAAGCACTTCAAGAACGGCGGGTAGCGGGGGCGCCGCCGGGGATGGCAGGCCGGGTCGCCCCCCCTAACACCCAACACCCAACACCCAACACCTACACAAGGGAGGATGCAGGTGGCGAGCAGCAGCGCCGTGACGGGCACACCGGAAGAGGCCGGCATCGACAGCGAGAGGCTGGAAGCGGTATTCGCGCGGGTGCGGCGCGATGTGGACGATGGCGTCCTGCCGAGCGCCCAGGTGGCGGTGGCGCGTCACGGCCGGCTGGCCGGCATGCGGACCTTCGGTCAGGCGGTGCAGGGCGGAGAGGTGAAACCGGCGACGGACGACACCCTCTACACAATCTTCTCATCCACCAAGGCGATTGTCGCCGCCGCGGTCTGGACGCTGTTCGAGGATGGGTTGCTCCGGTTGGACGAACGGGTAGCCGAGATCGTGCCCGAGTTTGGCACGAACGGCAAGGAAGGCATCACGGTCGAGCAGGTGATGCTGCATGTCGGTGGCTTCCCCCGCGCACCGCTTGGGCATCCGGCGTGGGCCGGTAAGGACGAGCGTCTCAAGGCGTTCGGGGCGTGGCGGCTCAACTGGGAGCCGGGCACGCGCTTTGAGTACCACGCCAGCTCCGCGCACTGGGTGCTGGTCGAGATCATCGAGCGCCGCACCGGCGATGACTTCCGCGCCTATTTGCGGCGGCGGCTGATCGAGCCGATGGGGCTGACGAACCTCCACATCGGGCTACCGCGCGGACTCCACAATCGCGTGGCGGAGGTCCGCTACATGCAGCCGCCGATCGCGCCACCCGAGGGCAGCGAGGTCACATCGGACTGGATCCTCGGCTTCAACCAGCCGGACGTGCAACAGATCGGTGTTCCCGGCGCGGGCGGGATCGGCACGGCCGCCAGCCTGGCGCTGTTCTATCAGCCGCTGATCCACGGGGGTGTGACCGACGACGGCACGCGGATCATGAAGGCCGAGACGATCGAGTGGGCTACGCGGGTGCGGACGCTCGACTTCCACCGTGACCCGTTGCTCGATGTACCGGTCAATCGGGCGCTGGCGGTGGTGGTTGCCGGTGACGACGGCAACATGAACATGCGCGGGTTCGGCCGGGAGGCGTCGGCGCGGGCGTTCGGCCACGGCGGGGCCGGCGGTCAGATCGGCTGGGGCGACCCGGTCACGGGAATCTCGCTCGGCTACTGCACGAACGGGTTCGTCGACCCATTGGTGTCCGGCAGGCGGGTGTCAGCGGTCGGCAGTCTGGCCGCGCGGTGCGCCGTGGGGTGAGCGGCCGGCACGGGGGGCAGCGCCGTTCGGAGGTAAGCGAATGCAACGCGAACCGAAACGCCAGAGTTCATTGGAGGGGACACCGCGCGCCATCTACACTCGCCGCCGCCTCATCGGTGGCGCGGCCGGCGTCGCAACGGCGTTTGCCGCGGCCTGCGGCGGCAGCGGCACCAAGGATGGTAGCCAGACCGCCGAACAGGCGGCGGCGATCGCTAGCGTTGCCGCGACGACACCGGAGGCCGGCACACCGAAACGCGGAGGGGTGTGGCGTGAGCCGGTCCAGCAGACGATCCCGAACCTCGACATCCATAAGACCAACGGCGGGTCGGTCTACTGGGACTGGATCGGCAACTTCCTCGTGCGGTTCGATGTCCGCAATCCCGGCAAGATCGAGCCCGACATCGCGGCGGCATTGCCGGAAGTTCCCGACGAACTGAGCTTCGTGTTCAAGGTGAACCCGGCCGCGAAGTGGCAGCAGCGCCCGCCGGTCGATGGACGGCGCGTGGTGGCGGAGGATGTTAAGTTCACGTTCGAGGACGTGATCGATCCCAAGACAACATCGCCGCGGATGGGCAACTATACCCAGGTGGACCGGATCGAGACACCGGATGAGAACACCGTCGTATTTCGGATGAAGTCGCCCAAACCTGACCTGCTGGCGACCATGGCCGACCAGTACGACTTCATCTACCCGCGGGAGTGGGCCGCGCCGCGGCCGGCGCTCGGGAGCAACGCCGCCGAGGTCGTCGGCACCGGACCGTACGAGCTGACATTCTTCAGCAGCGACCAGGGTTACAAGCTGGAGCGGCGCAAGGATGGGTACTGGAAGCCGAACACCGCCTGGTTGGACGGCGCCGACTTCCGGATCGTGGCGGACGTGCAGTCGCAGATCGCGGGATTGCTGGCGGGTCAGTTCGAGGGCATGGCCGGCGGCAGCGGATTCAAGGACCGACAGAGCGATGTGGAGAAGGCCGGGTTCCGCGTGGTGGAGTACATCAATCCCGCCCGCAACACGGTCGTGCTCAACCATAAGGCGCCGCCCTTCGCCGATCCGCGGGTCCGGCTGGCGATGTCGCGCGCCATCAACCGGCGGCAGGCATACGACCTCGCCTACGCCGGGGCGGGAACCGTTGGCGGAGCGATCAGCCCCTCGATGACCACCTGGCGGCTGCCGGAGAACGAACTCCGTACCCTTCCCGGCTATCTGCCCAACCACGAGGATGACTTGAAGGAAGCGCGTCTGCTGATGGACGCCGCCGGCATGAAAGACGGCTTCGACGTGACCTGTGACACGCTGTTCGGGCAGATCCGCGACCTGGACACGGTGCTGGTGCCGATGTACCGCGACCTGAAGGTCAATGTCACCCTGCGCGATGTCGGGTCCGGCGGAGCGCTCGCGATCTTGCAACGCTATGCCGCGCCGGACTTCCGTATCGGCGGATTCGCGCCGATCGCGGGACCGTATCCCGACGCGCAGTTGATCCTCTATCACAACTCCAATCGAGCGCTCGGCACCCGCAACTATGGCAACTACACCAACGAGCGGGTTGACGATCTGCTGTCCAGGCAGAGCCGGACGTTTGACGAGAATGAACGCCGCAAGCTGGTGTTCGAGGTCCAGCGTATCGTGGCGCAGGAGCCGGGGCCGCTTTGGAGCGGGTCGTACCACACGCTGCGAGCGCATACGCCGGCGGTGCGCGGCTACGCGCGCACCAACTTCAATTCCGGCTATCAGATCGCGCACAATGTCTGGCTGGACAAGTGAGCCGCCCCAGCCCATGACGCGGGAGCGGGTCAGGGCGACCTGGTGGATCGCCCTGACCCGCTGGACAACCGAACGGCTGGTCTGAAAATGCGAAACGTGGCCGCCGCGGGCCGCACCGGCCGCACTTCTCCGCCGAATGGCGCACGTAGCAGGAGCATGAGCATGGGACGCCTGGTGATGCAGCGACTGCTTATCTCCCTGCCAACGCTGCTGTTGGTCAGCTTTATCAGCTTCGCGGTGGTGCGGATGCTTCCCGGCGACCCGACGACCGCGCGGCTCGGCGAAGCGTGGAACGCCACGGCCGCGAGCGAAATCAAGCAGCAACTCGGACTCGATGATCCGTGGTATACCCAGTACGGTCGCTGGTTGTCCGGTGTGGTCCGCGGCGATCTCGGGAAGTCAACGATCGGCGGCGAGCCAATCGGTCCGGCGCTCCGCTCGCGCCTCGAAGTCACGCTGCTGCTTGCCCTGTACGCGCTGGTATTCGCAACGCTTATCGGCATCCCGGTGGGCGTTATCTCGGCCGTGGCGCAATACTCCGTCACCGATTACGTGTTACGCGCGCTGGCGATCGCTGCCCTGGCCGTACCCGGCTTTTTCTTGGCGACGCTGATCCTGGCGTTTCGTCCGTTCGGGTGGACGCCGCCGCTCGGCCGCTACGAATCCGTTCTGTCCAACCCGGCGGCCAGCCTCCAGCTTCTGATCGTGCCGGCGGTCCTCTTGGGACTCAGCGCCGGGGCCGGGCTGACCCGCGTGACCCGCACGATGATGCTGGATGTTCTTCGCCAGGATTACGTGCGGACGGCGAAATCGAAGGGACTGACGGAATTGCGCGTGATCACCCGCCATGCCCTTCGTAACGCGCTAATCCCGGTGGTCACGGTGCTGGGGCTGTCAATGGTTGCCCTGATCGGCGGCAGCGTCATCTACGAATCCATATTCGGCCTGCCCGGCATCGGTCTTTACCTGCTTCAGTCGGCCACCATGCGGGACTACACGGCATTGCAGGCGATCACACTCACATTCGCGGTCGCGGTGCTGGTGATTAACTTTAGCATCGACATCCTCTACACCTTTCTCGATCCTCGTTTGCGGAGGGGCTAGATGACGATGACCGCGATGCCGGCGGAGGTCGCGCCCTCCAGCGTGCTGGGACGGCAGACAGACCGTGGCTTTCTGGTGACGACGGGGCGGGCGCTAATCCGGCAGCCCCTGGGAGTGATCGGTTTTGTCATCGTGCTCGGCCTACTGGTGGGGGCCGCGTTTGGGCCGGCGCTCGCGCCGCGGCCGCCCGATGCGCTGGCCGGCTCGCGATTGCTCGATCCCGGCGCGCGGGGTTTCCCGCTGGGAACCGATCACATCGGCCGCGACGAGCTTTCCCGGCTGCTGCACGGCTTCCGACAGACCGTCGTGGTCGCCTTCGCCGCGACGACGATCTCGATCGTGCTGGCGACGATCATCGGGTTGACCAGCGGCTGGTCCGGCGGGTGGGTGGATCTCATCCTGCAGCGCCTAATTGATGCGGTGATGTCATTCCCCTCGTTGGTCCTGCTGATCGCCGTCGTCAGCGTCGTGGGCGGCGGCTTGGTCCAGTTGATCGGAACGTTGGGGGTGATTTCATCGGTGGCGGGCAGCCGGGTGGTACGATCGGCGGTGCTGAACATTCGCACCGAAGCGTACTTCGAAGCTGCCCGTGCGATCGGCGCATCAACCGGTCGCATCGTGTCGTATCATGTGCTCCCAAACATGTTCGGGCCATTGATGGTGATCGCGACCCTCAACCTCGGTACCGTGGTGCTGGTCGAGGCGTCGCTGTCATTCCTCGGGCTTGGCATCGCCGATCCCGCGTTGCCGACGTGGGGGCGCATGCTGTTCGATGCGCGGCCGGTGCTATCGAAGCA
>JBBQJF010000229.1:0-8484 GCA_038325665.1 Dehalococcoidia bacterium | reverse complement strand
GGAGGTAGGCGATGAACAGCAACGAGGCGGGGCGACTGTCGCCGGCGGCCGAATCGTTTCGGGCGCATTTGCACGGGTTCCACCGCTCGCTGGGGCATGAGGAGCAGCTCCTGCTCCAACAGTTGGTCGAACTGGCGCGGGTGGCCGCCGAACAAGGGGGCGACGTTCAGGGGTTCGCGAGTCCGGCCGCAGCCTGGTCCGTCGATACGACCGCTGATCTGAAGGCGCTGCTACGGCTGCGATGGTTCGCGGACGGTGAAGGGTCGGAGGACGAATCGACGCGGGAGCCGGCCGGCAAGTAGCAGCCCGGGCCGGGGCACGAACTGCTCAGCGTCCGCCTCCACGCGATCGTATCAGGCCATCCAATCAGAGCGTGAGCACCGCCCGATAGCGCACCTGATTCGCGCGGAGGCGCGTGTGGGCGGCGTTGACCTCGGCGAGCGGGTAGGTTTCCACGAGCGGCCGGATGGCGTGGCGGTGGGCAAGGTCGAGCACCTCGCGTAGGTCTTGTCGGGAGCCGAAGAAGCTCCCCATCACGCGCAGTTGCAGCCCCATGAACATTGCCGGTGGTATCGGCAGGACATCGCCGTCGGCGGCGGTCAGCACAATTGTCCCCTGCTTCGCCATGCCCGCCACGATCCGGCCGACCGGGTCGAGCGCGTTCGCGGTGTTCAGCGCCAGATGGGCGCCACCCACGGCCTTCAGGGCATCCACCACCATCGCGATGTCACCGACAACATCGGCGCCGCGTTCGCGGGCCACGGCTACTTTATCGGGGCTGGTCGTGACGGCGTAGACCACCGCACCCATCGCCTTCGCCAGCGAGATCGCCAGGTGGCCGAGTCCGCCGATACCGATCACCACCACGCGCTGACCGGGTTGGAGGTTGCCGTTCTTGAGACCGGCGTAGGTGGTCAGCCCCGCGCAGAACAGCGGCGCGGCATCGGTGAACGCCATGCCGTCGGGCAGGCGAACGGCGTGGCCGGCGGGCAGCCGCATGTACTCGGCGTAGCCGCCATCCAGCGCGACTCCCGCCAGCCGGGAGAAGCCGGTAACGCAGGCTTCTTCTTCGCCCGCGAGGCAGTAGGCGCACACGCCGCAGGAGAAGAGCGCATGGGCGCCGATGCGGTCGCCGAGTTTGAACTCGGTGACCGCGGCGCCGGTAGCGGCGACGATCCCCACCGGCTCGTGTCCGGGAATGAGCGGCATCGCCGCGGCGCCGATCACATCGATCACCCGCAGATCGGTATAGCAGACGCCGCACGCCGCGACCTTGAGCAATATCTCGTCCGGCCCAATCACGGGTTGCTCGCGCTCGCGCACGACCAACGGCTGCCCCAACTGTTCGGCCACGGCGGCGCGCATCCAAGTATCCTTTTCTGTTGTTCAACGATCAACGGGCAACGGGCAACGAGCAGTTCGACGGACCACCTATTCACCGGACATGTGGGCGATCCCCGAGGGCGACCCGCCGAGTCGCCCTCGACCATTACACCTCGGCAGCCGCCCACGGACAGGCAGGCCCCGTTCGTTCTCCCCCTTCCCTTGCAGCCTGTCCCGGCCTGCCGGGGGGAAGGGGGCCGGGGGGTTAGGCCGGCCGGGGGGTTAGGCGCCCACCCTCACGACCCCCGCAGCCGTGGGTCGAGCACGTCGCGGAGCGCGTCGCCGAACAAGTTAAAGGCGAACACGGCGAGGCTGATGGCGACGCCGGGGATGATCGCCAGGTGCGGGTAGGTCTCGAAGTAGCCGGAGCTGGCCTGGTTGAGCATCGAACCCCAGGCCGGAGTCGGCGGCAGCACGCCCAGGCCGAGGAACGACAGTGACGCCTCGATCAGGATCGCGATGCCCAAGACCAACGACGCCAGCACGATGATCGGCGCCATGACATTGGGCAAGATGTGGCGAAACATGATGCGCCCGTCGGAGGCGCCAACCGTGCGTGCCGCCTCGACCCACGGCATCGCCTTCGCGCCCAGAACCGACCCGCGCACCACCCGCGCCGGACGGGCCAGCAGCGTGATCGAGATCGCGATGAACGCCTTCGTGATCCCCGGCCCCAGCGCCGCCACGATCGCCAGCGCCAGAATCAGCCCGGGAAAGGCTTGAATCGCGTCGGTGAAGCGCATCAACACCATGTCGAGCTTACCGCCGAAATAGCCGCTCACCAGTCCGATGAAGGAGCCGAGGAACACGCCCAGAAAGGTTCCGGTAAAGCCGACGAACAGCGACACCCGCGCGCCGTACACGATGCGCGAGTACAGGTCGCGCCCGAGCTGGTCGGTGCCGAGCCAGTGCTGGGCGCTCGGAGTCTGCAACTTCTCGCGCGGCCGCACCCGTTGGTAGTCTTGCGTGCCGACGAGGTCGGCGAACAGGGCGGCGAAGATCATCACAAAGATGATCGCCGCGCCAAAGGCGCCCAGCGGCTTTGCCCGCGAGAACGTCACCATGCCGCGCAGCAGGCGTTCCGGAAGGGGACGCTCTCGAGGAGCCGCTCCACGTTGGGCGAGGATACCAATGTCGGTGGCCTGCATCGTTCTCCCTCCCTGCCGCTACGTGAATGAGATCCGTGGGTCGAGGACGCCGTACAGCAGGTCGATTATAAGGTTGATCGACAGGGTGATCACCACGATGAACAAGATGACGGTCTGCACAATCGGCCAGTCGCGCTGATTGATGGCGTCCACCGTCAGCCGGCCCATGCCATTGAGGCCAAATACCACCTCGATCAAGACCGAACCGGTGATGAGCGCGGCAATCGAGACGCCAAAATAAGTGACCACCGGAATCATGGCATTCTTCATCGCGTGCGACCAGATCACACCACGTTCTTTGAGGCCTTTGGCGCGCGCCGTACGGATATAGTCCTCGCGCAGCACCTCGAGCATGGTCGTACGCACGATCCGCATCGTGCCGGCGGCGAAGCTTAGACCGAGGATGATTGCCGGAAACACCATCTGCTGGAAGTTGCCGACCGGGTCGTCCCACGGCTGGATGAAGCCGCGCGGCGGGATCCACTTGAACCACTTCGCCAGGAAGACGATCGTCAGGATCGCCAGGAAGAAGCTCGGCACCGATAGGAAGCTGATCGCGAACAGCCGGCCGACGTAATCCATCCAGGTGTCCTGCTTGACGGCGGAGAGGATGCCGATCGGCACGGCGACCACCGCCGTGATAATGAACGCCATGACGCCGAGTTGGAAGCTGACCGGGAAGGTGGCGCGGATCGATTTCGTCACCGGCTCGTGCAGCCAGAACGACTGGCCCCAGTCGCCGCGCACACCCTTGCCCACCCAGTCGAGATACTGGACAAACACTGGCCGGTCCTGCCCCAGCGCCTTGCGGGCGCGCGCCATCTCCTCGTTGCTCATCCCCTGGCGCTCGCCCATCATCGCGACCAGCGCATCGCCGGGGATGACGCGCAGAATGAAGAACGTGAACAGCGATACGAGGATCAGCACCGGGATGTACGAGAGGATTCTGCGAATGATGTAGATTTGCACTGGCTACCCCCTTCTCTCAGGGCGCGCGACACCCCGCGGCCGGCGTCCAATCGTCGAGCGGGACGCCCAGACGCAGCATCCTATCGAGGAACCCGTCACGGATTGAACCGATCTCGTCGTCATCGAGTCCCGCCTCGGCGAGTTCGTCGTCGGACATCGACTCGATGCGCCCTTGGGCTGACAGATCGCGCACGACCTGCCGCGCCAGCGCCAGCATCGTCTCTTGACTCATCCCGCTTTCCTTCGAGAACGCTCTCACCCCGGAGAAGAATGCTCCCATTCTCGGGGCCGGAGCAACCAGGCTGCCGGCGATGTCGCCGGCAGCCCTGTTCACGCGTCCACGTCGTCCATCCGATACCCCGGCGTGGGCGGCGAACGGCGCATCCGTGGCGTCATCCGCGACCGCCCCCGCCGATCACGCGCGGTCGAGCCACACCGAGCGGGCCTGACCGGCGGCGTAGCACTGCGATGTGCCGGCGAAGCCGTGAGGGCGGAAGTTTTTCACGGACGACGGCCACGCCTCACGCACCCATGCCTGCGGCCACCAGATCTCATAGCTTTGGTCGTTAAGGTACTCGGAGATCTGGCGGAGGATGCCCTTGCGCTTGTTGGCGTCGGCCTCCTTGCGTTGCGCCTTGAGCAGATTGTCGAGCTGCGGGTCCGCGATGGTGTTGTAGTTGAGTCCGCCGCCGGTGATGTACCACGGGTAGATCCAACCATCGATCGAGTAGTTCGGCGGTCCCCACACCATGTTGGCAGCCTCATCGAAGCTGCGATTGGCGAGGATCGTGATCGCCGTGGGGTTGTCCACCTTCTTGTTGCGGATCTTCACACCAATCTCGCGGAGCTGATCCTGCGCCGGCGAGAAGAAGTCGCGCCCCGAGGTGATGTACCACTCGACCACCTCGAACTCGAGGTTCTCGGCGCCGGCCGCCTGCAGCAGCTTCTTCGCCTCGGCAACGTTCCGCTGAAAGGTCGGCCCCTGGTCTTTGAGGGTCGGCGGCTCGTCCTGGAGGAACGACCACGGCACCGAGGTATTGGCGTAGCCCTTATTCAGACCGTCGTAGAACAGGTCATCATAGGCGGCGCGGTCGATGCCCATGCTGATCGCGTTGCGCACCCGCTTATCCTTGAATTTTGGGTTGCGCATGCTGAACAAGAAGCCATTCACGTTGCCGCCGCGGGAGGCGGGCACATCCAGCCACACTGTCTCGGGACTGCTCTTGATCAAGTCATCGCCGTCGGCGGTGTCGGTCGGGAAGTAGTTGAACCAGTTGCCGGAGCGGAACCCGGCCTTCTGACTGGCCGGGTCGTTGGCGATCCACATCTCGGCGCGGTCGACGTAGGGCAGGGCTTTGCCGTCGGCTCCCATCTCCCAATAGTCGGGGTTGCGCACGAACACCGAGCTTTGCTTCGGCGTCCAGCTCTCGCGGATGAACGGGCCGGTGCCGATCGCCTCGGTCATGATCTTGTCGGAGTTGTCCCACAGCTCGCGCGGGGTGATGTAGCTGTAGGTCGCGATCGTCGCCGGAAAATCGACGTACGGCTCCTTCAGCTTGACCCGCAGCGTGTTCGGATCGGTCAACTCCATCTTATCGACCATCGAGAAGAAGTCCTTCTGGACTCCCCCCGCCGCGTAGCGCTCGTAGACCAGCTTGGCGTCCTCGGCGGTGAAGGCGCGGCCGTTGAGCGGCGCCTTGTTCTGCCACTTGACGTTCTTGCGGAAGCTGAGTGTGAATTCAGTGGAGTCGGGGGAGGTTTGCTCCCACTTCTCGGCCAGGTCCGGCTCCAACTCCAGTTTGAACGGGTCGGCCGCCGGCCCCAGCTTCGCCCGGATCGCCTTGTTGTAGACCAGCTCGTGCGTGTCATAGATCGTGCAGGAATAGCCCTTCGCCGCGTCGAAATGAGGCGGGTCGAGGTACCGGAACTTATAGGTGCCGCCACGCTTGACGGTGGTCGCGGCGTTGATCTCTTCTTGGCTCGCGGCCAGACGCCGCTCGTAGTGGCCGGGAACAATCTTGGGCACGGCGCCGGCCTGAGCCGCGGTCTTGCCGCCCGCCGTGACGGTGCCCTGGTCGTCCCGTTGGACGCTGTCTTTACTGCCGCCGCTGCCGCCGCAGGCAGCCACGATTGCCGCCGCGCCGAGCGGAATGCTGGTCTGCAACAGCCGTCGCCGGGGCCACCCCTTCCCTGAACCGTTTTGCTGACCTGACTGACTCATCCACTCCTCCTCAACCACGTCCGACTCGATCGGTGTGCCCACCCTTTTTAACGTGCGGCCGCGCGTCGATTGTCACCGTGACGGCAGCACCTCAACATCCGCCTCAACAGCCGGTTCACTCGGCGTGCCGTCGCGCCCCGCACCGACGACTCTTCGACGGTACACCCCCGATCGCCGCGGCTGTCGTTGTGCAACGGGTGTATAGAGTACTCCCTTCGGGTACGCGCGGCAATTGGGCGGTATGGCGTCTGGCACCGGGTCATTGGCGCGTGTGCAGTGCCACCATGATCGCCCGACTATGTGCTTCGTTTCACGAATACGGATGGACATACGGCAGTTCTTCGGAGCTATGGTTCCCTTCTGACCGTCTATCTGTCAAGAGAACGGACACGAGGAGGGAATTAGATTCATAGCGGAGCCGAAACGGGATAAGAACACATTGCACGTAGTGTCGTGTGGACGTCAGTGGTCGGTGTAATCGTTGTCACCCGCGAGCGGGCGGCCCGTTCGGGTTGGATGCGGCGCGGCGCCTCAGCCCTCAGCCGTCGGCGACGCGGGAGCGGTCATCTGGCAGTGCATACGGCCGTACAGGAGCGGGCCGTCGATTCGTGGATGGGTACGAGCAGGCTGACTGCCGCGCGTCGCCGGCGGAACGCGCACCGCCCGCCACCCCCGCTCACCGGAAGCGGGTGTTCGGGCGCGTTGGCACGCCGCCGAAACTGGGGAAGGCGCCGCGCAGGCCGCCTTGGACGGACGAGCGCGGCGTGGCCATCGCGACCGGCGCCTCTGGCGCGTCGAGCCGGTGAATGGCGACCTGGACGAGGGCGTCCCAGGTCTGACCGTCCTGGGGAAACGCCGCGGCGGAGCAGCGCATCGCGGCCAACGCCGGGGAGGCGGCCGCGTGCAGGCGTTGGATGAACCCGATGGCGCCGCCGGACGGTGTCTCCGGCAGCAAGAACACCAGCCGCTCTGAATCGAGCCGTGCCACGGTGTCCGGCTGGCGCATGACCTGACGGGCGGTCTCGCCGGCAGCCGCCATTGACTCGGGTGAGGCTGCCGGCGCGGACGGCTCGATCACCACCACCGACAGCGCCCGCCGGTAGCGTTCGGCGCGGACCAGTTCGCGCGCTCCCAACTGTTCGATGACCGCGAGATGGAGCAGCCCTGTCTCCTGATCGCGTTCGCCGTCCTGGACGCTGCTCAGCCGGTCGTACAGGTTGCCCAGCGCGAGGGCGGCATGGGCCGTACATTCGGCGGCAACATCAATCGGACAAATGTCGCGGATAATGAAGAGCAACAACCCGACCGGACCCGACCCGGCGCTCACGGCAGCGACCACGCCGTAGCGCATCTTCAGCGCCCGCGCGATGCCGGCGGCTAACTCCTCGCCCCACAGCTCCCTGAGGAAGTCCGGGAACCCGTCGCTGACAAGGACGGGAGCGCCGGTCGCGCGGAGTTGCGTCAGTGCGGCCAGGGTCGCCGGTCGCGGGAGCAGCGGCGGCACACGCAGGTCGTTGCGCCACAGACCGCGTGTCACCTCGCCCGTGCCGTCGTCGGCGAACTCCAAGCGGAAGCTGCTCCCGCCCTCGTCAAGCATGTAGCAGCACGCGGTCGCGTTGCCCAACTCCCCGCCGACAGCGGCGAGCATCGTTTGCAGCATGGTTCGTGGGTCACGACCGCGGTGAACGGTGAGCAACGCGTCCATCAACGAGGGGGTCCGGTCGGCCATCGAGTCCTCCACGGGCCGTGCCCGCGCCGTGATAGGCGCTCTCCACCCGTGGGAGCGCTCGCGTGAGATGACGTCAAACCCGGCCCCGCTCGCCGCGCGGGTTAGGGGAGCCAATCGAGGGAGGAATAGAAGCCCTCCCGTGTACGGCGCCACGGGGGCATACGTGACTCCTAGATAAAGTCTCGACGCTTTCCTGTACTTCTGTAGGGCGCGGGGGACCGTTCGGCCGGCTTTGGGCGGCGAGCCAGCCCACACGCCGCCACTCCGCCTGGATTCGGGGTGTGTCATGCTGACATTAGGGCGGGCCGCGGGCCGCGGGCCGCGATGCACCGTGCCTCCCCTGCATAGAGGACGCTCACCAAAGTCAGAGCGAGGCGACCCGGCGGCGCCCCCCCGGCGTGGATGCGGCGGATGGGGACGCAACTGCCCACATGTTCACCAGGACGCCCGACCATGGCACTGTGGCTCGACCACGGCGCCACACGGCATCGCGATAGCAGTCCGCGCCGCTGGTTGACGCGCGGGCGCTCCCGCGCCGGTCCCGCCCACTCCCCGCACGCTTCTAGACCCGTCGTCCGCCACCCGTGGTCCCGCCTATGTGCGCGACCACTCTCGCCCGTGAGTGCGCCCGCGGCGTCGGTAGCCTTCAACCACGCACGGGTGCGGCTCGCGCGTATCGTGCTTGACATAGCCGCGATCTAGATTAGCGCGCTCGCGCGTTTCGTTTCGTCGCGCGGCGCAGTTGAGAGCCGCCCGACGCGGTGTGCGCCGCTCGGGCGCCCGCGCCTGACCAATTGGGCGGTCGTGGAATTGCCGTGCGCCATGAGCGGCGCGACGGACGCCCGTGACGTTGATCGCGTGCGGGGTCGCACGGTCACGCGGGGCGCCACAGTGCGCGCCTGCCGCACCAGGGTTGTGGGGGGTATCGGCCGGCGCTATACTTTGTGCGAGGCCCAGTACCGCAAAATTGCTTACACGGGTGACGAGATGAAGGTAACGTGCTTGCAGGAAAATCTCGCCAAGGGGCTGAGCGT
>JBBQJF010000228.1:0-8488 GCA_038325665.1 Dehalococcoidia bacterium | reverse complement strand
GCGCCGGCGAGTTATCGACCTGCTCGAACGCGAGGCGTCTTCCGTCCGGCGACCACCAGAAACCGGTCGAGCGGTCCATCTCCTCTTGGGCGATATATTCGGCCAGCCCGTTCGTCACCGGGCGATCGCCATACTCGCCCGACGGCGATGCGTCATGGGTCAGCCGCAGCGGCGCGGCATCTTCGGTCGTGAGATCGAGCGCGTACAATTCGCCGTCGCGCACGAAGGCGAGCCTGCCACCGTCGCGGCTCATGCGCGGATCGAGCCAGCCGCCGCCATCGGTCAGGCTCCGCCACTCTCCCTCCAGGCCGCGGCGCACGAATATCTGATTGCCGGCCTGGACGAGCAGCGTGTCCCCCTGCTCGCTCCATGCGTAGCCAGAGACGCCCGTGCCCAACTGGCGTTGACGCTCGCGCCGCAGCGCCTCCTCGCGCGACAGCGACTCCTCGGATGCGGCGGCGGAGGGCGGCTCGAACAGCCGCCACTCTCGCCCACTGGCAAGGTCGCACGCCCACAGCTCTTGCGTTAGCGAACCGCCGGGGCTATGCAGGTAGGTGACAAGGTTCCCGCCGGGGGCGAATCGTACCGAGTTTGGCACGGCCATGCCGGGCGGCGGCAGTTGCGCGATATCGTCGAGAGTGATGCGTCGGCTCATCGTCTGGCGGCTCCTTCAGGGAAAACCTAACCCCTGGCCCCCTTCCCCGCAAGGGAAGCGGGAGCACCTCGGGAGAGCCACGTCTGCAAGTTGCGCGTTCCCTGGGCCGAACCCGTGCGGATGGGGCTTCGCGACCGCCGGTCGCCGGTGGTCGCCCTTTTGACACTCGCCGGCCAGCATCCGTATGATCCGCTCGATCCCCCGAACGGTAAGCGGGTGCAGTGTCCGCGGCGGCGAAGCGGGCGCGGAGATACGGCGACGCCCGCGTGACGAGTCGCGGAGCATGGTCCCGAGGAGACACCTGTGGCTCAGCTTCGCCCCTTCCGCGGGCTTCGCTACCGCGTTCCAGCCGCCGGGGCGGGGCGTGTGATCGCGCCGCCCTATGATGTCGTTTCCACCCAACAGCAGACGGCGCTCTACGATCTCAGCCCGCACAATATCATCCGCATCGAGTACGGCCGTGAATCCGGCGAGGAGCGCTACACCGCCGCCGCCGCTGCCCTGCAAGGCTGGCGTATGGATGGCATCCTTGCACCCGATACGACACCGTCGCTGTACCTGTACGAGCAGGTCTTTACGCATGACGGCCGCATGTACAACCGCCGCGGTGTGATTGGACGGGTGCGCCTGGAACCGATCGAAGCCGGCATCATCCGCCCGCACGAGTACACGATGGCCCCCGCGAAAGCCGACCGTCTGGCGCTGCTTCGGGCGACCCGCACCAACGTCAGCCCGATCCTGTCGCTGGTGGATGACACCACCGGCGCCTTCGCCGCGGCGCTTGCCGGTGTCCCCCCCGATCCGGGGATGGACGCCGCCGACTTCACCGGCCAGCGCCATCGCCTCACGGTGATTGATGACCCGACGACCATCGACGCGATCGTGACCGCCATCGCGGGGCAGCCACTGTACATCGCCGACGGCCACCACCGCTACGAGACGGCCCTCACCTACCAGGCCGAGTGCCGCGCGGCTGCCACCCTCTGGACCGGCGACGAACCCGAGAACTTCGTCCTTATGTCGATTACCGCCACCGCCGACCCCGGTCTGCTGATTCTGCCAATTCACCGGCTGGTGCGTCCGCGCCGCTCAACCGCCGGCCTGGTCGCGGCGTTGCGCGCCAGCTTCGCTGTCGAGGACGCGGGCGCCCTCGACGACGCCGCGGCCCGGCATGCGCTGGTCGAGAGGATGGCAGCGACCGACGCGACCACGCCGGCGTTCGGCGCGGCGGGATTGGAACCGGGGCGGCTGCACCTGGTGACGTTGCGCGACCGCGCCGCGATAGAACGCGGCATGCCCGCCGGCCATCCGGCCGCGTGGCGGGCGCTGGATGTCAATGTGCTGCAATTCGGC
This sequence comes from Dehalococcoidia bacterium, assembly GCA_038325665.1. GTDB lineage: Bacteria > Chloroflexota > Dehalococcoidia > CAUJGQ01 > CAUJGQ01 > CAUJGQ01. Next base: position 6,480 of record JBBQJF010000228.1, on the reverse strand, counting down.
GTGTTGGAGCCTCTACTCGGCATCGACGCCGCCGCGCTGAGCGAGGGGTCGAGCGTCGAGTTCACCGAGGACGCCGAGGAGGCAATCGAGGCGGTGCGCGACGGGCGTGTGCCGCTGGCGCTGCTGATGAATGCCACCCGCCCCGAGCAGATCATCGCCGTGGCCGGCGCCGGCGATCGTATGCCCCAGAAGAGCACCTACTTCTTCCCGAAGTTGGGCACCGGGCTTGTCCTCAACAGTCACGAGGACTAGAACATGAGCCTCGCCCACGGGCGGCTCCTAAACGAGACGATGGCCGGTCGCTCCCCCCTCCCACTGCAGCCAGCGGGCACGGGGGCCGAGGCCGCGGGTCTCCCTCGCACACGACAGGACGGGTGATCGATGCATCGCGTGTTTGATACCGGCATCACCCAATCGCCGGTCAGCCAATCCGCCGCGACGCTGCGGGCGTTCCTCCGTTCGCTCGGGTTGGAGGAGCGCGCCATCGCCGGATCGTACGTTTACACCCACACGGGGCTGGATAGCGTCCGCCGTCAGTTCGCCACCCTTCACGCCGGACTTCATTCCGCCACGATCTACCTGTACCCCGACGCCCTCGGCCAGGCGGGCGGCTCCGCGACCCGCTTCTACCGCGTGCTCGATGACGCCGGATTGGGAATGGGTTCGAAGGCCGGACCGTCGATCGGTATTGATCTGGATGACGCGGCGCAGGTCATGCTGTTCCGTGATGGGCTGACAACGCTATTGGCGGCGGCGCCCGGCGACCCATCGCGGACGTAGGCGGCGCCCTGTCGGATGTCCTGCCTCGCGAGTGCGGGCGTGGCGACGCGGCGCGGATCACGCGCGCAACCGGCGGGTCGTCCCAACAATCGACGTGAGCAGCCCGCCGCGGGTGGTCAGAGGCGGACGAGCCGGGCCGAGTAGATTCCGGGGATCGCCTCGACCTCCTTCACCTGCTCCGGTGTCGGCTGCTCCTCCAGTTCGATCACCATCAGCGCCCGACCGCGGTTCTCGCGCCGGCCCACACTCATCGAGCTAATGTTGATGTCAAACCGGCCCATCGTCGTGCCAACGGCGCCGATCATGCCGGGACGGTCGTGGTTGTCACACAGCAAGAGATAGCCGGCGCTGGGCGTCAGATCGACGCGCAGCCCGTCGAGTTCGATGATGTGCGGGTGGCCGTTCTCGACCGTACCGGCGACGACCGTGTCGCCCGTCGCCGTTCGCACGCGTACCGTCAGCAGATTCGCCGCCCCCTCCGCCTCTTCCGGGTCCTTGCGCTCGACGACATGGAGACCGCGCTGCTCCGCGATCAGGTTCGCGTTCACGACGGTAATGTTGCCCTCGGACACCGGCTTGAGCAGTCCGCGGATCGCCGACGCGCGCAGGATGGTCGTGTCGTGCAGCGCCAGGTCGCCGTTGTAGTCGATCTCCACGGCGCGCAACTGACCCTCGCTTAGTTGGGTCGCCAGCGAACCGACCAACTCGGCCACCGAGATGAACGGGGCGAGCGCCGCCATCGTCTCGGGTGCGAGCAACGGCGCATTCACCGCGTAGGGGGCCGGCTCGCCGCGCAGCACCGCCACGATCTGGCGGGCAACGTCGATCGCGACCCGCTCCTGCGCCTCGGCGGTTGAGGCGCCCAGGTGCGGTGTGACGATGATGCGCTCGTCGGTGGTGAGCACGTTGCCGGTCGCCGGCTCCTTCGAGAACACATCGACCGCCGCACCGGCGACGCGGCCGGTTGTGACTGCCTCCACCAGCGCCTCCTCGTCAATGATGCCGCCGCGAGCCGTGTTGATCAGCCGTACTGCCGGCTTCATGAGCGCGATCTCGTCACGTCCGAGCAGGCCGCGGGTGCCCTGGGTGAGGGTGGTGTGGACGGTGATGAAATCCGACTCCCGCAGCAGTTGCGGCATATCGACCAGCTCGACTCCCAATGCGCGCGCCCGCTCCTCGGGAACGAACGGGTCGTGGCCAACGACACGCATGTCGAGTCCCCGCGCCCGCCGCGCCACTTCCGACCCCACCTGTCCAAGCCCGATCACGCCGAGCGTCTTCTCGCGCAGTTCGATCCCGACGAAGGATGACCGCTTCCACTGGCCGGCCCGAAGTGAGGCGTTCGCCTGCGGAATGTGACGCGCCAGCGCCAGCATCAACCCGACGGTATGCTCGGCCGCCGAAATCGTGTTGCCGGTGGGCGCGTTCACCACCACCACGCCGCGGAGGGTGGCCGCCGGGATGTCGATGTTATCCACGCCGACGCCGGCGCGGCCGACCACCTGGAGACGGGTGGCGGCGGCGAGAATCTCGGCGGTCACGCGGGTCTCGCTGCGGACCACCAGCGCGTCATAGTCGCCGATGATCGCGCGCAACTCCTCGGCCGACAGACCAGTCCGCACATCAACGGTCGCCGTCTGTTGTAGTATTTCAACACCGTCGCTCGCGATCGGGTCGGCTACGAGCACTCGTGGAGTCATGGCAAAGAAATCCTTGGGACCAGTCGGTCAGACCGGCGCGCTTCACAATCGAGGGGGCGGTCGCGGACAGATGTCGGGACCAGTCCCCGCCCCGCTCCGTTGCACGCCTGCCCGGGCGCGTCAGGGAGCAGGCAGCCCCGAGCGCCCGGCTCACACCCGGATACCCGCGAGGGAGACAGCCGGAGCCTTCCCTCGATTCCCCGTTCCCTGCCGGGGGACAGGGTCGGGAGATAGGCACTCCCGCTTCACATTCCGGAAAGGGGGTCGCGGTGCTCGGGCAACGTCCGGCCAGAGGTTGGGTTGTCCCGCGTCCACGAGCGGTCCACCGGTTCGCCCCAATCCTCGCGTCCCGCGCTCATGCGCACCCATCCATCCAGAACCGAGCCGGTCGCCTGATTCTGCACGCGGCCGTCCCTACACCCTCGCCGGCGGGCGGAACCCGAGCGAGGCGAGTGCACTGCCTAGGGCGGACAGCGCCTCGGAGATATCACTCTCCGCGACAAGCCCGAGATGACCGATGCGCACGATCTTGCCGGCCAGCGGGCCTTGGCCGCCCGCCAGCACCACGCCGTGTTCGTCCCGCAGCAGCTTACGCAGGGCGGATACATCAACCCCTTCGGGCGCGCGAACCGCCGTGACCGTGTTCGACGCGAAGCGCTGATCCGCCAGCAGCTCCAGCCCAAGCTCCTGCACACCGCGACGCGTGAACTCGGCCACACGGGCGTGGCGGGAGAAGACGTTGTCCCAACCCTCGCGCTCCAACATCTCCAACGCCACATCAAGCGCGAAGAACAGCGACAAGGCCGGCGTCCACGGAGTCTGGCCCTTGGCGGCGGCGTCGCGGTGGCGGGCCGCGTCAAAGTAGTAGCGGGGACTGGTGCAGCGGGCGTTGGCCTTCCACGCGCGGGCGCTGATTGAGAGGAAGGCGAGTCCGGGCGGCACCATCCAGCCCTTCTGCGAGCCGCTCACCACCACGTCTAGGCCCCACTCATCAACCAGCACCGGGATTGAGGCCATGCTGCTGACGGCATCGACAAGCAGCAGAGGTGAGCCATCACGGTCGCGCGACTCACGCACGACCCGCGCGATGTCAGCGAGTGGATTGGTGACCGAGGTTGACGTCTCGTTGTGGGTGACGAGCACGGCGCGGATCGATGGATCGGCCGCGAGCGCCTCCGCGACCGCACCGGGATCGGCAGCATGGCCCGGCTCGCTTGACAGGCTCATCACCTCGGCGCCGTACGCCCGCGCGATGGCGGCGAAGCGGTCGCCGAACACCCCAATTGAGACGGACAGCACCTTATCGCCGGGCGAGATCACATTCGCCACCGCCGCTTCAAGCCCACCGGTGCCGGAGGCGGTCACTATCACCACATCGTTCCGCGTTTGGAACGCGCGTTGCAGTGCCGCCGTCAGCCGCGTGATCATGGCGGCCGCCTCGGGACCGCGGTGGTCGATCATCTGCCGGCCCAGCGCCGCCAGAATTTCCGGGGGACACGGCGTCGGTCCAGGCGTACGCAGATTCACGGGACCCTCCTTCCGCTCACTCCGCCCAAATGATACGTAGGGCATGGAAGCATGGTCAAGGCTTTGAGAAGGTCTTCACAATCCGGCGGGATTGATCCCGACCGGCCGGACTGATGGGATACCGTCGATGAATCTCTACCGCGCACTGCCGAGCGTCGATCGGGTGCTCGCGCAGCCGATGTTGACCGAGAGCGACCACAACATGGCGCTGATCACCGAACTGGTCCGCGAGGAACTGGCCGAGGCGCGCGACGGCATCAGCCGCGGGATTGCCCCGCCAACGGCCGAGGCGTGTGCCGGCCGCGTCCTCCTCCGCGCGGCCGCGCTCTCCCGGCCTTCGCTCCGACCGGTGATCAACGGGACCGGAGTGATCATCCACACGAACCTCGGCCGAGCGCCGTTGTCGGTGGCGGCGCGGGCGGCGATGGACGCCGCGGCGCGCGGATATAGCAATCTTGAGTTCGACCTGGAGTCTGGCGGGCGCGGCTCGCGCCACACCCACGTCGATGCGCTGTTGCGCCGTGTCACCGGCGCCGAGTCCGGTATGGCGGTGAACAACGCCGCGGCCGCCTTGCTGATGACACTCACCGCGCTGTGCAGGGAGCGTGACGTCGTGATCTCACGCGGTCAACTCGTCGAGATCGGCGGCGGCTTCCGCATACCGGACGTGCTGCGCCAGAGCGGCGCGCGGCTGGTGGAGGTCGGCACGACCAACCGAACGTACGTCCGCGACTATGAGGGCGCGAGCGGCCCGGAGACGGCCGCCTTCCTGCGCGTGCATAGCAGCAACTTCCGCCAGATCGGCTTCGTCGAACAGCCCGAACTCGCGGGGCTGGCCGGCGCGGCGCACGCGCGGGACCTCCTTCTGATCGACGACATCGGTTCGGGCGCATTGCTCGATACGGCGACGTTCGGGCTGGCGCCGGAGCCAACCGTGCAAGCGAGCATCGCCTCTGGCGCCGACCTGGTGATCTTCTCGGGAGACAAGCTGCTGGGCGGGCCGCAGGCCGGGGTCATTGTCGGGCGGGCCGGCCTAGTCGACCAGTTGCGGCGGCACCCGCTCGCGCGCGCACTACGTTTGGACAAGGCGACCGTCGCCGCGCTCAATGCCACTCTACTGCACTACGTCCAGGGCGCGGCCGTGCGCGAGATACCCGTCTGGCAGATGATCGCCGCCAATCCATCCACGCTAGGTGCGCGGGCGCGGGCCTGGGCGGAGGCGATCCCTGGCGCACGCGTGGTGGTGGCGCGCTCGATGGTGGGCGGCGGCAGCCTGCCGGAGGAGAGCCTGCCGACAACGGTTCTCGCTTTGCCGGTGAAAGCGGCCGGCGCGGTAGCGGACGCCCTACGCCGCAACGATCCGCCGATCATCGCACGGGTCGAACACGATGAGGTGTTGCTCGACCCGCGTACGGTCGCGCCCGAGGACGATGCCGTCGTCACCGAGGCGGTGCGGCGCGTCCTCGGTGGCGCGGGCGGATGACCACGACGCGTGTCTACCCACAACACGCCCCGCGCTTACCGTGGCGGCGACGCGTGCGCATCGGTTTGACCACGAGCAAGGTCTTGACCACGAGCAAGGTCTTGACCACGAGCACGGTCAGGCGACCTGTTCGGGTCCGTCGGGTTGCATCCGCGTGGGAGCGGACAGGGACGCCGGTACGTCCCTTAAGACCATGCTCCTGTCGTTGCACCCACGTGGGAGCGGACAGGGACGCGGGCAAGGGTGCGGTTCGCCCTTCCAACGTCGCCCCCCGGTTCCGCCCCCGACCGCGCGAGCGCACGGGGACGCGAACGACGCGGCGGGATGCCCTGCCACCCACGCTGAACCGGTAGCGATGTCCCATAGCGCGCCGACCTAGATCCATGAGACAGAAGTCGTCCCCGCGCTCCTGGTCCGGCGCATAACTATTGCACAGAACAAGGCGACATCGTGGTGGCGTCCGTGGCTGGCCGGGTTTGGACCGGCGGCGCGGGCAGAGAGTCCTGACCATGCACCGGTTATCCACATTCGAAGTTATCAACATAGTTCCTGAATCGAAGACGCTCGATGCGCCACGCGCCACGAAAGCTCCTGGGACCGACATGTGAGATCGCTGGCGCTATATCCCAGCTATACATAGCTATTCGTTGACAGCGCCCAACTATGGCGTACTATGTGGTCATAGACATCGGTGATGGCGCGGTGGTGCGCTACCCACTGAAGGCGAGGCGTGGCATGGGACTGGAAGAGTTGGTCGTCGACGCGCGTGAGTTCGACCGCGAGCTGGTCGGATCGCTACTGCGCCCGTATCTCCGCATCGACGGGGTGTCGTGCGACGTGATCCCCCTTGAACCCTGGGACACGACACCGAACGAGGTGCGGGTGCTGCTGTACCTTCTCGCCCGCCGCGCGATGCGCGCGCTTGATCTTCCGCTCACGCGCGACGGCGCCTCGCCGGTCGAGATCGAGCGCGCCACCGGCATCCCCGGC
>JBBQJF010000227.1:0-8493 GCA_038325665.1 Dehalococcoidia bacterium | reverse complement strand
ATGCTGCCCTGGTTCGATGGCGCCCTAACGCGGGCCGCGCGGGCCGGCGTGCACGACGTGATCCTCGATCCGGGCACGGGCTACGCGCGGCCCGACCTCTCGACCGAGGCGAAGGAAGAGTACCAGCGACGCGTGTACGCGCGCCTGCCGGAATTGCGGGCGTTGGGCCGTCCGCTGCTCGTCGCGCTTCCGCGCAAGGCGAGCGACGCGACCACGCGGGAGTTGGCGCGGATGATCGTGGCGGGCGGCGCCGGCTTTCTGCGGGCGCACGACCCCGGCCTCGCATCCACGGCGATCGCTGACCACCTGGCGGAGACGGCGACGGCGGCTAGGACTCCAGTCCCGTGATGCCTGTATCGAACCCGCGCCGGATTCGGTACCGGGTGCACGGTCTGACAACCGGACCGGCGCCACGGGGACCACGGGCGAGCACTCCTCTATCTTCGGCATGGAACGACGTATGACGACCTCCTATCATGACCCCGCACCGGATCGGCTGCTGGCGCGGCCGGCAGCGTGGATCGCCGGGGCGCTGCCCGCGAGGGTCGCGCCGGTCGTGCTGTCACTGCTTGGCCTCACCGCGGCCCTCGCGGCGTTGGCAGCGCTGCTGGCGGACGCGCGCACCGCCGGCGGCGCGCTGATCGTGGTCGCCGCTCTGTGTGACGCCGTGGCGGACGCCAGCTCACGCACGCGACACGGCGGCTTCGCGGCGATAGTTGACGGTCTCGCCGACCGGTACGGCGACCTGTGCATCATCGGCGCGATGGCGGCGTGGTCACATGCCCACGACGGGCCAGCCGGGACGCCGGCGATCGCGCTGGCCGCGCTGACCGGCACGATGGTCCTGGGCTATATGTCCGCGCGGGTGCATGCCAGCGCCGGCGGCGCGACCGCCCGGACGCTATTCGGGGGGACGGGTCGTGACGCGCGGCTAATACTCGCCGCCGCCGGGGTGCTCACCGGGCAGGTCTATCCCTCCCTGATCGCGCTCGCTCTGGTCACGAATATCCCTGTTTGCGTGGCATTGGTGCGGCTCCGTGCCCGTCTGGCGGCGGGCTAGCGTTCGGTCAACGACGCCGGTATGTGTTTGCACGCGGGCGCGTGCGTCTTGCCTCAGTCGAATGGCGACGAGGTGGGTATCACTCGGCCAGAGTTCTTGTCCGCGCGGGGGGTAACTCTGTCATAACAGACGGTTAGGTACGCGCCGCGTATCTTCTGTTATGTAGGTGTCCATCCTCCATATAGATTGCGATATGACGGATGCTTCATGTTAGAATAGCGCGAACCACGGCCATAGCCGCGGTCAGCGGAGGGCAGAGCATGGCGTTGAGCGCGCTCGAAACCACGCGCGATATAGTCGTTATCATCTGGGGTATTTTGAGCATCCTCGCCTTCGTGTTCCTTATTCTGTTCCTCTTGTCGCTGTGGCGCGGCATCAAGGATCTGCTCGGTACCGTGAAGATCGTCGTCAATGAGGACGTACGGCCGATTATCGCGACCAGTCGCGAATCGGTGAATAATGTGACCGGCACGACGCGCTTCTTGAGTGATACCGTGGCTCAGCCCGTCATCCGCGTGCTCGGCCTCATCGCCTACGCCCGCCGCTTCCTGTCCGTATTCGCGGGCGTGACCGGTCGCAAACGGCGGGACAAAGCCGGCTCCGCGAGCGGCCGGCCGGCCAAAGTTCGATAACACCGTGCATCGGGAGGAGAAGCCATGGCCAGGAAGAGCCGGAAAGACCGGCTGACCGAAGCGGCCCAGGACTTGGCCGAAACCATCCCCTCGGCGGCGCGTGAACGACTGGGGCAGGCGGCGCACGCGATTCAGGAGGCGGTGCCGGACAACACCAACGAACGGCTTGTCCAAGCCGTCCAGTCACTGTGGGACTCCCTGCCCACCGCCGCCCGCGACCGCGTCGAACAAACGGCCTCCGGGCTTGGTCACACGGCGGTCGATGTGGCGAGCAAGATCCCCGCGACGGCCGATTGGGCCGAAAGCAAGCGCGCGCCGAAGGGCGGCCGCGGACTGCTGGCGCTCGGGCTGCTGGCGGGCGCGGGCGCGGGCGCCGGCTTGGGCCTGCTGCTCAGCCAGGAGGCGAAGCCCACGGATGACGCGGACGGGGTTCCGCTGCTGCCCGGCGAACGCGTCCGGGTGGGGGTGACACGCGCACGACAGGCATTCGACCAGGGCCGCGCCGCGGTGATGCCGCCGCGGCAGGCCGCGATCGCGGGTGGGACGGTCCTGGCGGCGCCGCCTCGTTCCGAGGACCTTGGGGCATCGGACGAGGGCATGCCGTCCGGACACGCGGGAATATCCGCCCCTGCCGCCGAGGCGCACGGTATCACCGCGCCGCTTCGCAACCTCGCCGGCGGACTAAAGGCGCGGTGGCGTGAGGCGTCCATGGAGGCCAATGAGGCTAAACAGGAGCAAGAGGCCGAGTCGCGGCACAAGTTTCTCGAAGACGCGAAACGCATCTAGTGCAAGTCTGGCAACCTGCTCGGTCAGGCGTGGTTTCGGCCGCATGGGCGTGGAACGGGACGCTCGCCCTCCCTGGGGACGACCCATTGGGTCGCCGTTGATCGCGGAATAACCCACGGTTTCGCCGTGCCGTGCCGTGGTGCGTGATCCAGCGACCAGTTCGGTCGTCACCGTCCGTGTTTGCATGGAGGCGGGGGAGGATACGGGCGACCCACCCGATCGCCCCTAGCCGGGGATGCCCACCACCTCACGAGGAGCGCTCGCACCGCGATGTCGCGAGGATCGGTGTCATTGCCGGCGAACGGCGACGGACTCAGCGCGGCGTCCAATCGCCGCGCTCGGCGCGGGGCAGACCGAGGTTCTCGCGAAGCGTTGTGCCTGCATACTCGCGATGGAATAGGCCGCGACGTTGCAATTCCGGCACGACCAGGCGGACAAAGTCCTCGTACGCGCCGGGCATGTGGGTCGCGGCCAGCACGAAGCCATCGCATGCCTCGCTCGTGAACCACTCTTCAAGATCATCCGCGACCCGCGTCGGCGTGCCCACGAATGTTGGGAATTCGCGCAGCGTGGCGCGACCGCTGTGCTCAACGAAGTCCCGCGTCGTCGGGTTGGCCTTGCCGGAGGCCCGCACGACACGGTCGCGTGTCGCCTGGAGGCCGCTGATCGACGCGAGTTCCTCGTCGCTGAACGCCTCGTCCATGCCCTTGGTGGAGAAGTCAAAGTTCAAGACTTCAGATAGCAGCACCAACGCATCCATGGGATGGGCGAGGCCGTCGATGTAAGCCGCCTTGTCCTCTGCCTCGCCCATCGTCTCACCAACGACGCAGTATATCGCCGGCATCACGCGTACCAGACGCGGGTTCCGTCCGGCGCCCGCGACCTCATCTTTGATCTCGCGGTAGCCCTTCCGCGCCAGCTCCCGGTTCGGATAGATCACGAAGATTAGGTCGCCCCAGCGGGCGGCGAATTGACGGCCCCGGCCGCTTTGACCGGCCTGGATCACGACCGGCCGGCCCTGGGGCGTGCGCGGCACGGTAAACGGGCCGCGGCTGCGAAACGACGCGCCCGCGTGATCGAGGCGATGGACCTTGTCCGGGTCGGCAAACACGCCCCGCTCGCGGTCATAGACGATCGCGTCGTCCTCCCAACTGTCCCAGTGACCGAGCACGACCTGCATGAATTCGTCGGCGCGGTCATAGCGGGCGTCGTGACCGAGGTGCGCCGCCTTGCCAAAGTTTGCCGCCTCGGAGTCGTTCAGCGAGGTGACGACATTCCAGGCGGCGCGGCCTCCGACCATGTGGTCGATCGTGGCGAATACCCGTGCGACGTGGAACGGCTCGTAGTACGTGGTGGAGTACGTTCCGCCGACACCCAGATGGCGTGTAGCCAGGCCCAGGGCGGTAATGAGCGGCACGAGGTCCATCTTCACGACACGAATCCCGTGCCGCACCGACTCCGTGAAGTCGTCGCCGTATCGGTCCGGCATCGCCAGCCGGTCGTCGAAAAACGCCAGGTGGAACTTTCCCTCCTCCAACGTCTGGCCGATCCGCTGGTAATACTCGGCGGTGAGGAAATCGGGGGCGGTCGCGTGGTGACGCCACGACGCCGGGTAGTTCGAGCAATTCTGCGCCTGAAGGAAGCCGACCAGCGCCATCTGCCGGCCAGGTGCGGTATCGTGCGGCATTGTCATCTCCACGCGTTGGGGATCGGGCCGGCGGTGGAGTCGGTCAGGATCGCTACCGTATGGTACCGGCGCCGGGATCGCCGCCCGTGGCGCTGATGCCCGACGTTGACCGACGCGCGCCGAAGCACTAGTATCACGCTCGCCACACTATACGACGCGGCGGTCGATTCAACGCGGTGGTCCTGGACGCGGGACGCGCAACGGCATGGCTGCCGCGTGCCAGAGGAGACGGACTAATGCCCTACGACAAGCCTATCCCCGAACCCAGCCCGCATACCATGCCCTTTTGGGAGGGAGCGAAGGCCGGCAAGCTCATGCTGCCCCGATGCACCAACTGTAACCGGGTGCACTGGTATCCGCGGCTGATCTGCCCGCATTGCCACGCCCGCGAGCTCGAATGGATCGAAGGCAGCGGCGAGGGACGCATTCACACCTTCGCCGTGCAGCATCGCGCCTTCGGCGGCTGGGCGACCGAAACACCGTTCGTCACGGCCTATATCGACTTGAACGAGGGCGATCGCATGGCGACCGTGCTGCGCGGCGTGGACCCGACCAAACCCGAGGACATCAAGATCGGGGCACTCGTGCGCGTGGAGTTCGAGCCGGCAAGCGAGGATGTGCATATTCCATTCTGGCGCGTGGTGTAAGCAGCGCATATATCGGGCGGTTCCCAGAAGACCACGAACCAAGTGAGACGCCCCGGCAACCCCGAGGGCGACCGCGATTCACCTCTCCCCTGGCGCCTTCCCGCAAAGGAGGGAGGCCGGCGCTCCCTTCCCCTTGCCGGGAAGGGAGCCGGGGGGTTAGGTATTCTCAAGATGTCCCGTCGGGGCGCCACCTGCCCATGGAACGCGCCGGTGTCCCCAACACCCAACACCCATTTTCAAGGGAGAGGGCCAATGCCATCCGAACTCTCAAAGTCTGCCGCGATCGTCGGGGCAGCCGAGGCGAATGAGATCGGCTATCCGACGACGCCGAAAACCTCGCTCCAATTGCACATCGAGGCGATCAAGAACGTTAGTGACCAGACGGGTATCCCAATCTCGCGGATCGACGGCATCTTCAGCGCGGGCTGGTCGTCAGAACTCGCGGAACATCTGGGATTGCACCCGAAGTACATCGACACCACCTCCGTCGGCGGCTGCTCGTTCGAAATGCACGTCCATCACGCGCTCGCGGCGATCCACGCCGGCATCATCGATGTGGCGCTGGTCAGCCACGGTGAGGCGGGCTGGTCGGCGCGGGCGAACAAAGGCCGCGGCACGGGTGGGCTGCGCGGAGCGGGTGATCCCTGGTCGCCGGGAAACATGTTTACCACGGCGTACGGGTTCTCTGGAGCGCCGTCGAACTACTCACATGCCATGACCCGTCACAACCATCGCTTCGGCACCACACCCGAGGACTTCGCGAACATCGCCGTCGTGACACGCAAGTGGGCCAACCTCAACCCCCGCGCGGTCATGTACTCGAAGGACACCCACCCCGAGGGCGGCCCGATATCGGTCGAGGACGTGCAGAAGGCGCGTATGATCTCGTGGCCTCTGACCTTGCTCCACTGCTGCCTGGTCACGGACCACGGCGGCGCGGTGCTGATCACCAATCGCGACATCGCGCGGAGCGTGAAGACAAAGCCGGTGTGGATCGCGGGCGCGGGCGAGAACATGAGCCATTCGAACATGATCGAGATGGAAGACTTCACCGCCACCTCTGCCGCTGCCTCCTCCGCAGCGGCTTACAAGATGGCGGGCATGGGTCCGGACGACATGGAAATGGCCATGATCTACGATTCGTTCACGATCACCGCCGGGATCACGGCGGAGATGCTCGGTCTGGCGCCGCGCGGCGAGGGCTTCACTCTGTGGAAGGACGGCCACGCCGCGCCGGGAGGACGGTTCCCCATAAACACCAACGGCGGCGGACTCTCGTTCAACCACTCCGGTATGTACGGCATGCAGTTGCTGGTCGAAGCCTACCGCCAGTTGTCCGGAACCGCCGAGGACGGTGTCACCGGGGTGGCCGGCAAGCAAACGAAGGCGCGCTCGTGCGTGGTCAACGGCACCGGCGGCAGCCTCTCGACGACCGGTACTCTGGTGCTGGTGGCGGACTAACGCCTCGTCGGACTGGTCGCTGGGCCGGCCGGTGGAGGGGGGCGACGCGGTGGGTCGCTCGATCATCCGGTGAACGCGGGCGACCCTCCGGGTCGCCCTGACGGGGGAACGCTCGTTATGCCCTGCGCGGGGCGGCCCGGTGGGCCGCCCCGGTCCCGTCGCGCGTGCGGCCGGACCCATGCACTCGGAGCAGATAATCCACTCGGGGCATGCGCTACAAGGGACGAGCCATGCGTGTTGAACCGAGCGGCGTCGTATTTCAAGGAACCTGTTGCGTCCAGACCGCGCGGATGCACGGCGGTCACGGACGGCCCAATTACGGCCGTATGGGGACCGCCGGGACGTACGCGAATTAACGTATGTGGAGGCTTGCCCGGGCGAGAAGATGCGCTCCGAGGGATGGGAAGTGGAAGGAGCCAGACTACTCGGGCACGCTTGACACGGACGGCCACGCCGCGCCGGTCGCCACGACAATCACGGTCAAACATCCGCCACCGGCTTGGCTACCGCCGCAAAATGCTCCATGCGGTCGAGGCTCTCGCCCAGGCTGTCGCCGCGGAAGTCGAGAATCAGCTCGCCGACACCCAGTTCCTCATACGTGGCGATATCGTCCACAATCTGGTCAGTCGTGCCCGAGAACGGCCGTCGCTCCTGACCGTCCTCGGCCAGGGCCGTGCCGGTGCGGGAGGTGTCGTACAGCGGCGCCTTGTATGAGATCGTGAGCGCCGCCGGGTCGCGGCCCTCGGCCTCAGTGAGCGCACGCAGCTCGGCCAGCTTGGTTCGCATCTCGGCGGGCAACAGCGGCGCCGCGGGGTTGGCGCCCACCGGGTGCCAGCCATCACCATAACGCGCCACTCTCCGCAACGCCGCGCGACTGTGGCCGCCAACCCAAATCGGCGGGTGGGGCTGCTGCACCGGGCGCGGCAGGCACCAGACCGGATCAAAGCGGTAAAACTCTCCATCAAAGCTCGCCGGCGATTCAGTCCACAACGTCTTGAGGATGCGGATGTATTCGTCGCTGACCGCACCACGACGGGCGAAATCCGGCGCGGCCAGCGCCTCGAACTCCTCACGCAGCCAGCCCACACCGACGCCCACGGTCAACCGTCCCTCGGACAGCACGTCGATCGTCGCCAGGGTCTTCGCCGTGACAACCGGGTTACGGTGCGGCAGGATCATCACGCTCGCGATCAGCCGCAACGCGCGTGTCTTGGCGGCGACAAACGCCATCAGCGCGAGCTGCTCAAGCGCGTCGCCGTCGCTCGGGAACGCGCCCGACAGCGTGTACGGGTATTTCGAGGTTTTGGTGACCGGCACGACGATGTGGTCCGCGATCACCACCGACTGGAAGCCGAGCGCCTCCCCCCGCCGGACCAGCGCCTCCAGTGCCGACGGCGTTGCCAGCGGCCCACGCGTGGGCAGGTAGAATCCGTAGCGCATGGCCGGCTCCTCTTCTCGATCAGGACGCGACCCGCCTCGCCAACCTTGCCCGCTGTTGGCGCCTAAATGACTCCGAACAACCGGAACAGGATTATGATCAGCAGGATGACGATGATCAATCCCCACGGGCCGTAGCGTCGGTACACGACAACCTCCTTCACGATGGCGGCTGTGCGGGCAGACGATCGACGCCCACGCACCGCAGCCTCCCGAGAGGTCGCGGTCAGCAGCCCCGCCAGGATAGCGCGACCGCGGCGCATGGAACAACCGACACCTCATGCTCAGGTGACCGGGGGTGCCGGCGCATATTGCCGAGTCAGAGCACCCGTTCGATTCCGCGCGCCCGTGTGGGCCGCCGCGGTGACCGGGCCGAGGGCCACGAACGATGCCTCGGTGGAGGCGACCCCGCGGGTCGCTCTCAGATAGGGTCGAGCCGGCGAACGGGCGCGGAACCGCGGTTCCCAACGCGGGGTTTACGGCGCCGGACCAGCCAGAGCTGGCAGCAAAACGCGCGACGAACGACGCGGGCGGCGCTCACACGATCGCGTATCCCCCGTTCACCGACAGAACCTGGCCGGTGATCCACTCGGCACGCTCCGAGACGAGGAAGGCGACCGCGTTGGCGATGTCCTGCGGCCGGCCGAGGCTGCCCCGCTTGCGGCCGAGCGGATACTGACGCAGAATCGCCTGCACGCGGGCCTGCCCCTCGGGGGAGGTATCGCCAAGAAGCCCCGCGATCGCCTCGGTCTCGGTGGTCGATGGCGAAACGCAGTTCACACG
>JBBQJF010000226.1:0-8560 GCA_038325665.1 Dehalococcoidia bacterium | reverse complement strand
CAGCGCGCGGCACGACCGCCGGCTCCGCGGTCAACGCGGGACGGAGCTTAAAGTCGCCGGAGTAGAGCAGGCGCTCGCCCTGCCACTCCACCAGCGCCTGCGCCGAACCGCGAATGTGGCCGGCGGGCAGCAAGGTCAGCGCGAACGCGCCGAAATCGTGGCGCTCCCCGTACGCGAGTTCCATGAACTGCCCCCGCCGGCGATAGCGATGTTCGATCAGTCGTGCCGTACCGGGTGTCGTGATCGTGCAGCGGTGGATGCGTACATGGTCAGCGTGCGCGTGCGACACCACCGCGCGGTCGCGCACGGTCGTCGGGTCCAGCCACAGGTCGATATCCGGCAGGTAGATACCGGACTGATAGACCACCTTCACCGCGGAACACCTCTCGGACGCGCGATCCAACTACCGGCGCGATCTGCCGTCACCCGCCCGCGTCGCTTGGGACGCCCCACATACCTCGATGAACCACGGACTCGGCCGGGCGGCGTCCGCGGCGCAGCGACAGCGATGGACGGTCGTCGAGTGGATAGCCGATGGCAATCGCGCCGATCGGCTCGTAGGCATCCGGAATGGCAAAGGCAGCGCGGAACGCGGCCGGGTCGAAGATGCCGAAGAACAGCGCTCCCAACCCGGCGTCCACGGTCGTCAGCAGCATCAGCAGCGCGGCGAAGCCGGTGTCGATGTGCCAGTAGGGCACCGGCCACCGGCGTTCATCGCGGTCGGTCCAGCCCTTGTCAGGCTCGGCGTAGCGGTCGATGTACGCCTGTTTATGGGCGAGGGGCACGATAAGCACCGGGGCGCGAAACAACCCCGGCCAGCGGAAGCCGGAGCGCCGCTCGGCCGGGAACAGCGCATCCCAGTAGCGGCCCGTCTGTTCGGGGCCTTCGAGCACCAGAAACTCGAACCCCTGACTGAACCCGGCCGAGGGAGCGCGTCGCGCGTTATCCAGGATGCGGTCGAGCGTCTCGGGTGGCACCGGGCGGTCATCGAAGTTGCGCACCATCCGTCGCCGGCGCACGACCTCCTGAAACTCCATGGTGTTCGTACCCTCGGCGAGATGGTATCTCCGCGGAATTCCCGTTGGCGATCCGACACGGCGCGTCGCCGGATACACCAGCGGGAACCGCGGGAGTGTGACCGGTGTCGCTCAACCGCCGCTAACGCATCGGCGAATACTGCGTCGGACGCAAGATCTGAGCGGTCAGCCGCCGCACCAGCGGGCCGTTGCGCTCGGTTTCGGCGAACGCCTTCAGCCGTTCTTGATCGGCGCCGAAGGCGGCCCACTTCACCTCGCGGTCGGCGAGACTGTCATAACCCAGCATGTAGATCAGTTGGTCCGATGAGCCGCCAAGATCGTTCGTCCAGAAGCCGATGACCTTGATGCCGTGCTTATCGAAGTATCCGAGCGTAATGTCGGCGAAGCGGCGGTTAAGGTCCGGCATCCGTCCGGCCATGGCGGTGTAGGTGCGCAGTTCGTAGATCATGGGAGAATCGTCCTTTCTTTCCACCCTGTCGGTCAGCCCTCGATCATCCGCGCTCGGCGATACTGGAGCGCCCTGCTGCCCTGCCTCCCGGATGAGAGCAACTCAAGCCGGCGGCTGAACCCGTACCCGCCACGATGCTGCCTCGTGAGGTGCGGGCAGTCTACCATGTCGGGAATCGATCTCCCAAACGCGGGGGCAACGGGCGGCTCCACAACCCCCGTCGAGCCGCCGAGCCGCCGTGATTGCCTACGGCCCCACCACGAGCTTGCCGTCTTTGTAGACTGGCGCCAGGTAACGGGTGGTAAACGCCTGCTTCACATCGACCGGCTTGTCGATGCCCTTGTACTCGACGAGCGAGTCGTGCAGCGCCTGCCACTGACGTTCCTCCATCCAACCGATGCCGCCTAGACGGGTGATGTCGCTTTGCGCGGCCTCGAGTTCGACATCGAGCATGTAGCGCTGATGGGCGCGTTGTTCCTGGGGGGCGTAGCGCATCGTCACATCGACCGCTTCGTCGCGGTGGTCGCTTATCCAGGCGACGGCGCGCATCGTGGCGCGGAGAAAGCCGGTTACCGTCTCGCCGTTCTTCTCGGCCCACTCACTGTTCACGACATAGGTGACGCCGAGTGTGGGCACGCCGTGGTCGGCCGGATCAAACGTCTTCACCTCGATGCCGAGACCGCGGATCGTGTCCGGTTCGTTCGAGCGGAACACCGGCAGCACATCGACCCGACGCTCCGTCAGCACTCGTGGATCGAAACCCACGCCCACCTCCTTGAGGCGCGAGCGATCGACGCCGGCGGCCTTGAGCATGCCCAGATACTCGGGCGCGGGAAATACCTTGTAGCCGACGGTCTTGCCCTCGAAGTCTTTCGGCGAGTTAATCCCGGAATCGGCGAGCACCGCCAAGACCGTGTCACCGCGCTGCCCGAACAGCGCGACCGCCTGCACCGGCACGCCACTGGTCGCGCGTTGCTTCAGGATGGTGCTGGCGACCGTGGTGGCGAACTGGATACGACCGGCCGCGAGCAGCAAGAGATGGGCATCCTGCCCCGATGAATGCTGGATTTCGACATCGAGTCCCTCGCCGGCGAAGTAGCCGTTGTCCTTCGCCACGTAGGCGGCAACAAACGGCAGATTGGCCTGGGGCTTGAAGCCGGCCTGGAACACCACCTTAATGGGCGGCTTTGCGACCGTCGCGACCGCGGCTTGTCCGGTCGCGGCCGGCGCCTGTCCGCTGGCGCCGGAGCCGTCACGTTGGTCCGCCGGTGTACCACTGCCGCAGGCGACGGCCAGCATCGCCAATAGCAACATCCCGAGCGCGCGTCGATGAACCACGTCCTTGCCGCCTTTCCCCCGTGTGGTGTGTCGTCACCTATCAGTTCGGAATGCCTCGTGCCAAAACAGCAAGCGCCGCTCGATGAGGGCAATCGTGCCCGTGAGCGCCATGCCCAACGACGCCAGTGTGAAGATGCCGCTGAACAGCGTGGGCATGTCAAGGTTGCTGTGCGCCAGCAGCACCACCCGGCCCAGGCCGCGACTGGCGCCGGTCCATTCGGCCACCATCGCGCCGATCAGCGCCAAAGTGGCCGCCACCTTGAGCGCGGCGAACAGATAGGGCAACGCGCTTGGCAGCCGCAGCGTCAGGAACACCTGTACCGGCGATGCGTTCAGCGAGCGCATGATAGCCAGCGCGCTTGGATTAACCGCACGGAAGCCGATGATACCGTTGATCAAGATCGGAAAGAACGCGATCACCGCCGCGATCAGCACCTTGGGCGCCGTGCCAAAGCCGAACCAGATCGTGAACAATGGGGCGACCGCGACAATCGGCGTGACCTTGAGCGCGATCGCGACCGGCATGATGCCGCGTTCGAGAGGGCGTGAGTGCGCGAGCGCTACCGCCAACGCCAGCGCGAGGCCGCCGCCCACGACCAGTCCGGCCAGCGCTTCAAGCATCGTGACCAGCCCCTCGCCATAAAAGAAGCCGAGATCGCCCCACCATCGCCCCCACACCGCCGCGGGCGCGGGCAGCAGGTACGGCTTCACTCCGCTGATACGCACGTACGCTTCCCATGCCGCGACCCCGATCGCCAGCACCAGCAGCGGTGGCAGCACGGCGCCGGCAACGGCGCCGGCACGGCGGCCGGCATGGCGACTGGGCGTCATCCACCGGTGTGGTGCGCCCGCTCGGCGGGAGATGCCCTGAGCCATCCTTGTCATTCCTCCGCGGCGCACGGACCGTCGCGCCGGTTGATTCGGTAGATGGGGCGCCGGGTCGCGCCGTCCGGACGCGGCTGGTCGAGGTGTGGCGCCGGCGGCTCCGCCCCGCCGGGACCGTCGATGGGCGGCAGGGAACCGGCGGTCGCCGCGACGCTCGGGCGGAGCAACGCCCGCAGGCGGCGCACATACGCGACAAACTCCGGGCTTGAGTCGTCCTCTCCGTCGCGTGGACGGGGAAGATCAATCGCGACCGTCGCGCGGATGCGGCCCGGACGGTCAGTCATCACCGCGACCCGGTCGGAGAGCAACACCGCTTCCGCGATGCTATGCGTGACGAAGATCACCGTCTTACCGCTGCGGGCGGTGATGCGCAGTAGTTCATAGCGCATCTCGGTGCGAGTGATATCGTCAAGCGCCCCGAACGGCTCATCCATCAGCAGCAGAGGTGGGTCGGCGGCGAGCGCACGCGCCAGCGCAACCCGTTGCTGCATCCCTCCCGAAAGCTGGTGGGGGTAGTAATTGGTGAACCCGTCGAGCCCCACGAGACGGAGCAGGGCGTCGACATCCAGCCGCCCGCCCGCCCGCCGGTTGACCTGGAGCGGGAGCCGGACGTTGGCCGCGACAGTCCGCCATGGCAGAAGAGCTGGATCCTGGAACACGAAGCCCAGTGACTTCGCCCGCTGGGCCTCGCGCGGTGGCGAGCCGTCCACGAGCACCTGACCGTGTTGTGGCGCGAGTAGCCCGCCGATCAGGCGCAGCAGCGTCGATTTGCCGCATCCCGACGGGCCGAGCAGCGACACGAACTCGCCCGACCGTACGTCGAGCGATACGCCCGTGAGGGCATGCAGCGACGCATCATGCGGTAGGCTGAAGACATGGTCGATGTCGCGCACGATCACATGCGCGCCGGAAAGCGGGCGCGTAGAAGGGATCTGCATTCGCTGCTGCGATTCCCCGGCCGGCATCGCCGCCTCTCCCGGTTACCGACCCGGAAGCAGGAGGCCATGTTCCAACCGCCGCCCGACTCGGTGGGCGGATTCTCGTCGTTGCTCGAGCGGTGGCCCGGGCATGCCGAGCGGCTCTGTACCGTCGCAGCCGCGCAGCCGTATCCTACGGGCGGTTGGCGTTCGAAGCAAGCCGCTGCTCACGCGGGGCCTGTCAGCGGCCGGATACGTCGCCTGATACCGGTGCGCCGGCGGGCGCGAAGGAGAGCATGTGAAAATCGCGATTCTGGGTGGCACGGGCGACGAGGGGCTGGGTCTGGCCGTGCGCTACGCCGCCGCGGGTGAAGAAGTGATCATCGGTTCTCGTTCGGCCGAGCGCGCCGAGACGGCGGCCGCGACCGTCCGCGAGAAGATCCCGTCCGCGCGGGTGAGCGGATTGCCGAACGAGGCAGCGGCCGAGGCGGCGGACGCCGTCTTCCTGTCGTTCCCGTACGCCGGACTGCGCGACACCGTCACGGCGGTGGGGCATCTTCTGACGGGCAAGCTCGTCGTCAGCCTGGTGGTGCCGCTCCAATTTGGTAAGGGGGGACCGCACATCGTGGCGGTCGAAGAGGGATCGGCGGCGGAGCAGGCGCGGGCGCTCGCTCCCGACGCGCGGGTCGTGGGCGCGTTCCAGAATCTGAGCGCGCACGAGTTGCTCGAACCGGAAAAGGACCTCAACAGCGACGTGGTGGTGTGCTCGGACGACAGGGAGGCGAAACGCGAGGTGATGGCGCTGGCGGAACGATTGCACGGTGTCCGGGCGGTCGATGGCGGCCCGCTCGCGAACTCGCGCTACGTCGAGGGCATCACGGCGATGCTGATCGGTATCAACCGGCGCTACAAGACGCAGACCGGCATACGGATCACCAACCTGCCGGACGGCGGCACGGGTTCGGCCGGTTAGCGCACGATCGCGCGACCCGTGGGTTATGAACCGCCGGGGCCGTAGTCACGCGGAGTGGAGGCGCGGCGGCGCGGCGGGCCGCCCGCCGCCGAGGCTCGGCGGTATCGCCTTCAATCGCACGGACCGCGGCGCGACAGACGACGTGAGGCCGGATGGGTATAGCGCGAAGATATATCTCATATAGCTGGCTTGACTATCGTGCATGAAGCTCTGAAGCAATAGGACGAGGTGCGCGCGTGACTGAAGACCTTCGATTCATGGCCGTCCGAGGCCTGCCGGAAGTTCGACCGGGCGACGATCTGCCGGCGATGATCGTGGATGCGCTCGCGGCGGCGGGGATCGAGCCGGCGGATGGCGACGTGCTGGTTATCGCGCAGAAGGTCGTCTCGAAGGCGGAGGGGCATCTGGTCAAGCTGAGCACGGTCGAGCCGTCGGTTCTGGCCCAATCGTTCGCACAGGAGTTCGGGAAGGATCCACGCCAGGTCGAGATCGTGCTGAGGGAGTCGAAGCGCGTGGTGCGGATGGAGCGCGGCGTGCTGATCGTCGAGACACGGCACGGCTTCGTCTGCGCGAATGCCGGGGTGGACGCCTCGAACGTCGAGGGCGAGGACGTGGTCTGCCTGCTGCCGCCGGACCCCGATGCCTCGGCGGAGCGGCTGCGCGCCGCGCTTTCGACCGCGACGGGGCGCACGCTGGCCGTGATCATCTCGGACACGTTCGGGCGGCCCTGGCGAGAGGGGCAAACCAATGTCGCGATTGGTGTTGCCGGCATGGACCCGATGCGCAGCTACATCGGTCAACACGACCCCAACGGCTATGAATTGCGCGTGACAGCGTTGTGCGTGGCGGATGAACTCGCGTCGGCGGCGGAGCTAGTCATGGGCAAAGTCGATCGGGTGCCGGTCGCGCTGGTGCGCGGCTTCTCGGCGACACCGGGCGAGGGCGGCGCCCGTGCGATCGCGCGCCCACCCGAGCGGGATCTCTTCCGCTAAGCGGACCTACCCCTCCGTGCTGTTCCCTTCGACCGAACCGGGAAACAGCCGCGCGCCTACCCCGTCAAGGCTGGCGCGGATCGACTCGAGGAGAGGTGAATCTCCCGCGTCACACGGTGAGCGCGGCCGTCATCCATGTCATGGATCGAAATCGACTACCGGCCGGAGATCCTCCCACGAGGTCTCCGAATCGCGGGTGCGCGAGTGCATGCTCAGTCGACCTGCTCGGTTCTGAGTGGTCGCGGCCCACTGTACGCGGAACGGGACGCGGGCGACTCACGAACACGGGTCTCCCCCTGTCGGGGCGACCCGATGGGTCCATATGTCCCAACTAATTGGGAGAGTCAACAATTGTTTTGAACCTGGCGACTGTTCAGCAGACCGCGCGGCCCCGTTCAGCGTCCATCGCCGGTCGCCTGCTCAGATTCAAAAGAATTGTTCAGCCCTCCTATTAGTTGGGACATATGCCCGGTGGGTCGCCCTAAAGGGCCGGGTGACCCATAATCTCGCCCGACCGCGCGCTGTAACGAAGCTGAGCTGCCAGGGAAGCACCTGTCTATAGTAGGCGCATTCCGACGGGAGACGGGCAGGACTATGACGTGGCGCGGCGGACATGCGGGTCGCGGCTCCGGACATCGCCCGCTCATAGCAGGTTCGGGTCCGCTATCTATCGAACGGGACACCTGATGTGCCGCGTGCGGCGCACTCTCGGGATCGCCTCTCCACGACTCCCGGACGCTCGCCGCACCGAAACATCTTAAACATCATCGTGCCCACATCGCGCCTAAACTAGCTACCACCTGTCTGGTCCAACATATCTTCCACAGTAGCCTATCACTATCCACCCGCTCCTTCAACGTCGCGTGGTGAACCCGCATCATGATCGGCGGTGAAAACATAGACATATTGCTACCATGTCCTATGGCGATGTAAGCGATGCCGAGTGCGGCGCGTGAAGTCGGACGTGTCCTTCCGCCCGAGGTGGTCAGTCGCATGGTCGTGTAGAACTAGCAAGCCGCGACCCGCCGGCTCACGCCTGCCGGCGCGGGCATGGCGCTCGTCCCCGAGGATGCCGGTGTGCCTCATTCGCGCTGCCTCCTCCTGACGACGGCCTACACCAGTCCGCACCGACAGAGTGGCCTGACTCCGAACCCCACGACCGGCTCACCCCTGTCGCGACCGTGTGTGGACGACGTGTCGAGGGCAGCCGGCCGAACAAGG
The DNA here is from genome assembly GCA_038325665.1 of Dehalococcoidia bacterium. Taxonomy (GTDB): domain Bacteria; phylum Chloroflexota; class Dehalococcoidia; order CAUJGQ01; family CAUJGQ01; genus CAUJGQ01. Next base: position 749 of record JBBQJF010000226.1, on the reverse strand, counting down.
CCGATCATGGTTGTTGAGCGACGATTAGAACTGCCGGTGGCGACAACGAGAGTTGCCGGTTGAGCGGAGCGCTGCGCGATGGACCGACGATGGCATCCAGGAGGGTGCCATGAAGACTGACGCGGAGGTACAGCGCATGGTCAACGCACGCGCCACCGGCAAGACCCAAGAGCAGGTGGCGGCCCGAACCGGCATGAGTGTGCGCACGGTGCGCACCTACGAGCGGACCGGTACGCTGCCCAGCCAGCTCAAACGTCCACGCACCTACCAGACCCGGCCCAACCCCTTCGCCGACGCGTGGGCGTGGATTACCGCCGAACTCGCCCGCGACCCGGCGCTCCAGGCGACCACCCTGTTTGCGCTGCTATGCGAGCGCCATCCCGGCCGCTATCAGGCGATCCAGCTCCGCACCCTCCAACGCCACGTCGCCGCGTGGCGGGTCCAGTACGGCCCGGAGCAGGAGGTCTTCTTTCCCCAGGTCCATCAGCCCGGCATGGTCGCCCAGTCCGACTTCACCCACATGACCGACCTCGGCATTGCGCTCGGCGGTGTGTCGTTTCCCCATCTGCTGTTTCATCTGGTGCTGACCTACTCCAACGTCGAGGCGGTCCACATCTGTCCGTCCGAGAGCTTCGAGGCGACCCGAAGCGCGCATAGGGGGCGCGCCCCCCCGTCAGGCTGTCGTGGCTCAGATCGGCTGCCCTCTGGAGCCGATGCCTTGCGCTTGGCGTCCGCGCGCATGTTGATGT
>JBBQJF010000225.1:0-8599 GCA_038325665.1 Dehalococcoidia bacterium | reverse complement strand
AGGTTGTCGCGCTGGCCCTCGCCCGTCCCTGGTTGAATTGTATTCGTCATCGAGCGGAGATCGATACGTCTGACCTCTCATCTAGTGACAGAGGCTCGCGCGGCCCGCGAGCGACGCTGTTCACGCCCATTCGCGCGCCGGCAGCGCTCCCGGCAGCCGTCGCTCCGTGGTTGGCGCTGGTCGCGGGGCCGGCTGCCGGCAGATGCCCACGAGGGGCCAGACGCTCATCCGCGCGGCAGGCCGAGGCCGCGGGTGGCGATGATGTTGCGCTGAATCTCGCTGGTTCCACCGCCGATCGTGCTGGCGCTGGCGGCCATGTAGCCGCGCGGCATGCGGCCACCGAGTGGGGCATGGCGGTCGGTGCGCTCGGTCAGTTGACCCCGCGATCCCACCAGCTTCATACCCGTGTGCATCAAACGTTGGTCAAGCTCCGAGCTGAACAACTTCGCGACTGATGCCTCTTTGTTCGGGATCAGTCCGCGCTTCTGCATCGAGATCACGCGGTATGAAAGCAACCGCGCCGTCTGTGCCTCGACGGCACGATCAGCGAGCTCGACCCGGATCGCGCGTCCGTGCGTCACGGCATTCGGAAGTGATCGAGCGTGGGCAACCATCTCGCGGACGACATGATTCATCTGGACCGAGGTCGCGATCGACGATCGCTCGAAATCAAGGGTCGTCGCGCCCACATACCAGCCACGGTGCTCCTCACCAATAAGATTGGCGCGCGGAATACGTACGTTCTCGAAGAAGACCTGATTGAACGAGTAGTCGCCCAGAATGTTGATCAGCGGCTGTAGCTGAATGCCGGGCGCCGTCATATCGAGGATAAAGTACGAGATGCCGCGGTGCTTGGGCGCGTCCGGGTCGGTGCGCGCCAGCAAGATCATGTAGCGCGAGTGATGCGCCCCCGAGGTCCAGATCTTCTGGCCGTTGACCACGTAGTCATCGCCGTCGCGCACCGCCCGCGTCTGGAGGGCCGCCAGGTCGGACCCCGCGCCCGGTTCGGAGAAGCCTTGGCACCAGGTCTGATCGCCGGAAAGGATGCCGGGGAGGAAGCGCCGCTTCTGCTCCTCGGAGCCGTGGGCCATGATCGTCGGTCCACCCCAGCCGACGGCAATACCGCCCGTGCCGGGTGCGCGTTGTTCGGCCATCTCCTCGTTGAAGACAAATTGGTCGCCGATGCTCATGCCGGCGCCGCCGTACTCCTTCGGCCATGCCGGAGCGATCCAGCCACGCGCCGCCAGCCTCCGACGCCACAACTTCTGCTCGTCTGGCGCCACGGGATCGCGGCCGCGTGCGGTGTTAAACATCGCCCATTCCGAATCACGATCGCGGAACGACGGTGGCAGGTTCTCACCGATGAACCCGCGCACCTCGCCGCGGAACACGGCCTCCTCCGGTGAGTCGCGAAACTCCATCGGGTATCCTCCCCGGCCGCGCGGTCGCGCGGGCGTCTAAACATGAACACGAGCGGCCATGTCGCTCACGGATAGTTTAGTATCAAAGCCCCCGGTTTGGCGGGCGGTTCAGTCGGGTACTTCTCCGCTTCCGTCATCGCGTCGCGGGCGATCTGTTCAAGGCGACCCTCGTCGTAGAAGCGCTTTAGCCCACCGTATACGTAAACTGTCGCCACGGCATACTCGCGGTCGCCGCCATGCACTTCGATTGGGAAGCGGATCGCGTCACCCCGCTCCGATGCCACTCGTGCCGGCGATCCCACCGCGAGCGTCCGCCGGTGCTGCTGGCGGAACCGCCGGGAGATGCGCTTGAGCGCCGGCTCCAACGTGCGCAGCAGGCTGTTCCACGGAACCTCGTCGGGCGACTTGTTCAGCATCATGTGTTCGTCTCCGATTGCAGCGGATGAGACAGCCGCTGGCGGCCACCCCTGCATCTTGCTTACCATCCCAGCGGCAGATGGCGCAATCCGCTCGCGCCTGTCTTGCCAGTCGCCACGCGAGGCGCCGGATAGCCACCAGCGACAGCGGCCCCGTACTCCCTGAACGCGGCGTCACAACCGTCATCGGGATCGCACAGACTCGGGTGGGCGCCACATCGGAGAGGCGGCGACGGCCGCCGTGTGTGCCACCCCGCCGGTCAAACTGGGTGCACCTATGGCACTAGCGCGGGTAGAACCTCTGACGAGTCCACCATGTCCGTTGCTTCGGGTAGGGCATCTCCTGGTAGAACACTCACGTCAGGCGCCACGGGTGGCGCCATGAGGCTCAGATCGGAGACTGTCCTGGGATGGCGTCCTTCGATGTCGCCGCGAAGCTGACCGCAGCCGGCGGCGATGTCTACACCCTTCTCGACGCGGACGGTGGTCGCTATCCCGCGCAGGCGCAACTCGCGCTCAAAGTCCAGCACACGAGCGCGGCGTGAGCGCGTGGTGGCGGGATTCGCGGTCGGATTCACCGGAATCAAGTTAACGTGACACGACATGTCCCGCAGCAGCGTCGCCAGCCGTCTAGCTTGCGCCGGTGAGTCGTTGACACCGTCGATCAAGGCGTACTCGACACTGAAACGGCGGCCGGTGGAAGTGGCCCACTCCTGGGCGGCCGCGACCATCTCGGCGATGGTGTGCGCGGTGGTGGGCACCAACTGACGGCGCAGGTCATCATCGGGCGCGTGCAGCGATAGGGCTAGACCGACCTGCAATCGCTCGGTCGCCAGCCGCCGGATCATCGGCACGAGTCCCACCGTCGATATCGTGATATGACGCGCGCCTAACCCGAACTGCTCCGAACCCTGAAGCGCGCGCACCGCCGCTATCGTATGACGGTAGTTCGCCAGCGGTTCGCCCATGCCCATGAATACGAGATTCGTGATATGCCCGTCGCCGCCGGGGTGCGCCCTCACACCGTGGCCGGTGCGCCGGTCCAGCATGCCGGCCTCCGTCCCGGGCGGGGAGATGTTCCCATTTGCCACCGTCGCGCCACCGGTGCTCGATAGCTCGCGGGCGAAGTGCAGCACCTGCGCCACGATTTCCCCGGCGCTCAGATTACGTAAGAACCCCTGCTGACCGGTCGCGCAGAACACGCAGGCCATCGCACATCCGACCTGAGTGGAGACACATACCGTGTTGCGAGCGCGGCCGCGCGCGGTCGGTTGATAGCGCATCAGCACCGTTTCGACAGTGTTGCCATCGGCCAGCCGTAGCAGCACTTTGGTCGTGCTGCCGTCCGCCGACACCTGGTTGATGATCACGGACGGCGGGCCGAATGATACCTCGGCCGACAGCCTCGCACGGAGCGCCGCCGGCAGATTTGTCATGTCGTCGTACGAGGTGGCCCCCCGCTGATACACCCATCGTAGGATCTGCGCGGCGCGGTACGCCGGCTGGTCCCAGGAGCTCAGCAGGGCACGAAGTTCATCCGGCGTGAGGTCAAGCAACTCGGGCATCGTCATGAATCGTTCCTCGCCGGTAAGAGTTCAGTCATTTGCGCTCAGCCATCAGCCCGCTGCTTCTCGGTGAGGATAATCCGCCCTCAGCGCCCACGCCCGCGCGATGGTCACTGAACTCTGACGGCTAACCGCTTACCCTCGCCGGTGTGACGCGACCACACATGTCGGTCAAACGTCGTCACCGGGGCCGCGTGGAGTGCCGGCCTCAACCGCTTCGGGCAGGACTCGCGCACAACGGCCCTCAGTGTATCAGACCGCGCGCAACGCTTGACCGATCAGGTCGTGCTCGCCACGGACAAATTCCTCGGCGAACAGCGCACGCTTGCCGGCGCGTTGAAGTTTCAGCGGTACGAGAATCCCCTCACCGGTCTGAATAGCGAAGGCAGGCCGGGGTCGCTCGGCCGGAACCCGTTCCGCTGCCCCTGCCGGGATGGTGATCACGGTCCCCGGCGGCTGCCCCGATTCACCCGTGAGCGGCCACGCTTCATGCAGCCGCAACAGGCCGCCGTGGAGGGCGGTGAATGCGCCGGGCCAGGGGCTATACGCGCGTACCCGCCGCCATAGCTCGACGGCGGGCAAGGACCAATCCAGCCGGCCGGCGTCCTTGGCCACGCGCGGCGCGTGGGTCGCGCGTGCCGTGTCCTGCGGTTCCGGTGTCAGTTCCTGCTCGATCCAGGCTGGCAGGGTTTCCGCCAAGAGGCCGGCGCCGAGGCGGGCGAGCCGGTCGGTCACGGTTCCGGCGGTGTCGTAATCGGAGAGCGGGGTCTCGCGTCGGGCGAGCACCGGACCCGTGTCCAGTCCCTCATCTATCTGCATGATTGATACGCCGGTTTCGGCGTCGCCGGCCAGGATCGCGGCCTGCACCGGGCTGGCCCCGCGCCATCGGGGCAGCAAGGAGGCGTGAACGTTTAGCACACCGTACGGTGGTATGTCCAGGACCGGCCGCCGCAATATCTGACCGTAGGCGGCGACCACGATCAGATCGGGCATCAGCGACTGTAGATGACTCACCGTCTGCTCGTCGCGCAGAGTGGGCGGCTGAAAGAGGGGCAAGTCGCGCTCGCGTGCAAACGCGGCGACGGGTGGCGCGGTCATCGCCCGCCCGCGACCGGCTCCACGGTCCGGCTGGGTGTAGACGCCCACCACCTCGTGGCCGTCGACGATCAGCCGTTCGAGCGCCGGCACCGCGAAATCAGGGGAACCCATGAACACGACACGGGTCATGGAATCCTCCCTTCAGAATGGGTGTTGGGTGGTGGGTGGTGGGGGGACGGCGCCGCAACTTACCTGATACTACAGTCTCACTTTCTCGCGGCAGAATCTGAGTGGCGCCTCCAGGGTAGTTGTCGAGGGCGGGCGCTCGGGTTCAAGGCTGACCCCTTTCCGATGGCAAAGGACGCAAAGTGAAACTGTAGTACTAACGCCCGGTGACGCCGGGCGACACGGCCCCGTCATCACGGTGGGGATTGTTCGGGTTGTTGCTGCCATTGCGCGCGCACCTTCGCCGGAGGAACGCCCGAGCGCAACAGATCGAGTTGTGCGTCCGGAACCTGCTCTCGCAGCCGGTCCAGAAGTGGGATGTGGCCGCCGGCGAGGTACGCCGCGGTCTTCTCGGTGATCGCGTCGCCGACGCCGGGAAGCGCCGCGAGTGCGACATCGGCCGATAGTCGCGCGATGTCCTCGGATGTCTCACGCATCAGCCGTGCCGCGTGGCGGTACGCGCGGATTTTGAACCAGCTCTCGCCGAGCAGGCTGAGGCGATCCGCGATCTCATCGAACTGGCCGGCAATCTCGGCGTTGCGGTTCATGCGTGCCATTGTACCGCGCCACCACGCGAGTTGAACGACCGCGGTGGCGTTTTGCGCCGGATGTGTCTGACTCCTGCTCCAGCGGGTTCGGGTTCGACCTCCGCGCGGTCACGCTCAGGCCCGCGTGCCACACGACTCGCACACATCCCACATGCTCCGCCCGATGACGCGCGTTGCGGAGCCTCGACACCGCTGCTGAGCCGCGGGGTGATACTATCGCGTCAAACGCCCCGATGCGGCTGGAGGTGATCCCGACATGCACCGAATTTTGCTGCTCATGGCGACCCGCACATATCGATCCCGCGCATTCATGCGCGCCGCGCGCAAGCTCGACGCCGAGGTTGTGGTCGGCTCCGAACGGCGACAGGCACTCGCGCGGGCGAGGTCCGGCAACACGATCACGGTCAACTTTCGCCGGCCGGAGCGCGCGATTGCACAGATAACCGAAGCCGCTGACGAGCAACCGTTCGACGCGATCGTCGGTGTGGACGACGATACGACCATGGTGGCGGCGATGGCTGCCGAAGCGCTGGGGGTGCGGCACAATAGCGTCGCGGCGGTGCGGGCGACACGCAACAAATACGTGATGCGGCAACTGCTGGCCAGTGCGGCCGTGCCTTCACCCCCATTTGAGCTGGCATCGCTCGACGATGACCTGACCGACCTCGCGTTTCGTACCCCGTATCCGTGTGTGGTCAAGCCGGTGTTCCTCTCGGCCAGCCGTGGGGTCATCCGCGCCGACAATCCGGGTGGGTTTCTGTCGGCTGTCGAGCGCGTGCGCGCCATCCTCCAGGACCCTGAGGTCGCCGCGGCCGGCGCCGAGGATGCCCGCCGGATTATGGTCGAGGGCTTCATCCCCGGACCCGAGGTCGCGCTGGAAGGGATCATGATCGGCGGCCGGCTCAAGATGCTGGCGATCTTCGACAAGCCCGACCCGCTCGATGGCCCCTACTTCGAGGAAACGATCTACGTCACACCGTCGCGGCTGCCTGTTGAGGGCCAAACGCGAGTGTGCGACGTGACCGCGCGAGCCGCGGCGGCGCTCGGTTTGCGCGAGGGGCCGGTGCATGCCGAGTTGCGCGTCAATTCGGACGGCGCCTGGGTCATCGAAATCGCCGCGCGGTCGATCGGCGGATTGTGTTCGGATACGCTTGAGTTCAGCGGCGGCATGTCGTTGGAGGAGATGATCCTGTTAAACGCCGTCGGCGCCGACGTGTCGCGCTTCGAGCGGGAGCAACAGCCGTCGGGCGTGATGATGCTCCCGATCCCGCGGGCAGGTACATTGCACGCGGTCCACGGTCTGGAGGACGCCAAGGCAGCGCCCGGTATCGTCGATGTGACGGTGAGCATACCGATTGGCGCTCAGGTGGTGCCGCTGCCGGAGGGCAATCGCTATCTCGGGTTCATGTTTGCCCGTGGTGAGTCGCCCGAGCGCGTTGAGGCGGCGCTACGCGATGCGCATCGCCGCCTCACGTTTGAGATCGTGTAATACAGACCCGTCCGACTGCCGTCGCGCCTGGATCGCGTGCGTCCTGGTCGCCCAGACGCGAGGTTTCACGTTCAGGGCCACTCCGCGCGGACACCACGCGAAGGTGGTCGTGAACGGCCCGCTACTTCGACGGGCGGTAATAAGGGTTCGAGCCGGAAGCATGGTCGGTGGAATCAAGGACCGCCTGGATCGAGGGCACGGCCTCCTTGATCATCGTCTCGATGCCTTGCTTGAGCGTGACATCGGCCATACCGCAGCCCTGGCAACCGCCGCCGAGCCGTACGTACGCGATGTTGTCTTTGACATCAACCAACTCAACGACGCCGCCATGGCTGGCAACGCCGGGGTTGATCTGTGTATCAATGACGTTCTGGACGAGCAACGCGATTTCGTCGCGCCACACGGGGTTGGGGTTCTCGATTTGGAAGCCGCTCCCCGCACCCGTTTCCACGAAGTCGATTGTCGCCCCGCGCAGGTTTTCGAGGCTCATGCTGTCGATCAGCGTGTGGAACTCGCCGATATCGAGAACGAGGTCGGTGGCGTCCTTGTCGTCGAGATCGACGATGTTCATCGCGTAGTTGAAGCCGTTCGATGTCCGGCCCTGGATGCCGACCCGCAACGCCGCGCCATCTTTGCCGCGGCTGGCCATGAAGCCCTTGACCTTCTCGCGGGCGCGCTCGGTGAACTGCACCGGTGCATCCTGCCGCGTATCCGTCTCGTGCGTTGTCATTGGCTCATCTCCCGGTCGGCATCATGAGGGCCGGCTGGCCGCACCCGGCTCAGCCACGGTCGTCGTGGGTATCCACATGTCATATCCCACACGCGCCCTCACAATACCACATTCCACACCGGTTTCGATCATCCAGATAGGCGAGATCGCGTGCCGGTTGCCACACACCGTGCGAGTGGCGCGGGGCTACCAGCCCCGGTGAAACGCGGATAGACTGCCTCCATCACTTTGCCGGTGGGCGGCTGACAGGCCGAGTGAAGGAGTGGGAAAGATGGCTGTTCGCGGCGGCGAGGACTATCTCAAGGGGCTGCAAGATGGGCGTGAGGTATGGCTGGGCGGCGAGCGCGTCACGGACGTGACCACCCATCCCGGCCTGCGGAGCGCCGCCCGCTCGGTGGCGCGGCTCTATGACCTGCAGTGCGACCCGCGCTGGCGCGACCGGCTGACCTTTCCGTCGCCGGACACCGGCGACCCGGTCGCGCTCTCGTTCTTGCTGCCGTCCACGCCCGAGGAGATCATCCGCCGCCGCCGCGCCTACGAGGTCACCGCCTCCGCCACCGGCGGCTGGATGGGTCGCACACCCGATTATGTCAATGCCCAGGTATCGGCCTGCGCGATGGCCTCGGACTATTTCGCCTCAATAGAGCCACGCTTCGGCGAGAACATCCGCCGCTACCACGCCGTCGCCCGCGAGCGCGACCTCTGCCTGACGCACACGCTGATCAGCCCTCAGGTCAACCGCGCCGCCGCCAACGCCGATCTTGCCGATCCCTATATCGCCCTCGGCGTGGTGCGCGAAACCGATGCCGGACTTATCGTGCGCGGCGCGCGGATGCTGGCGACGCTCGCGCCGTTCACCGATGATCTGATCGTACTCCCCGGCAACCCCCTGGCCCCCACACCCGGCGAGGAGCGCTATGCCCTCGCGTTCGCCATTCCTATCGCAACCGCCGGCCTGCGTTTCGTCTGTCGCGAGACCTTTGACCTCGAGCGGAGCAGCTTTGATCACCCTCTGGCGTCGCGCTTCGAAGAGATGGACGCGATGGCGATCTTCGAGGATGTGCTGGTGCCATGGGAGCGAGTGTTCTTGCACGGCAACATCGAGCGATTTAATCGCTTCTTCCCCGAAACCAAGCTGTTTCAACACTATATGCAGCAGGTGGCGGT